>CAYUVQ010000046.1:1982-3573 GCA_964448175.1 uncultured Cellvibrionaceae bacterium | reverse complement strand
GCCAGCCGTATCGGGCGTTTGCGCTATCTGGCGCATAGTTTCCTCTTTATGCTGGTTGCCAGTATTGCGATGAGTGTTGTGGTGGGCATATTTGCCGCTGTGCTGGCAGGTGTGGGCTTGGGGGAAACCGCAGCAGTGGGAGTGGTTATTCTGCTATCGGTGGGTTGCTACATAGCAATGCTGGTGGTCTACGTAATTTTTATGATCCAGCGTTTGCACGACCTTAATAAAAGTGGCTGGATGAGCCTTCTGGTGTTGATACCCATTGTGAATTTTTTCTTCGGGTTGTATTTGATCTTTGCGCCCGGCACTCGCGGACCGAACAACTACGGCCTGGCCCCGCCACCGAATCGTACATGGCATTGGATCGTCGGTCTGATCGCTCCTGCGTTAATGACGGTTGTCGTAGTGGGTATGATGGCGGCTATCGCCATCCCCGCCTACTCAGATTATGTTGAACGTGCGGAGCGGGCGGCTCAGGAGTCGCAGTATCCGGCTGACGCGTATCAGTATGAGTACGAAGATGATGCAAGTTATCAATACGAGGATGAGGCCAGCGACGACTCCGAATATTGATGAATTGCCAGCGTACCTGACACGAACCGCCGTGAAATGAAAGCCGCTGCCTCAGCGGTTTTCAGCGGCGGTGAATTTACAGCACTCCCGCCCCTTTAATTTCCAGATAACTATTTGCCACCCGCACCGCCAGCTCTTTGGCCGTACAATCCAGCGTGTAAACCCCCGAGGCTGTCAGCTTCTTGTGGACTTCGCGACGGCTACCCAGATATTGCTGAGCACCGGCGTAACTGATGGCTTCGTCGAAACTGGTCACCGGCCGTTGTTCCAGCTGATCCAGAACCTCTTCCCGGATGTTGGCAATCATCACGAGGTGGCGCTTTTTAAGCAGATTTACCGCCAGTAACAGTTCATTCACATCTTCATCACGGGAGTTGGTTACGAGGATAACCAGCGAGCGTTTCTGTTGCAGCAGGGCAAGTTTTTCGGCGGCGGCGGTGTAATCCGGTGCGCATTGCCCGGCCTGCAGATCGTACATGCCATTGAGCAGATTCTTGATACGTTCCACGCCTTTTTGCGGCGGAATCCAGCGGTTTACTTCGCCAAAACTCATGACGCTGACACTGTCGCCCTGGCGCAGTGCGATATAGCTCACCAGCAGCATCGCATTCAGTGAGTGATCGAAGTGGCTTAACTCGTCATCCTTCGCGCGCATGCGGCGGCCGCTGTCTACAAGCAACACAATCTGTTGATCTCGCTCATCCTGATATTCCCGGGAAATGAGTTTCTGACGGCGAGAGGTAGCCTTCCAATCCAGCTGACGCAAGCTGTCACCCCGACGGTATTCACGCAGCTGCTGAAATTCAAGACCCGTGCCGCGTCGGGGTTTACGTTTGATGCCGATCTGGCTGGTGTGGTTGTCAGTGGCGAGAATCGTGTAAGCCGCTATCGCCATGAAGTCGGGATAGACCTTTACCTGACTGGTGATGCCACTGCGGTATTGCACGCGCCAGAAGCCCAGCGGGCTCGGCACCTGCAGGAAGCTCGGCTGAATCTCCAGCGGACCGCGCGCTAT
>CAYUVQ010000046.1:0-1882 GCA_964448175.1 uncultured Cellvibrionaceae bacterium | reverse complement strand
GTTCATGGTAGATCTCGGTGATGTGGTGGTTAATGGCGTTGGGTTGATGTTGTTGGGTTATCGCGCCTTGGGTGGTGTCGGATTACGCTGCTTCGCAGCTAATCCGACCTACTTTGGACCTGGATTTCCGCTGGGCTAATTCACCCTGCTTAGGGCCGCTGTAGGTCGCCGCTTGTCATCGTTGATATCAGCGGTACCGGTGACATCAATGGCGGGGCGCCTCCACTTGTTGCATTACTGAGTTCAGTACCTGGTCGGCATCTACGCCTTCAATCGCCAGCTCCGGCGAGAGGAGGATGCGATGACGCAGGGCGGGGAGGTACATGGTTTTGACATCGTCTGGTGTGACAAAGGTGTTGCCTTTGATCAATGCATAGGCGCGGGCAGCCGCCAGCAATGCGATACAGGCACGGGGACCGGCGCCGCGGGCAATGCCGGTCCACTCCCGGGTGGCGCGTACCAGCTTGACCACGTAATGGAGGATCTGGTCGTCTACCGTAACCTGCTCCGCAACCTTCTGCAGGCTCAGCACATGGGACGGTTTGAGCAGGGTGCGGATATCGTCGAGTCCAAAGCCGCCCTGGGCCTGGCCGCTGACATGTCGCAGCATGACTTGCTCGTCACTCTCGCTGGGGTAATCAATCATCACCTTCAACATAAACCGGTCCAGCTCCGCTTCTGGCAGGGGATAGGTGCCTTCCTGCTCCACCGGGTTTTGGGTTGCCAGCACCATAAAGGGTTCGCCGGTTTTGAAAGATTCACCTTCGATAGTGATCTGGCCTTCCTGCATAACCTCCAGCAAGGCTGCCTGGGTTTTGGCCGGGGCGCGGTTGATCTCGTCCGCGAGTAATAAGTTAGTAAAGACAGGGCCGCGACGAATTTCGAATTCCTGTTTGGCCATATTGAACATGGCGTGGCCAGTGACATCGCTGGGCATCAGGTCCGGCGTGAACTGCACCCGGGAAAACTGCCCGCCGAAACATTTGGCGAGGCTGCGTACCAGCAGCGTCTTACCCAGACCGGGTACACCTTCAATCAGCACATGGCCGCGCGCGATCAATGCCACCAGCACCTGTTCAATGATGAGGTCCTGACCAATCAGGGCTTTTTTGATTTCCTGCAGCAGGTTATTGGCCAGCGCACTGGCCTGCTCCAGACGGGCCTCGCGGGAAGTGTCGTCACTCATATACTTTTCCTTATCGTTTGCAGGCAGGCTACTGCCAGGGTGAAATCTTGGGGGTGCAGCAATCTATCGCTGAACAATGCGCGTTGTATATCGGCGGCGCTCAGGGAAGTCAGTTGTTGCAGATGACTGATCTGGACCGCTTCGGACCAGTGATTGAATTGGGGATAAAGCTGTTGTAGCTGATGGCGCAGGTCTTCGCGCAAGCGGTCCACGAGATACGGGTGTTGCTGGCGTCGCCAGAGCAGCATCGCACTCGCCTGCACGTGTTCGGCCAGGCTGCGGCGGCTATGACCGGTGCGGGTAAGGGTTGGACCGAAGCGCACAGCCTTCGCCCAAAGCCATAAGATCAAAGCCAGCACGGCGGCCAGCATGCCATAGGGAACCGCCTGCCAGAGGAGGCTCCACAGTGAAGGCGATTCCTGATTGATCAGAAACCACACTTTGCCCTCGTGATCGATCAACTGCCACAGCGCATAAGCATGGTCGTGGCAATCGGCCTGCTGATTGGTCCAGATTCTGTTGTCGCTGTTGATGATGACCAGCCCCTGACCCCAGTCGAACTGCGCCAGATGCAGGCCTTGGTCGTCACCTGACCAGCCATCGGGTTCCGCGTCGTAGTAATCGAAGGAGGTGCCTTTGCTGTAGTCGATCAACAGCGGTTCAGTTTCGCCCACAAAAGGTACTGCCTGTGGTTCC
>CAYUVQ010000045.1:19277-24448 GCA_964448175.1 uncultured Cellvibrionaceae bacterium | reverse complement strand
TGCGCGGCAGCAATAACGAAAAAATCATCGGTTTTGATCATCACAAATTGTCCACCTACGGCATCGGCAAACATTTGAGTGCGGAAGAATGGCGCTCCGTATTTCGCCAGCTGGTCGCGCGCGGCTATCTCGATGTCGACGCCAGCGGCTTCGGCAGCTTGCTGCTGAACGATGCCTGCCGGCCGGTATTGCGCGGTGAACAAACCATCCAGCTGCGCCGCGACATCAAGACCACGTCCACAACGGCAACCCGCCGGGTGGCAGTCACCGTGGCTCCTGAGGATGAAGGCTTGTGGTTCGCCTTGCGCGCCTGTCGCAAGCGTCTTGCAGAAGAACACGGGGTACCGCCCTACGTGATCTTCCATGACTCCACGCTGCGCGAAATGCTCGAACAACGCCCGCTCACCCCCAGCGAAATGCTCAGCATCTCCGGCGTCGGCGACAGCAAACTGGAACGTTTCGGCGATGAATTTCTGGAGGTTATCCGGGAATATGAATACGCTTGATCAAGCAACTGATGAGGTCAGTTGTCCGCTTCGATTGTGCTCAATTTATGTTGTGTGGAAACCGTAATAATGGATCAGACTTTCCCTCATTTACTTTTTTTGCTGGGCATGGCCGTAACCGTCGTGCTGATCTTCCAGCGTCTGCGAATTCCCTCCAGCCTCGGTTATCTATTAGTAGGCGTCATCCTGGGGGGATCGACTTTTGCTCCGGAACTGGACCCTCATCCGATCCAGGCCTTCGCTGAGTTCGGTATCGTCTTTTTACTCTTTACCATCGGGCTGAACTTTTCGTTACCCCAGATTTACGCGCTACGGCATCTGGTTTTAGGGCTGGGTACCGCACAGGTAGTTTTAACAACCGCCATAGTTGGTGTATTTGCATGGCTGCTCGGTCTGCCGCCGGCCGGAGCCTTTGTGGTGGGCGCGGTATTTGCGCAATCCTCTACCACCATCATCAGCAAACAGCTGGCGGAACAAGGGGATGAATACAGTCGCCACGGTCGTCTTGGCACAGCTATGTCAGTGTTTCAGGATGTCACCGCGGTACCCTTTGTGGTCATCATTCCCGTACTGGGGATGGCCGCCGCCGACGTGGGCGATCTCGCTGGAGCACTCGGCTGGGCCTTCGTAAAGGCGGCCATCGCGTTCGGCTCGGTGTATCTGGTGGGACGCTGGCTGTTCCGTCCGTTGTTTCATCTGGTCGCGGAACGGCGATCGGCAGAAATTTTTACATTGACGGTGCTGTTTGTATCCCTGCTCGCCGCCTGGACCACCAACAGTCTCGGCCTCTCCATGGCCTTCGGCGCCTTTCTCGCCGGCATGATGCTGGGGGAAACCGAATTCCGTCACCAGGTGGAATCCACCATCCGCCCCTTCCGCGACGTGCTGCTCGGTTTGTTTTTCGTGGGGATCGGCATGTTGTTCGATCTGTCATCCCTGCCGGGGATCTGGCATTGGGCGCTGTTGGGGGCCGTTGCACTGCTGCTGATCAAGACGCTGGTGGTAGCGCAGATCGTGCGCATGGCCGGCATTGATTCGCACACCTCCTGGCGCACGGGCTGGATTCTGGCTGTGGGTGGGGAGTTCGGTTTTGCGTTGGTAGCTATCGCCATGGGCACCGACGTGATCGCCTCGGACACAGGTCAGATAGCCCTGACCTCCGTATTATTTTCAATGATCATCGCGCCGTTTTTCATTCGTTATAACCAGCCCTTGGCATCCCTCTTTGCCTCTCCAGCGCGCGCACACGCCGACGAGCCGGCACCGACACCCGCCTCAGCGAGCATTGGCCAGATCAAGGATCACGTCATCATCTGTGGTTACGGCCGGATTGGCCAAGGGGTTGCCCGATTCCTCGACCTTGAGGATATTCCCTACCTGGCACTGGATCTGGACTCCGTTAAAGTCAAAGAGGCTCACCTCGCCGGCGAGCGGGTGTTTTACGGGGACGCAACGGAACGCGATATCCTCGAAGCTCTGGGTACCGCTACCGCTCGGCTGGTCGTAATCAGTCATGAAGATGTTGGCGCGACCTTGCGGATACTGCAGCATCTGCGCGGCCTGCGACCGGAACTGCCGGTAATGGTGCGCACCCGTGATGAAAGCCGCGTAGAAGAGCTGCGTGCGGCCGGCGCGACAGAAGTCGTGGCCGAGACCCTTGAAGCCAGCCTCATGATTGCTGCCAATACCCTGATGGCCCTGAAGCTTCCTATCTCCCGCGTCGTACGCCGCATGAAAGAACAGCGCGAAGGCCAATATCGGTTGCTGCGCGAGCTGTATCGCGGCGATAGCTATCTTGCCGAGACATTCCAGGAACAAGGCGCGGATCGACTGCATCCCGTGTCACTGCCGCCCGACACCCCGACGCTCGGTCAAACGCTAAACGACCTCTCGCTGCCCCGGGTGGTGGTAACCGCATTAGTCCGCAACGGCAAAAAACGGCTCGAACCGGAACCGGATACCCGTTTGCAAGAAGGCGATGTAGTAGTGCTCTTTGGCTCTCCAGAAGATCTTGAACATGCGGAACAAATTCTACTGGGGCGAGATTAAGTGCGAAAAACTCAACAGTCAAAAACCAACCGGACTTCAAATGGATATTCCCACATTATGGAAAGAACATGTTTTACCCTCGGGGCACACCTACTTCACCGCTGAGAATAACGGCCATTTAATGTTAGAAGCGCGGCCAAATTGCATAATAGATTTCCAAACAGACACGCCTACATTCGTACACAACTCACTGCAATTATTTGAGGCCTTCGATCCCACAGCAAATTACACAGCAAAATGTGTGAACGATTCACATAAAGAATGTCTTCTGGTGGTGAAGTACTCAGGCAAAACAAAAATGTTAGAGAAGTGGAGATGGTTCAGAGCCAAGAAAGATCGATCATATGCAATAGTGATGGATTTTTTAATTTATGCGCAGGATGCCGCTGCCCAGGATGACATCCTGCACTTGATTAATTCTACCGATTATATCGACGAAGGGCCGCAGGAGCATTGTCATACTCCTGCGGCCTGGCTTTAATTATTTTGAAAAATAATCAGTGCAAAAACTCAGTGCTCAGAGCCAACTTCATGAGCATGCTGCTCTAATGCTGGGCATTGCCACTCCTTACAACCACTACTATGCGCAGCTTCATCAAAAAGGGCAGCGCGCGCGGATGGAGTAGCATTACGTATCGCAGACCATGCAAGATAAGCGTTGCTGGTAGGCTCTAGAATATCTAATACCGCCCGGTCGAAGTAATCAGCACGCGCTTCTGAATTCATGTTCCGATAGCTTTCGGATTCCACGAACATAGCGAACTGATTACATAAAAGGATCATCACATTTTATTTTTATATTCTGCTTGACTCCTAGAAGCAGGGAGCCACCTCACGAAAAAAATTTTCTGGAGTATTTCAGAACTAATCATCATCCACACGAATTGAGGAGATGCATCAAATGCAAGAAGAGACTCAGGGCAGGAAGCTCTTCATCCGTAAAAAAATAAAAGACATCCTTGTCGAAAGTGATGCTGTTGAATCGCCCGGCAGAAACAGCAATTCCCAAGCCAAGATGGAAAAACAGTTGTAAATCAGGGGGATGTGAAAACACGCCCGTTCCGGCGATGGCAGGCCTGTAAGAAATGCCTCCTATACATTTGTTTCCTTCCGCTTCGCTTATGTGAATTTTGGTTATAAGGCCAGAATGGTATAGTGCGCCGTCCAGAGTGAGGTGACCCATGCCTGAATTACCCGAAGTTGAAACCACGCTACGCGGTATTACGCCGCACGTCCTCGGCCGTCAGGTCACCCAGGTGGTGATTCGTCAGCCCAGCCTGCGCTGGCCCATTCCAGCGGAATTAAACACGCTGTTAATACGCCGTAAATTGCTCGCGGTCAGCCGGCGCGGGAAGTATCTGTTACTGCAGTTTGCCCATGGCTACGTATTGATCCATCTGGGCATGTCGGGCAGTTTGCGTATTGTGAAAGCCACTGACCTGCCACGTTTGCATGATCATTTTGATCTGGTTTTTGGAAACGTCATTCTGCGTTACTGCGACCCGCGCCGCTTCGGTTGTTTGCTGTGGCACGAGGGAGACCCACTGACACATTCACTCCTGACCCATCTGGGTCCGGAACCGTTAAATGATGCATTTACTGCGGATTATCTGTTTCAACGCACCCGCAAACGTACTCAGGCAATCAAGCAGTTCATCATGGACAGCCGAATTGTGGTTGGGGTGGGTAACATCTACGCGAACGAATCCTTGTTTATGTCACGCATCAAACCGACCCGCAAAGCCGGTTCAATGACGCGCAAAAACTGCGAGGATCTGGTGCGTGATATCAAATTTGTGTTGCAGCGTTCTATTGATCAGGGCGGCACCACCCTGCGGGATTTTGTGGGCGGTGATGGCAAGCCCGGCTATTTTAAACAGGAATTATTAGTGTATGGGCGCGGGGGAGAAACCTGCATGGTGTGCGACAAATTACTCAAAGAAGTGCGGATGAATGATCGCACTACGGTTTATTGCACGGACTGCCAGAAATAAATCCCAACAGTTCATCGCGTTTTTGCTGAGCCGGGTTACGGTTTATTTATCTGCGCAAACTTTGTCACCAGGGCAGACTCAACGGCGGGTGCAACAAATTTGCTGACATCGCCGCCGAGCATGGCAATCTCACGCACGATGGAGGAGGAAATATAAGAAAGATGTTCTGCTGGTGTGAGGAATAAACTTTCCATATTCGGTGCCAGCGCGCGATTCATATTCGCCAGCTGGAATTCATATTCAAAATCCGATACTGCACGCAATCCACGCAACACCGCCTGGGCATTCTTCTGCCGCACAAATTCCACCAGCAGGATATCGAAGCCACACACCTCGATATTAGGCAGATGCGCCAGAGTTTCCTGCGCCAGCTCTACACGCTCATCTAAGGTAAACAAGGGATTCTTACGGCTGCTCGCGGCCACCGCAACGATGACTTTGTCGAACAGCCGGCAAGCACGCTCTACCAGATCAATATGTCCATTGGTAATCGGGTCGAAGGTGCCGGGATAAACAACTGTACGCATAGCCAATCTCAGGTCGGTCGCTGCCGCGCAGCGGGGACGCAGATAGTACAAAATTCATTGTGGACTGACCAGCGATCCCTTCCATGAGCGGGAAG
>CAYUVQ010000045.1:8495-19177 GCA_964448175.1 uncultured Cellvibrionaceae bacterium | reverse complement strand
CGGGAAGAGGGTGAGGCGCTGGGCCGCACCGCGCTGTCTCGCGCACTTAACTCCCACAATTAATCGGGATCAGACGGTCGCAAACCGGTAGTACAACCGGTAGCTGACCTGGCCGCCCTGCTTATCGCGATGCAGCGTCCAGTTGGGCGGAGGTTGGTAGCGGGAGTCCCGCCCGGCTTCGATATAGATAGAGGCTTCATCTGCAAGCCAGTTACCAGCTTCCAAGGCATCCACTACTGCCTGCCACAGGTTCAGCTGAAAAGGTGGATCAATAAACACCACATCATACGGCGCTGCGGAATTCCCCTGCTGCAACAGAGTCAGAGCATCCGCCTGCACCAACTGGCCCTGATCTGCCTGCAGCAAGGCCAGATTCGTGCGTAGTTGCGCGGCCGCTTTTGCGTCCCGCTCCACCAGCAGGCTGGCGCCCGCACCGCGCGATAACGCTTCGAGTCCTAATGCGCCGGAGCCAGCAAACAGGTCCAGGCAGCGGGCGCCGCGAATTTCCGGTGCCAGCCAGTTAAACAGCGTCTCGCGAATCCGGTCACCGGTAGGCCGCAGTCCATCCACGTCAGGAAAAGTCAGCTTGCGGCCCCGCCACTGGCCGCCAATGATGCGCAGCTGGTTCGCTCCCCGAGCGGTGGACGGATGGGATTTAGCGTGTGATGGTGCAGGCGGTTTCAACAGCGGGCGCTCCCTCTGGTCACAATAGAAGTGGTAGGATAGCGCCTTTCCTTTCTGTCGATAAGCAACGAATTTTCCCTATGTTCTTCAAAAAGCTCTTCAACAAGTCCGAACCTGAGTCCACCGATGCTCCCAAGGTCGAACCAGAGCAAAGCCCGGCAGAAGCGGTAGCGGCGGAGCCTGTCCCCCAGCCGCCCGCTCCGGAAGAAGCTCCCTCCCAACCTGAGCCTGCGGCTAAGCCGGGGTTTTTTGCCCGCTTTAAACAAGGCCTCAGCCGCACCAGCAGTAATTTCGCTGAGGGCTTGGGCAACCTGTTCCTCGGCAAAAAGAATATTGACGATGAACTGTTGGAAGATATCGAAAGCCAGTTACTGATTGCTGACGTAGGCATCGAAGCTACCACCGAGATCATCGACAATCTCACCCAGCGTGTTGCCCGCAAACAGCTGGCCGACGCCGATGCCTTATTCGGTGCTTTACGGGAACTGCTGGCCGGACTGCTGCGGCCGGTGGAGCAGCCGCTGGTGATCGATAAAACCCGCCAGCCCTACGTCATCCTGGTTGTCGGAGTTAACGGTGTGGGCAAGACCACCACCATCGGCAAGCTGGCCAAGCGTCTGCAGAACGAAGGCAAGAAGGTCATGCTGGCCGCTGGCGATACTTTCCGGGCCGCTGCCGTAGAGCAATTACAAGTGTGGGGCCAGCGTAACAATGTACCGGTCATCGCCCAGCATACGGGTGCTGACAGTGCTTCGGTCATCTTCGATGCAGTGCAGGCCGCACAGTCACGCAAGATAGACGTGATCATCGCTGACACGGCGGGGCGGCTGCACAACAAAGATCACCTGATGGACGAGCTGAGCAAGGTCAAACGGGTTATGGCCAAGCTGGATGTCACGGCGCCCCATGAAGTTCTGCTGGTGCTGGATGCGGGCACCGGCCAGAATGCCGTCAATCAGGCCCAGCAATTTATTGATGCCGCCGGCGTAACGGGCATTGCACTGACCAAACTGGATGGCACCGCCAAGGGCGGTGTGATCTTTGCGCTGAGCAAGAAATTCGGCTTACCGGTACGTTTTATTGGTGTGGGCGAAGGTATTGATGACCTGCAACCCTTTGCGGCAGAGCCTTTTATCCGCGCATTGTTTAACCAACAGGACAATCCGTGATTCGATTTGATGCTGTCAGCAAGCGGTATGCATCCGGTCACGAAGCGCTTACCCGCGTAGATTTTGAGGTCGACCGGGGAGAGATGGTTTTTCTGACCGGTCACTCGGGCGCGGGCAAAAGCACGCTGATGAAACTCATCATGTTGATGGAGCGGCCCACCCAGGGGCAGGTCTTCGTTGATGGGCGCAACCTCAATCGTCTGTCTTCAGGGCAAATTCCTTATTATCGGCGCAACGTCGGGGTGGTCTTCCAGAACCACCAGCTGCTGTTCGACCGCAGTGTCTTTGATAATGTGGCGCTGCCGCTGCAAATCGCGGGTAACTCCCCGGCTGAGACCGGGCGGCGCGTACGGGCTGCCCTGGATAAAGTAGGCCTGTTGGATAAGGAACAGCAAAATCCCATCGTCTTGTCTGGGGGTGAGCAACAGCGTGTAGGGATCGCTCGCGCCGTCGTCAATAAGCCTTCGGTATTGCTGGCTGACGAGCCCACCGGCAATCTGGACCCGGAGCTTTCGGCGGAAATCATGAATCTTTTTCGTCAATTCAACGAAGTTGGCGTCACCATTATGATCGCCAGTCACGATCTGGAATTGCTGAAGCGTATGAACAAGCGTGTCCTCGGCTTAAGTCAGGGCCAGATTGTTCACGACGGGGTGATCTGGTGAAACCTGTACGCCCAAACCGCCTCCGCACCGAACAACCCTCGCCACCGGTCCGTCCTCAGGGAGCAGTGCAGAGCAGATCCCGTGTGGGTGACCGCTTTGATGCCTGGATGGGCCACCACAGCACCACCGCTATCGATAGCCTGCTGCGTCTGCTGCGCACCCCGCTGCAGAGTCTGATGACCTGGCTGGTGGTAGCCATTGCCGTAGCCCTACCGGCGGTGCTTTACATCGCCCTGACCAATCTCCAGAACATTGGCTACAGCTGGCAGGATTCTAGCCAGATCTCGGTGTTTCTCAATAAGCAGGTATCGGATACTCAGGCGGAGGAGCTGCGCCGCCGCTGGGTCAATCGCCCGGATATCAGCCATATTACTTACGTCTCCCCGGCAGCAGCCCTGGAGGAATTCAAAGCCGCCTCCGGCCTCGGTCAGGTGATAGACAGCCTTGAGGAGAATCCTTTGCCCGGTGTGTTGCTGGTGCAGCCCGGCTTGGCCGGCAATACACCCACCGGGCTGGAAACGCTGGAAAAGGCACTGCGGGATGATCCTTTAGTGGCGGACGTACGCATTGATATGCAATGGGTGAAACGCCTGCACCAGTTCATGGCCGTCGCCCAGCATGTCGTAATGGCACTTGCGACACTGCTGGCTTTAGGGGTGTTATTGGTGATAGGCAACACTATCCGCCTCGCCATTGAAAACCGCCGCGATGAAATTCTCGTGGTCAAACTGGTTGGTGGTACCAACGCTTACGTGCGCCGCCCGTTCCTGTATACCGGGCTGTGGTATGGCTTGGGCGGTGGACTGCTGGCACTGCTCATGCTGGCAATAGGACTGAGCTGGCTGGCGGGGCCGGTCGCGCAGCTGGCTGATTTATATCAAAGCAGCTTCCGGTTGCAGGGCTTAGGGTTTATCCATAGCCTCCAGCTTGTACTCCTGGCCGGCATTACGGGTCTGCTGGGCGCCTGGATCGCCGTAGGGCGGCACTTGTCGCATATTGAGCCTCATTGAGTTAATCCGGTAGCACCAATAGAAAATTGTAATTGATCGAATGCTTGTCAAATGAATCAATATTTATACAATTTCGCGCCCAACTCGCTGATTTAGAACGGTTTTACGTGACTCGTCCGGAACTCGAAGCCGCGTAGCACTCTAAAGTGACAAGTGCTACACTCGGGCAACATCTTCACTGGAGGTAAACTACATGAGCACAAGTCTGCAACCTATCGGCGTCCTTGCCCCGGGTGCAAACCTCAATGCCTATGTTCAAGGAGTCAGCAGCTTTCCTATCCTGACCGTAGAGCAGGAGCAAGAACTGGCTGAGGATTTGTATTACAACGGTAACCTCGACGCAGCGCGTAAGCTGGTTATGGCTCATCTGCGTTTCGTGGTTCACATTGCTCGATCTTACAATGGCTACGGCTTACCGCTGGGCGACCTGATTCAGGAAGGCAACGTTGGCCTTATGAAAGCCGTTAAGCGCTTTAACCCTGAGAAGGGCGTACGCCTGGTTTCCTTCGCGGTACATTGGATCAAGGCCGAAATCCATGAATTCATTCTGCGCAACTGGCGTATCGTCAAGATCGCTACCACCAAAGCGCAACGCAAATTATTCTTCAACCTGCGCAGCGCCAAGAAGCGTCTGGCCTGGTTGAGCAATGATGAAGCCGCAGCCGTGGCAGAAGATCTGGGCGTGGATATCAAGCATGTCCGGGAGATGGAAGGCCGTCTTGCCTCTTACGATGCTGCCTTTGATGCAAGCGATGATGATGACGACGAAAGTTATGTTGCTCCCGCTCATTATCTGGAAGACAACCGTTACAACCCCGCCGCACAGCTGGAAGAAGCTAACTGGGAAGAAACCAGTGTGAATAATCTTGAGCTGGCGATGGAAAAACTCGACGACCGTAGCCGCACCATTCTGCAGCGTCGCTGGTTGAATGACGACAAAGCCACGCTACATGATCTGGCCGCAGAATATGGCGTATCGGCTGAGCGTATCCGCCAGCTCGAGAAAAACGCCATGAACAAGGTCAAGACCATGATGCTGGAAGCCTGATCCAGCAGCACGATCGTTACCTGAAAAGCCGCGCCTGTGCGCGGCTTTTTTATTGGCGGGATCAATAACCCCTCAGTCACTCATTATCGGGATTCGCTTTCATGGGATATGTGTTCTTGCTTTGCGCCGCGCTCAGCGGTTTCTTCGCCGTGGGCCTTGGCGCCTTCGCCGCCCACGGCTTAAAGGCCCGTCTTGCACCCGAGATGCTGGCGGTGTTCCAGACCGGCGTGCAATACCAGATGTACCATGCACTGGCGTTGCTCGGCCTCGCCGCCTTACTACGAATGGTCGGCCACAATATCTGGCTGCAAACCGGCGGCATTCTGTTTATTATCGGCACCCTGTTGTTCAGCGGCAGCCTGTATGGTTTAGCGTTGGGCGGTCCGCGACTGCTTGGCCCCATCACCCCGCTGGGCGGCGTTTGTTTTTTACTGGGCTGGCTGTCATTACTGGTGGCAGCAATAAAATTAAAAGTCTGGTGATTCACCATCAACTTCTGAAACTAATTTCTCATGTCTATTAATTCCCCGCTCGACGATCAGCCCACCTTCGAGATCAAGCCTGAATTCAAACCTAAATCTATCCGCAGTTTTGTGATCCGCGCGGGGCGAATTACGCTGGGCCAGAAAGCGGCGTTTGATCAATGGTGGCCAACTTACGGTTTGAGTCTGCACGACGGTTTGCTGAATCTTGCGGATGTCTTTCAACGCGAAGCGCCGACAGTGCTGGAAATTGGTTTCGGCATGGGTGATTCCTTGCTTGAAATGGCCCGCAATGAACCGAAAAAAAACTTTATCGGTATTGAAGTGCATCCGCCCGGTGTGGGCCGGTTGATTAATCAGGCGGGCAAGGAAGGCTTAACCAACCTGAAAGTGTTTATGGCAGATGCCATGGATGTGCTCGATGACTGTATTCCCGATGCAAGCCTTGCCCGCTTACAGCTTTATTTCCCTGATCCATGGCACAAGAAAAAGCATCACAAGCGACGCATTGTGCAGCCGGCGTTCGTACAGAAAATCCGGCAGAAATTAGCGCCGGGCGGTGTGTTTCACTTGGCGACAGATTGGCAGAATTACGCTGAGCATATGCTTGATGTCATGAGTCAGGCGGAAGGGTTTGGCAATCTGTCAGCAGAAGGCGATTATTCACCCAGACCGCTGTATCGTCCGATCACCAAATTTGAAAAACGCGGCGAGCGACTGGGTCACGGGGTATGGGACCTGCTGTTCCACCGTCTGAACTAATTTGCTATCGTGCGCGCGCATCAGCAGGAGGAAACTCTGTTGCTGCATTGGTCGCAGACAGCGTCGATCCGCTCGACGCTTTTTTGTTTGCACATGGCCAGTGGGAAAATTACCGGTAATTCAGACCCCAGCTATTTTCAAAGGAGAACGAAATGGCGAACAAACATCTTTTGGTTGCGGCCCTTATTGCCACTGCCACCCTCCCACTCTCGGTTAACGCTCAGGATCACAAACTCGAACTTCATCTCGGCGCTGGTCGCACTTTCTTCGAGGAACCTCTCGAAAATGCCAACCACTTGAATGTCGGCTTGGGTTACGTCCTGAATGAGCGCTGGACCCTTGATGCTATTGCCAGCGGTTACACTGCCGATGCTGAAACCGGGGGGATCGAGATTGATGGCCGCCAATACCGCCTGGACTTGCTGTATCACCTCGACACGCAAAATCTGTGGCGCCCTTATCTGGCCTTTGGTGTAGGCGACCAGGAACGCGAGGCAGACGGTGCTGAAGGTGTTCGCGATACCTTGATCAACCTGGGTGCGGGAGCAAAACGTCGCTTGGGCACCAACTGGGAATTCCGTACCGATGTGCGTGCGTTCAACAGCCTCGACGAGGAATACACCGATATAGCCTTGAACCTGGGCATCAGCTATTTGTTCGGCGCCAAGCCCGTCAAAAGAACGCCCGCTCCTGCACCGGTGGCAGCTGTTACACCTGAGGGCGACAGCGACGGTGATGGCGTACTGGATTCGCAGGACAAGTGCCCGGACACGCCCAGACAGTACAAGGTCGATGCCGATGGTTGCCCAGCGAAGCTGACGGAAACCGTAACCGTCAACCTCGCGGTAAAATTTGACACCAACAGTGCGGAAGTCAAAGAAGAGTACATGGCTGACATTAATAATCTGGCCACCTTCATGAACCAGTTTGCTGACACGGTCGTCACCGTTGAAGGCCACACCGATAGCAGCGGTTCCGACGCGTATAACAAAACCTTGTCGCAACGTCGCGCAGATGCAGTACGGAATGTGTTAGTGCAACGCATGGGTATCGAAGCTGAGCGTGTAACAGCCGTCGGTTATGGTGAAGAGCGGCCGGTGGCAGATAATGATTCGGCTGCAGGTCGCGAACAAAACCGTCGAGTTGTCGGCGCCGTTTCAACCAAAGTTACCACGACAGAAACGCGCTAGTCTTCATAGCGACATCTTGAACAGTCACAGTGACAAGGAAGTCTCATCTGGCTGCACGTCCGCTTTTCTTTCCTCCCCCGCAATTTAAAACCTGGAGCTGCTTGCATTTTATGTGTGAGCACAGACAGACCTTATTTGATCAAAATGTATTAATTGGCCCGCATATTTACACACTCGTCTGCACCGACTCACCCCTCAAACCTTGTTGTTAATATTTCACCCGCTATTGCTTAAGGAGTTACAAATGGCAAATCCATCGGCAAAAATATTTATGTTCTCTGCCCTACTTGCCGCTGCTAGTACTGGTGTAAGCGCCCAGGATCACAGCGCAGAACTTAATCTCGGCATCGGCCGCATCCTGTTCGGTAATGAACTTGATGATACTAATAACTACCATATCGGCCTGGGCCTGCCCCTCAATGACCGATGGACATTGGAACTTGTCGCGAACGAATATGAAGCTGACGCACAAGACACGGGTATTGATGTGCGCGGTACCCAGTATCGTCTTGATGCCCTTTACCATTTTGGTGATGACGCGCAATGGCGTCCCTACGCGGCCTTCGGTGCGGGTGATCAACGTCTGAGTCCCGAAGGTGGTGATCCCAGCCATGAAACGCTGCTTAACGCCGGTGTGGGTTTAAAAAACCGCTTCGCGCGCAATTGGGAATGGCGCACCGACGTGCGTCTGTTTAACAGCCTTGATGAAGAATATACCGACATCGTGTTCAGCACCGGCATCAGCTTCCTGTTTGGTGCGGGCGAGCCACGCCGCGCTGCCCCAGCACCGGCACCAGCGCCCACGGTTGTCGAAGAAGCCGATAGCGACGGTGATGGCGTATTGGATTCCCGCGACAAATGTCCGGACACGCCACGCCAGTACAAAGTGGATAGCGATGGCTGTATTCAGAAGCTGACAGAAACGGTATCGGTTAATCTCGCCGTGAAATTTGATACTGAGAGCGCGGAAGTGAAAGAAGAATACATGTCGGATATCCGCGATCTGGCCACCTTCATGAACCAGTACGAAAATACTCAGGTTACCGTTGAAGGTCATACCGACAGCACCGGTTCCGATGCCTATAACAAGGCTCTGTCCCAGCGTCGCGCTGACTCGGTGCGTCGTGTGTTGATCGAGCGTATGGGTATTGAAGCAGACCGGGTGACCGCTGTAGGTTACGGTGAAGAGCGTCCAGTTGCAGATAACAACACTGTATCTGGCCGTGAGCAGAACCGTCGTGTGGTAGGTGCGGTTTCTACGCGCATCACCGTGAACGAAACCCGCGATTAAGCGAACGCAAGCTCAATAAAAAACCCGGCAACCGCCGGGTTTTTTATTGGAGCTCAGTTCACCTGCAGGAGCACCACTACAAAAAGCATCGCCTTTGAATGGAAAGCAACACCTACATTTTTTATTACATGTTTACGGACGTTGCCTCACCCTATCCGGCTTGCCAGATTATTACTGCGGCAAAAAGTCGAACGAGTAATTTAACGTCGTCCGCGCCACGCCGGAAGCCGGGAAACTGATCAGGCGGATCCGCTGCAGGAGCCTCGCTTCCAGATCCGGGTCCTGTAGTTCGCTGGACACAATGCTCACGTCCGAGATCTTGCCCGACGATTCAATGATGATCTTCACCACCACCTTGCCCTGCAGCGCCGGATTCTGGCGCAGCGCACGGTTATAGATAGAGAAGATCGCTCCTTTGTGCTGCTCAATGATTTTGCGGATTTCTTCTACACTGCGCGCCGCACCTTCCTGGGCTGCACTGCCACTGTCGGCAGCCACGGTGCCAGTGGATTTGGCGAGATCACTTTCCACCTTGGTGGTTTCACGACTGGATAACGCGACACCACCCGTATCACGACTCAAGGCTGCGGTATTGATGCCACCACTGGCGGTCGTGACACCGCTGGTGACCGCTGAACGGTCCACCGCTGCCGCAGTCGCTTCGCCGCGCGCAACATTGGCCGAGTCAATGGCCGTTACGTCGAGCGCCTCGCGCATTTCCATCAGGTCATCCTTGAACTGCAGCAAGCCGCTCGCGGCCGCCTTCTCGCGCGCCTTGGCGACGTTGGGTTTTTCAGGGGCTTTTTCTTTCACCGGTTCAGGTTTTGGGTCCGGTTTCACTTCAGGTTTGGGCGGTTCCGGCTTGGGCTCCTCGGGCTTTTTCTCCTCCACTTTAGGCGGCTCCACCGGCTTGGACGGTGGCAACTCCTGCTTTTCCAGAATCACCCGCGCAAGCTGCGGCGGAAGCTGGGCTTTTTCCTCGCGGGTCTGCTCCGGCAGGTCAATAACGATGACGGGAATACTCACCACCACTAACGTGGCCAGCGCAATCTTGAGGATGCGCTTGAAGCGTTCATCGTCCTCAACCGAAGAACTCCAGGGCAGGACGGTATTGGGGGAAAGATAAAAAGCCATCAGCCCTCGGCCCCCTGCGCATCAGATGCGGCGGTTTGGGATACCGCCAGGGAAATGTCCCGGTAATCCGCCGCCGCGCAGGTTGCCATGATTTTTTTCAGCAACTCGTAGGGGATAGTCTGATCGCCCATGATGGTAACGGGCCGGCCGGTGAGTCTTTCGTCCTCAGTCAACGGCCGGGCCTTGGACGCTTGGTATTTTAATTCAGCCTCCAGGGGTGCGTATTTGTCCTCGGTACTGGCCAGCGCCGATGCGACACTGCCGATTCTCTGGCCGGCCACAATAATGTCTTCCGCATTGACCATAACCACCAGATTATTTTCGGGAACAATGTCTGACACCGAGGCCGGCAACTGGATACTCTTATCCGTCTGCAACACCTCGACATCCGATGAGTTCACCAGCAGGAAGAACACCAGGATGGTGAAGATATCCATCAGGGAGACCAGGTTCAGCTTGGGCACCTGATTCAGACGGCGATGGTGTTTAGCCATACGTTTAGCGCGCAGCGATTGCTTCATGGCTGTGCCCCCCGTGTGGCGGTGGTGGATTCACCCTCCGGCGCATCACCTAATGAGATTTCCGGGAACAATTCCGCGTTTACGACTGATGCGGCCACGACCGCCTTGAACGAGCGCGCCGTGTCCATCGCCGTCACGACGGTCTGATAGGGCGTGTCTTTTTCCGACAGGATAAAGATGTCTTTTTTCTCGATGCCCTGATCTTCCAGATTCCGTTTTACTTCCTGCAGGATGAGGGAGAGCAGTTTGTAGTCGTAGTCCCCTTCGGCGGTTTTCTCAACACGCTTCAAACGAACACCGGCCGGATAATTCACCTCGAGATAATCCTTGCGAATCACCAGCTCCAGTTGTTGTGGAGGCTCTTCCTCCTGCGGCGTACTGGAGTCCGCCAGATCGGGCAGTTTCAGATCCAGTACGGTGGTCCGCGCGAGCACCATGCTGATCAACAACACCGGCACCAATATGATCATCAGATTCATAAAGGAGGTGACGTCGAGATCAGCTGCCTCGCGTTTGTGTCGCCTTTTAATGCGCATAACCAGTGCTACCTATAAACCGTCAATTGAATGAAAGACTGATCCTCAACGAAGGGAGGACGAGGTCTTGCCGGGGGTTTTAGGCGCGGCTCGGTGCCGCCGGGTCTTGCGCGCGGCTTCTTTGCGGCATGTCCTGCACCTGGCCGATGATGTTGAGGCACTTGACCCCCGCCATCTCCAGGCTGTCGAT
>CAYUVQ010000045.1:0-8395 GCA_964448175.1 uncultured Cellvibrionaceae bacterium | reverse complement strand
TGCAGCAACGGCAGGATGCGGTCGAAGGCCTGGCGGTTGGAGCGTTTCGCTGCGGTCAGAAATAGCCAGCGTTCGATGGCAATAGCCAGACCAACCACCAGTACCACGGCGATCGGGTACATAAAGGTGCCGCCTTCCTGGAAGAAACGAATTAATGTGTTCATAAAAGCACTGTCCTTCAACTGACTTATTGGATGTATTTGTAGTAATAAAAAGCGTGTTATTAGCTTAGCTAGTCTCGCGCCATTTTCACGGCGTATTTTTCAAAATTTGACGCACTGCAAAGTCGCGTCTGATTCATGGTTTGGTTTTGTTCAATGCCGCCTCGGCCTCAAGGCTGCGCCGCAGCTCTTCCCGCTCCAGATGACCAAACACCTCGTCATACTGGCTGCTCAGGGTTTCAAATTCGATATCGGACGCTTCGGGGGATTGCCAGGGCAGGATGTACAACACACGCGGCTGTTCCTGATTGCCAGTAACGGTTGTCTGCAGATGAATCGTCGCTTCACCGGAAGGGCGAGGCTGGGCAGGGGTGTTAGGCACGGCCGCCGCTTCTTGCGTCTCCTGAGCAACAACCTGCGGAGCCATCACCAGTAACAACAGCAGGCTTAACAGCTTCTTCATGATCTAGCCTCACTCGCGCCCAGGCGGCGCTCCAGATCGACAATCCAGCCATTGACCGCTCTGTCCGGCTCCGGCAACAACTGCTGATACGCCTGATAATGCTGCAATGCCTGCTCACCCTTGCCCATGTAGAGGTCGTAGAGAATTCCCAGGTTGCGGTGGCTGGCGGGATGAAATGGCCAGATCGCCAGGGCCTTCCGGTATTGCTCCTCCGCACCCACGAAGTCCCCGGTTTCTCGCTGCAGGATACCCAGCTGATTGTAGGCATCGAGATTGTTGCTGTTAGCCGCGATCGCCTGGGTGAATGCCTGCGCAGCTTTTTCCGCGTCTCCAATAGCCTGATATACCAGACCGAGATTAAGGTACGCACCGGAGAGGTTGGGATGCTGGCTGGTCAGCCGAACGAGCAGAGTTTCCGCTTGGGTCCACTGCTTTTTAGCCATGGCGGCGACGGCGTCATTAAACCACTGCTGTGCCTGACGATTGATCGAGGGCTTGCTGGCCAGATAGGGGTTGGGCGTCGGTGGCCCCGGCGGCAGTAAAGCAGAACGCGGTTGGTCCGCGACATCGGTGGGTACCTGCCCGGGATCTGGCGCATCGGCTTTTTTGGGGCCGGATGAACAGGCTGTGAGCGCCAGCACCACGATCAACAACCATGGCTTAATGAATCTCATGGCTGACCTCCAGACGGGTTTCCTGCTTGTTGTAGCGCCCCGGCAGCAGCTTGGCGAGTGCCTCAAAGCTGCGCTTCACCCACTGATCGTATGTACCTTTCCAACTGCGCTGCGCATTGGCCTGATGAATCTCGATCGCTTTTTCCTCGAAGGGATAAGCCTGTTCTTCCAACAGGATGTCGTATTGCTCCAGCTCCAGCTCGTCCAGATCCTGTGGGCGTTGTGAGTTCATCAGGTCGCGACTCAATTGAGCGTAGATCTCTCCGATGCGAAAGCTGGCCTGGGTGGTGAATTCGGCCACGCCGTATTGCAGGATACGCTCCTGGCCTTTAAGGGCTTTATCCAGCGCGGCACGTTTACGCTGCAGGCTGGCTTTGAGCGGCAGGTTGAGCGGGATGCGCACAAAATCATCGTAAGCCGGTTGCGCCAGTTCAGTTTCCGCGGAGGCCGCCAGATACACAGATCGATCCGTGCGTGCACTACCAGCAGCGGCGTGGCTGTCGATAATCTTCTGCAGCCAGAACTGGCGCCGTGCAGTATCGCCACCGGCAGCATATAACTCGGTCAGGCGATGTTGCGCTTCGAGATTCTCCGCAAACGGACGCGGGTAATTATTGGCGTAGCGGGTGTATTGCTCGATGGCGCGATTACGATCGCCGGATTTATCGTAAAGCTCCGCGCCCATGATCAGCGACTGACGCTTCACATCCGGATCGGTGCTGGTGCGTTCCATAACCAGGAGTTCATCCGCCGCCAGCTGCCACTTGCTCTGATTCTGATACACCACCACCAGCTTGGCGGGCAGGGTCGCTGCCAAGGCGTGGCCGGGGTATTGCTGGCGGAAGGACAACAGCACCCGCTCGGCATCCACCCAGCGCTCCTGTTCAATCAGGTAGGTGCCGGCGTCATAACGGGCCTTGATCGCCACATCGGTGTCCGGCGTGACCTCCGTAATACGTAACAGCTGAGTGATAGCATCATCTTTAGCACCAGCGGCCAGAGACGCTTCGGCCTGCTGATAAATACTCGCGGCGATCCGCTCACGGACATCCTGCTGACTCGGTGCGCCGGGGGTCTGAGCGTAAGTGGGCAATAACTTCAGTACTTGCCAGTAGGCTTGTTCGGCGGGTGCATATTGCTGCAGGTCGAACTGACTGTGGCCTAACACCAGCCAGGAGGTGAACAGCAGCTGGCCGTCAGGCTGGGGCTGCCAGGCAATCACCCGCTCCGCCACTGCAATGGCAGATACCGGGTCGCCGTGGTTCAGCAGTTCCGGCGCAGCCTGAGCCAGCACGGTTACGGCGCGGGGGTCCGTTGGGTAAACCTCCGCAAAACGGAGCGAGTTATCGATCTTGCGCTGCTGCCATTGCTGGCGAACCTCACCCAGGTTCGGCTGGGTCCGATCAATCAACTCCTGCGCCAGCAGCACCGCCGAATAGGCCGCCTCGGCACCGTGAATCGGGCTGCGGTATTCATAAGCGACTTTCTCATAGGCCATCAGCGCCTGCGCCAGATCGCCGGCTTCATACAGGGACTCAGCCAACAGGAACGTCATATCTGCCGCTTTGGGGTCCTGGGGGAACGTCTGGACAAACTCGCGATACCAGAGCGCGGCGCTCGCATAAGCCGCTACTGCCTGATTACTGACTGCCTGTTGTTCGCGCGGGTCAGTGAGTTTCTGGCTGTTCGCCTTGAGTTGCTGAGCTTCGGCATGTTCGTAGGTCGCTAACTCCTGCAAGGACTCATGCAGATAGGCGCGAGCAGTATTGCTGAGAGCGCCGTTGCGGTCAGTCCAGAAACGGCTGGTGATGCCGTAGCGCCGCACAAAATCCTGCTTGGCCGGCAAAATCAAGCTCGGGAAGTTACCCTGCTCGTAGGTTTGAATCGTCTTGATGCTGAAATCCGGCGCAAAGTCGGACTGGGGATTGTGCTCCACAAAGTGGTTATAGGTTTCCGCGCTGTCATTGAAACGCTTTTGCTCCAGATACAACTGGCCCAGCTGGTCATACAGCAAATGCTGGTAAATCCGCGGCCCGATTTCCGTCTGCAGTGCCGTAATCGACGATGGCCCCTCAAGATAGGACAGCGATAAACCCATCACCCGCAAGGTATCGCTAACCAGATTGGTGCGCGCCGGCCCCAGATCTGCCATGGCCTGGGTTACCTGATCCGGTTGTTTGGCGGCAACCAGAAGTTGATCCAGCACCTGCGCAAAGGCGTGCAGCGCCAGGTCGTAGTCACCACGCTTGAACTGGGACCAGCCCTGCATGTAGAGCGCATTCTGTTTGTAGGTATCGTCGGTTCCTGACACTACGCTGCGGTAGTGACTTTCAGCGGCAGCGTAGTCGCCATCGGCGAAGGCTTTTTCGGCACGGCGGAACTGGGTTTCAGACATAAATGGCGAATCGGGATGATGCTGCGCCAGCTCATCCAGCACCGCAGCGGCCTCGACATTCCGGCCATCCAGCGCGTAAGCCTTGGCCAGTTTGTAACGCAACTGGTCAATGTCGACGCCGTTGGTGGGTTGGGGCTGACGGGCTTCGTAATCAATCAGCTCGCGGTACATCGTTATCGGGCGATCATAGAACCGGCGCAGGTCATCCGCCTCCAGTTGCTCGCGCTCGCTGCGGGCCATCTCCAGATCCGCCAGGCGCAACAGGATCTGTTGGCGCAACGCCGGCTCTTCCGCCACGGCCAACGCCTTGCGGTAACTGGCTTCGATGCGGTCAATCTCAATCACATCCACGGTTTTCGCGGCATTGGGCAGGTTAGCCGGCGGTAATTCCGCCAGCGTGCCCGCGCGCTCATTGCCGCCGCCAAACAGGCCGCAACCGCTCAGGAAAGCAACGCCAAAACAGGCGAGATAAAGACGACAGCGGCTCATGGAGTCTGTTTCCTCAATGCCTTGTCGTACAGCCGCGCGACCGCCAGATGGGACTGCGCCAGATAGGCGGTAAGCCGCTTCTGGTGGCTCGCCAGTTGCCGATCCACCTGTCCACGCAATTCAGCGGCGCGGATATCGATGACGCGTTCTGCCTCGACCAGCCGGTTCTGGGTTTCTTTCTGCAGCTGGCGGATGCGCGCCATCATGGGGCGAATATCCAGATTGGTGGAGGTGATGGCCTCAATGCGGCGCGCGGTTTCATCCAGTTGCGCCAGGGCCTGATCAATCTGTTGGCGATTCGCTTCGTTCTGCCACAGATGTTCAGGGAACTGCTGGGCTGCTTCCCACAACAGGATTCCGCGATACATTCGCAGGTTTTCAGCGTAGTCCTGAATATCCTCGCCCGTCCGGGCCATACGCTGCAAAGTTACCAGGGAGCGTTGAACCCTCTCATACAGTTCGCGAGTATTATCATCGGCGAGGGCCATAACGTCTTCATTGTCGTTGATCCGCTGCAAACGTGCGGCCAACTGGTCCCGTTCCTCTTGAAGAATCCGCCGCTGCTGATCGAGTGCCTGATGGGCAAGCCGCTGTTCCTGCTGCTGACGCAAACGCTGCTTTTCTTCAAGCAGATCTGCATAGATTTCCAGCTTGGGCTGCCAGTCCTGCAAGACGTTGCGCAAGCGCAAAAGGTCACGCAGATCGAGTACCGCCGTCTGAAATTCGTTCTGGGCAAAAAGCTCGGTGAGATAGGCGGAGCGGGTTTTGATCACGCTGGTACGATCCAGCTTGAGCCAGTTCTGGCCATCGTCTGTCACCACCGCCGTCAAAACCGTGGGATCGGTAACGGGATCAGCTGCAGCAGCGTCCAACTCTTCTGTCGTAACCGGCTCTGCGCCGACGATATTCAGCAGCTCACCCTGGGTCAGGGTGGCCCGCATATCCTGCACCAGCGCAATTTCGGCGGTCAGCAGGGTTTCAGCAGTCTCGTAGGCTGCGAGGGCCTCGCCCTCAGCACCCAGTTTTTCATAAGCAAATGGCAGGGCGAGCAATGACTCCTGGACAGGCGGATAAATCAGGCTGCGCTGGCGCAACACCTGCCAGGGACGGATCGCCAGCTCATAATCCTCCTGCTCAACAGCTGCCCAGCCATAACCAAGCAATGCCTGATTCGACTGCGCACCGCTGAGCAGCACCTTGCTGAACTGCTCTATCGCCGCGGGGTAATTGCGCTGCAACAGAGAGGCGTAACCCATGGCCGTGTGGCCTTTGTCCTGCAGCGCCCAGTATTCAGCGCGCAGCCGCGGGTTTTCCGGAACATTCAGTTTGGCCAGCTCGCGGTAGTAAATGTTTGCCTGGCGATAATCTCCTGCCCGGGCATACGCAGAGCCCAGATTATAAAGGGCGTAGGGACTCCAATTGCCCAGCTGCTGCTGGCTCAGGCGCTTGAAGGGAATGGGGGTAAGCTGGTCGCGGCGGATCTCCAGGTTGATCTGCAGCGCGCGCATCTCACCGCTCAGGGTGGGATTAAAGTCGGCGCTTACACGGCCAAAACTCTGGCCGGCTTCTTCCCAGTTACCGCGGATGTAATGCAGCTTGCCCAGATAAAACCATGCTGCATCACGCACCTGCTGTGGTCGCTGATTGCCTTGCAGCAAATCCTGAAACAGCCGCTCCGCATGATGCTCCATCCCGAACGCGAGACTGATACCTGCCGCCATTAGCTCCGGATTATCACCGTGACCCTGAATCCCATCGCGGCTATCCGCCACCATAAGCTCAGTCAACGCGCTGAGGTAATCCTGCTGGTAATAGTGATAAAGAGAAACACCATAGCGCAGATCGGCCACGGTGGTTTTCGGTTCTTCCGCTGACACGCCCCAAGGCAACAGGCATAACGCGACGGACGCAATGGCGCGCCGCAGGGATGCCGCCATAACGGTCAGCGCCGCGCCGCATTGGCCGTGAAGCGCAGCCCGGTTGTGGAGAACTACATCTGCCATTCTTTGATATCGAAGACGGGTTGCAACTGGGCTGTGGAGTCGATAATGCGCAGCTCCAATACCAAGGGTGACTGGGTTTTATTAACGATTAATTTCGCTCCGCGCTTGTAATCCTGATGCGGGCCGCGCCCGGTAAAGAAGGCCGCGATCTCATGTTCCCCGGACTTCAGGTTGCCGACATATAACCGCTGCACGCCGCCGCGATAAAGCGCGCCGACCTGCTTATCCGTGTACAACTCACTGGCGACCAGCTGACCGTCAATTTCAAGCTTGATGGCATCCAGGGAAAAAAACTGGCCGAGGTCCATGGAGACATATATTGCTACCTGACTGCTGGCCGGGTAGAGCAATTCTTCTTCGAGGATGAGCAGGTCGCGATTAAGCGTAAGGACCGCTTCTTTAAGGTTTTCCAGCTCCGGCGCAATGGGCGCCTGCTGCATGGATTCTTCCGCGCCGGGCTGGGCGGTGGCAGGTTGCCAGAGAAAAACGAGGAACAGCGCCGTCACCAGCAATCGCACTGGCAGCTTCCCCAAGGTCGTGATCATTACCGTTTCTCCACTCTCTTTTTTGTAGGTGTTATTTTCGGAAGCAATTAGCAAGCGCTGTGGTTAGATGCGACAGCGGAGGCTCATTCTAGAAGCCCGACGCATTATTGGATGTGAACTCAAGCACACTTGACCCGGCGATGGCGGCTATTTTTTTGTTATCGCCCAAACATTGCGCTACCTGCAGCCGGGTCGCAAGATTCATCAGCAATTAGCATAGCTGAGTTTTGGCGCGCTAAAGAGTTTGTTGGCGAGATTGTGAATCAGCCGGTACTTCGGGCGGAGCCAGGCCCGCACTGTAGTGAACTTTACCCGCCGCCGTGATGATGATGGCATCGAACCCCGGCATCCGGTCGATCAACGCCAGTCCTTTCTTCACCCCCAGCACAAACACGGTAGTGGATAAGGGATCTGTATCGAACCCCTCAGGTCCAATGATGCTGACGCTGGCGATACCTTGGGTAGATTTACCAGTGCGCGGATTGAGGATGTGATGCACCCGCTGGCCATCTCCGTCAATAAAGTAACGCTCGTAGTCGCCGGAGGTGGAAATAGCACAATTAACCAGCGGCAGCTTAATCGCCACGCCTTCATCAGCCCGAGGATGCTTGATACCCACAATCCAGGGCCGCCCGAGCTTGTCTCCCATCACCCGACTGTCACCGCCCGCTGAAACATTCGCATGGGCAATGCCCCGCGTCTGCAGGATGTCGATCCCACGGTCCACCGCGTAACCTTTAGCGATACCGCCGAGGTCGATATAAACCTTGGGATGCGTGAAATAGACCGTACCGGCAGTTTTATCCAGCTTGACGAATTCAAAATTGATCGCCGGCAACAGCGCTTCGGCCTGCCGCTCACTGGGTTTCAGTTTCGCCCGGTAATCGTAATAACGCCCCAAGGACGCAAAGGTGATATCAAAAGCACCATCGCTCACACGGCTGTAATAGAGGGATTTATCGATCAGGCGAGTCAGCTCTGGGGAAATTTTCAGCGGCTTTTTGGCGGTGGCTTTGGGCGCAAGACGGTTCGCACGCGATAACTGACTGGTCTCGATGTAAGGACTGAACTCTGCATCGATGCGGCGCATCTCATCCATCACTGCCGCCACCGCGGCCTTGCCTTGAGCATCATCCTCGGACCAGAGGGTGACGCTAATGCGGGTCCCCATAATATCCTGCTCGTCGTTGTGCCAGTTGGCGAAGGCAGGCAGGGACAACAGCAGGCTTAGCAGTATCAGCGAGGTGCGCACAACAGACTCCGACGAAAAAAATGGCCTCGATTATCCCGCTGCCGTTTAACAATTGCTATCACGATGGGCGAGATATGCCGACCGGTTAGGTGCGAAAAATTTCCGCCTGTCTTTATGGAGACAGCTCAGATAGTCCTGCCGGCTTCATAAAGCGGACCGGTTCATAAAACCGATAGCCCGCGATTTACTTCAAGCGACAACGTTGTCAACATCAGTGGCTAGCATGTCTTCACGGCCGCCACCCTTATACGGAGTCGCTCACTTGAAAATTACCCGCGAATTTTTATCACAATCATGCCCCCGATTGGCTGCGGCAACGCTGCTCTCGCTATTGGTCGCCTGCGGTGGCAGCAGCGATACTGACGATAGACAGAACTCCAGCCGCAGCAATTCAACATCCAGTCCGTCCTCTG
>CAYUVQ010000044.1:19263-24804 GCA_964448175.1 uncultured Cellvibrionaceae bacterium | reverse complement strand
TAAGGCCCCATAAACGATCATGGGTAACCAGGGACATTGAAAACGAAGAAAGTAAACCCTGATTGCGAATGTATTGCCGGTGGATGGGCGAAAGTGTTCTCAGTAGTGAATGCGTTAAATCCAGGGGCGCACGGCCGCTCTCTTCGATGCTAGGAATCAGCCTGGAGGACTCAAGATTCACATTCGGTGTCAAGCGCACCCAGTTCTTTTTATAAAGCTCCCGCGCCTGGGGCGGTATATCGGAAGCGGGATAATACAAATCCAGATACGATTCTATATCGTCACTTTTTGCTTCTGCTATCACCTTGCCGGAATCGTCATCATTAAAACGATAAAGCACCACCCGCTCCATGCCGGTTATGTAGCGAATGGTGTCGACAATTTCTTGCGCCATTTCATCAAGCG
Source organism: uncultured Cellvibrionaceae bacterium (assembly GCA_964448175.1). Lineage (GTDB taxonomy): Bacteria > Pseudomonadota > Gammaproteobacteria > Pseudomonadales > Cellvibrionaceae > Cellvibrio. Next base: position 24,399 of record CAYUVQ010000044.1, on the reverse strand, counting down.
AATCAAACGATTTAAATTTCGGCGCAATGCTCATTGCATAAATTTTGATGTAATGTTCTGCGGCATATGTCTGCCTGAACTTTGCAGCTGGCTCAAGCTCGATAATCAAACGATCGTCACTGTCGTACATGACAGCAAAAAAATTGAAATCCACATCGTTGGCTATCACGGATTTATCGAAGCTAAGTTTAATAGGCAAGCGCGTGTGTCGGCTTTTCGCTCGACGGTAGGTCTCGCGAAAGAACGCTATTTCCTCTTCATCTTCATCCAGGAGATCAAAAAAATTACTGCCAATTAATGGCTCGTCACTGATGAAAAGGTCCAGCACATTCTCACTGATAATTTCAATTGTTCCAGTGGTGTGATTTATCGCAAAAAGATAACCGTAGCTTTGTATGGATTCCGGAATATGTATTTTTTCATCTTCGCAGCGATCAAACGTCAGCTTGTCGATATCCAGTGTCATAGAATTTCCCAGGTAATTTTTTGTAATTTATTCAGCAAAGTATCGAACAAACGTCGGCTGTCCTTCTTCACGTACTCCGCCCTCATAGGGCTTACATCAGCGAGGTGGGATTGGTTAAAGTCTTTCCAAAGCAGAGTGCTATTTTGCGCCAGGTAATAAAGATTGTTTTTAGAGAAATCATTATCACAATTGTTCCGTAAGATGACCTTTGCGCCTAATCCCGACCCTAACAACACATAATAAAATGCCAACTCGTCGACAGTTTCGGCCTGTTTGGCTGGGGAGCAAAAGCCAGCATCCGATCGCAAAGCATCTAGATAGGACTCGAAAAATCCGCGATACATCTCTGGTAGATGTTGAGTGGCAGGAGTGTGACTGACCCAGAATGACAACATGGTTCGAGTCACCGCCCTATATTCTTCAGCAGAGGTAACACCGTTCGCATATCGCTGCATCAGCGGTATCTGTTCCAAAAGCTGGTGTGGTTCTGCAACAGATGATCGAAGAGCGGCGCGAAGGGGGTGGGGGCCAGGATGTTGTGGTTCAAGCGGGTCGACAGGGCTGTTCATAATAAAAGCTAGAAAATGAAAACAAAAACAAGTCACGCAAATTTCATGCCTATTCTTGTCTTTTTAAGCCTAAGGAAACGCTTATTTGAATTGCTAACCAATCATCTTTATAAGCGCATAAAAGTTGATACAAACCGCTCGAAGTGTCTTTGAGTTGGTGGGGGAAGTTTACCTGAGAATTGCTTAGTTCTACATATTTTGCAGAGCACAACCTGTCAGCTAACCGTGCAGAAGATGTCGTCACCATAAATCCTTCGGAACAAAAACGCGCATGCTCGTTATGCAGTGGAATGTTTAAAGCCTCGCCGTTGGTTACATTCAACAACCGAAGCGTTAAATAACGTTCTAGACGCCTTTCCGCAACGTGCATCCTGAAGTTGCAAAATCCTTTTATCCAGCCGCACCAACCGAGCATGGGAAGGGCGCTGCTCCCCAAACCTCGCCCCCCAACCTTTTTGTTTGCGCTAACATTTCTTTTCGTTTTCCCTCTTGTTTCGCGCCAATCCTAGCGGTATATTGCGCACAAATACTGCTACTACTTCGTTTGGTGAAGTGGTTCACGCAAGCGGGGTTGCGAAACCCTGTTTTTTTAGATGGCAGGATGTTTGCGCAAACATTGCCGCAACGTTTACAAGAAGGGGTTGGCTCGCAGTGAGGATGAAGGGGACGCAGTTCCCCGGTCCTTTTGGGTTCCCTGGTTACAGTTTCAACAAGGTGCTTGGCGGGGTAACCCGCCTTTTTTATGCCCGTTATTTGGCTGTCGGGGCGTGAGGGTGCGTTAGTAAACGGAATATCGGGCGTCGGGCTGTTATATAGGTGGTTCACTATAAGAATGCCGGGGGTTCCTATGCCGATCCTGACGCAGCACAAGTGTTTCCTTCCTCTTCTATTTATCCTGTTTATCCTTGCCGGGTGTGGTGGTTCGTCGGGGACTGATAGTAATCCGGTGCCACCTCCCACGCAGAATCCTAATCCTCCAGGTGATCCTGACAGTCCGCCTGATAATCCCGACAATCCGCCAGGTGATCCCGATAACCCCGATAATCCGCCCGGTCCCGACACCCCTCCGGATGATCCCGACACTCCGCCGGATAACCCCGACAATCCTCCCGCTGCGGAGCCGGGGCTGGATGCGCGCCCGACCAACACGAGCTGCCTTGCGCCGGAGCCGCCGTCGACGGATTCGAGTGTGCAGCTGACGCGGGTGTTTGGTGATTTGTCTTTTTCCAATACCGTGGGTCTGCTGCATGAGCCGGGGAATGACGACCGCTGGTATGTGATCGAGCAGGCCGGGCGGGTGAGGGTATTTGATAATTCGACAAATCCGAACCTGCGAACGTTTATCGACATTCGTGAGCGTGTGGATTCAGGGCCGAGCGAGGCGGGTTTGCTGGCTATGGCGTTTCATCCCAATTTTGCGACCAACGGTCAGGTGTTTCTGTATTACATCCGCGATGCGGGCAGTGCGCCCAGCCGCGATACGTTGTCCCGCTTTACCCTCAGTGCTGGTGGTCAGACTCTGGATGCCGCTTCGGAAGAGATTCTGCTGAGCATCGAGCATCCTTTCAACAATCATTACGGCGGCCAATTGGGTTTCGATAACGCGGGTTATCTGTATCTGAGTCTGGGTGATGGTGGTTCGGGTGGTGATCCCGGTAATCGTGCGCAGAATACGCAGAATTTATTTGGGTCGATGTTGCGCTTCGATGTAAATAATACGAACGGTGCTGCATACGGGATTCCGGCAAGTAATCCGTTCGCCGGTAATGCCTTGTGTACCAACGCCAATGGCACGAATGTGGCGGGCACCGATTGTCCGGAAATTTTTGCGTGGGGTTTACGCAACCCCTGGCGCTGGAGCTTTGATGCAGCGACGGATGAAATCTGGCTGGCGGATGTCGGCCAGGATCGGCTGGAAGAGATTAATCGCATTGCACTGGGCGGCAATTACGGCTGGCGGTTGCGCGAAGGTAATCGGTGTTTTAACCCATCGTCCAATTGCGGCACGGCGGGTTTGATCGATCCGGTGGCGGTGATTCCGCAGCCGGATGCACAATCCATCACGGGCGGTTATGTATATCGCGGCAGCAATATTCCCGGTCTGGTCGGACAGTATATCGTGGCCGATTTTATTACCGGGCGCTTGTGGCGGCTGGTGGAAAATGAAGGTACATTCGAGCCGGACCTGCTCGACGAAACCGGTATGAACATCGCGTCTTTTGCGGAAGACATGGCGAATGAATTGTATCTGGTGACGCACAACGGGCGGATTTACCGGCTTGATCCGGCCGGCTCCACCAGCGATAACTTTCCGCGTTTACTTTCGCAAACCGGTTGTGTGAGTGCGGCTGATCCCACGCAACCTGCCAGTGGTTTAATTCCTTATACCGTTAATGCGCCTTTCTGGTCCGACGGTGCGGATAAACAGCGCTGGCTCGCGCTGCCTGATAACACCACGATCACTATCAACGATGCGCACGATTGGGATTTTCCGCCCGGCAGTGTGTTGATGAAAAATTTCCATCTGGATGAACGCCTGATTGAAACGCGTTTGTTTATGCGGCACGACGATGGTCAGTGGGCCGGTTACTCCTACGAGTGGAACAGCAGCGGCACGGATGCGTCACTGGTGCTCGGCGGCAAGGTGGTGAATGTTAATGGTCAGGAGTGGATTTATCCTAGCAGCAGTGACTGTATGCAATGCCATACCGCCGCCGCAGGTTTCAGTCTCGGTTTGGAAACCGCACAGTTAAATGGTGATTTCACGTATCCCCAAACCGGACGCACCGCCAATCAATTAATTACGCACGATGCGATTGATACCTTAAGTGCGCCGCTGAGTAATTCACCGGCTGATTTGCCGCGCTTGGTAAATCCTGCGGACACTTCAGCTCCGCTGGATGCCCGTGCCCGCGCGTACCTGCATTCCAATTGCGCGAACTGCCATCAACCGGGCGGGCCGACCAACGTTAATTTGGATCTGCGTCATACAACAGCGTTGGTGGATATGAACATCTGTAATGTCATACCGCAAAACGGCAATCTGAATATTGCTGATGCGCGATTACTTGCGCCCGGTACGCCGAATCGTTCCGTGTTGCTGCAGCGAATGATGCGGCGTGATGCGTTAGGCATGCCGCCGCTGGGCAGTAAATTAGTGGATGAGGCGGGTGCGGATTTAATTGAAGAATGGATCGGCAGTATCACCAGTTGTCCGTAATTTTTATGTGATGTGATCTGTGACCGATTTTGTCACATCCGGCTGCGAATGACGTCGCAGCCGGTGCGGTGGTTGGTTGGTAGCATTCATTATCAGCATTTACCTTTAGTGCCAGGGAGCAAAGGCATAACCGATAAAAAACGGTGCTTTATGATGAACAGAATATTTTTAAATTTATTCGTGTGCCTGTGCTCTGTAGCTTTGATGGCTTGCGGTGGATCATCCGGTGGGGATGGTGACTCACCCCCTAGATCTTCTTCGTCTTCCAGTGCCAGTTCAAGCAGTCAGCCGACAGCTTTCGGTGCTCCACAAAACCTGGCGGCCACGCCGGGGAATTCTACAGTCAGGTTAAATTGGAACGCGGTAAGTTCGGCGGACCGTTATCACATTTATTACGCAACGGAGCCGGGTATCCTGCCGGCTAATATAGCCGCCTTTGATAACGGCACCTGGATCGAAGATGTAATGCCGCCCTACGAAATTACCGGGCTAAATAACGGCACGACATATTATTTTGTGGTGACGGCAGTAGATGGCGCAATCGAGAGCTTGCCTAGTGCAGAAGTCAACGCGACCCCTTCGGCGATAGATCTTTCGCGACAACCCACGGTACACGAAGTGCTTGTACTTGAGCTGGTTAATCGCGCAAGGTTTGATCCACTGGCGGAGGCGCAGCGTTATGGGATCGACTTGAATCAGGGGCGAACGGGTACTCCTATTTCATCCGCACGCAAACCGCCGCTCGCATTTAATTTGTACTTGATTGATGCAGCCCGTACACACAGCCAATGGATGCTTGATGCAGACGTGTTTGATCATATTGGAGAAGGCGGCAGCGAACCATGGGATCGTATGGCCGCGGCGGGTTATAACCTTACGGG
>CAYUVQ010000044.1:5740-19163 GCA_964448175.1 uncultured Cellvibrionaceae bacterium | reverse complement strand
GTCACTCCGTAGGTCGGATTAGCTGCGCAGCAGCGTAATCCGACACCCCTCGGTCCCAACCCTATTCCTTCTGCTATTCCAGCTTAAATGTTCTCAAGATCAACACGATAAATTTTGTAACGTTGCTCCAAGCGTTCGGGATTCCAATTGCCACCAATAACGCGGATATTTCTCAAGCCCAGCTTTTCCATATCACCTAGCGAATAATACCAACCGCGAAAGCCGGTCTTGTGATAAATCTGGTAAACCCCCTGCTGACCCAACGTAGTGATCTTCTGTTCTACCTGAATCTTTTGATAAAAATTAACCTCTCGTTGTTTATTTAATGCAATGTATTCCTTCAGCTGTTGTTCAATATCCGTGCGTATTTTCTCTCGCTGCTCTGCCGGAAACCTTGCCAGGGTGGCGGTAACTTTTGACATATTAAACTGTTCACTAGATGCACCCCCGTGAAAACCGACAATGGCATCTTTCCCCAGAATTTTTTTTGCACCGGCCGTGAAGATATAATTAGCACAGGAAGAAAAACAAAACTCTTCCACAAGCACATCCATCCCCTGTTGATGAGTCCATTCGCCTAAATCCAAACCTACATCAATAGGCCCGCCGGGACTTCTTATGGACAAGACGGTAGGCTTTTTCGCGGCGGCTTCATAAAGTGAAAACACCTGCGCGTTAGCTTCGGCCGATAAATGGCCGCGGTAAATAATCTGGTTGTCTTCTAAAGTGACCTGGGTATCCGCCGCACTGGTGGAGCAATACGCTGCCAGCCCCACAAAAAATACAATAGAACGAAAAAAGCAAAACGTTATTCCGCTCCGTTTGTCGACCACTCGGGCGGTGACATCGACCGGTTTGGTGTATCTGAATTCAGCCATTGGACCCTCGTAGAGTATGCGGCGCGCAGTTCGCTCTATAACGTAATGACCATCAAAAAGAAGTTGTCATGAAATACGGTAGTTGGTTTTCTCATGGCCGACAACGTATTTTTGCAAAATAGAAGTTCCGTTGATGAGTCGGGTGGTGTTCACAATATCGGCGTAACGTACCGATGCCGGCGGGAGGCAGAGGCAGGACAGCGGGAAATATTTAGTCGCAAACATGCCGCTTTGCAAGCCGGTTTAATGAAGGCGGCGGCATTAGTTTTTCGGGGCTATAAGGCACCGGATCGCCACACCCGCGGCCGAGGTGCGGTTTTCTACACCGAGTTTGCGGAAAATCTGTTCGAGATGTTTGTTCACGGTACGTGGACTCATCTCCAGAATCTGGCCGATCTCGCGATTGGTTTTGCCATTGGCGATCCACAGCAACACGTCGGCTTCGCGGCCGGTAACAGCAAACAGTTGTTTAAAGGCATCCGTTGCAGCTGCGGGTTTTGGTGCGTTACTCAAGCGTAATAAATACTCTTTATTGTCCACCAGCGCCAGAAATTCAACGCTTAATGTGCGCGGCAAGAAATTCAATCCAAGAACGTGGCCGGCTTCAGGCTTGTGAGCTATCCATTCGCGTAGCGCAACGCTGATTGCTGCACGCTGGGTGGGTTCCTCGGCACCGGCGGTTTGCAGCAGGTGATGTACTTGCGGTGTGGCCCAGAGCAAATGCCCGTGTTGATCGGTCGCTAAAAGAAATTGTCCGGCAGTATCCAGCGCGCTGCGCGCACTTTGTGTCATGCGCGCGTTGGTAAGGTGTACCCGCATGCGCGCGACTAATTCTTTGGCGTTGATCGGCTTGGTGATGTAATCCACTCCGCCAGCGTTTAACCCCATCACCACATGTTCGGTATCGCTCAGGCCCGTCATAAAAATAATAGGGACATTGGCAAGTTCCGGATTCTGTTTTAACCGACGGCAGGTTTCAAAGCCGTCCATGTTAGGCATGATCGCGTCGAGCAGGATAATGTCCGGCGTGATATTGCGGGTGATGGTTAATGCCTGTGCACCTTCCAGCGCAACCAGCACCGTAAATGCTGCATCTTCCAAGACGTCGTTGAGCATATGAATACTGTCAATCGCATCATCGACGACGAGTACTACAGGCCGCTGATTGTTATGGTTGTTCATAATGGACGCTCGCAGATTCGGTTGTGTTTTTACCAAGGAGATTGTTGATATTTTCAAACTGAAAGTTATTGACCAGCGTTTTTAAGTGTTCGATGAAATCCGGTTGTGCCTGATGATGATCCTCCATCTGCTGTAGATAATCCTGTAAGCCCTTTTTGTGCCCAATGGCTGATAACTCGTGCAGCCGGTTGATGTGAAATTCGTCAGGCAGTTGTACAGAGGGAATTGATTTGGTGGTTTTTATCTGGTCAGTTTCTAAAGCGTTTTCGTAGCGCCAGGTTAAATTTAACAGGCGACCAATATGCTCAAGTAGTAGATTAAGCCGAACGGGTTTTATCACGTAAGCATCATGTAAGGGTGGCAGGTCGGTGGTGTCTGCAATGCGGTTGCGGCCTTCGCTCGCATCGGCGGACACCATGATAATAGGAGAGTTATAACCTGCTGCACGCAATTGCGCGGCGACTTCCCATCCATTCAGGCCGGGCATGGACACGTCCAGCAAGATTAAATCCGGTCGATTATCTGCAGCAGTTTCCTGTTGCAGTTGCTCCATCACCTGCAGTGGATTGTCCACCTCGCTGATCTGGAAACCTAACGGCATCAGCATCGCACACAGCAGCTGTCGATGGATCGCTTCGTCATCAACAATCATTAGCTTACGCACCTTGCCTCGGTAGCCGTAGATGGTTTGCGCCGGTGCAGTGATGGATTCGGGCAAGGGTTTACTGACACTTGAGAGCATCAGGCTGGCTTTGAATAAACTGCCCTGGCCCGGCGTACTTTTTACGGAAATATCGCCGCCCATGATTTCGGTAAGCAGGCGGGTGATAGTTAAACCCAGCCCGGTTCCTATGATAGTGCTGCCGGGTTTGCGTACACGTTCGAAGGGGCGGAAGATCCGTTCTATGTCCTCCGCTGCAATACCTTCGCCAGTATCCTGCACGCTGAATTCCGCTACCTGATTGCGATAGCGCAGCGTAAACGTGACCTTACCGCGCTCCGTATATTTAATCGCGTTGGATAACAGGTTGATAAGAATCTGACGCAAGCGCTTCTCATCGGTATGCACAAATTCCGGCAGGCGGTCAGCGCATTGATATTCAAAGACGAGACCTTTGGCTTCTGCTTGCAGGCGAAACATATTGACCAGTTGATCCATCAGTACCGACAGTTTTACCTGATCTTTATGCAGGTCCAGCCGTCCCGCTTCGATCTTGGAAATATCAAGCAGGCCTTCAATCAAGTCCGCCAGATGTTCACCGCTGCGGCGGATCACCGCTAATGCATCCTTACGGTTCGCAGGCATAGCGGGATCTTTTTCCAGCAGCTGCGTATAACCCAGCACCGCATTAAGTGGTGAACGCAGTTCATGTGAGATGCCCGTGAGGTAGCGGCTTTTTGCGAGGTTGGCAGCCTCTGCATGTTCTTTGGCTTCCTGCAGGGCTTTATCGGTACGCTCGTGAGCAATGATTTCTTCCATTAGTAACCGTGTTTGCCGTTGGGTTTCTTCCTGTGCAACGACACGGCTTTCGTGAGCTAATACAAACAACCAGCTCACCACGCCGGTAATAATGACGAGCAGAAAAAAGACTTTCCACAAGGTGGTCGCGAGCAGTTGCGCGGTCGCAATGTCCTCCGTGAGTGTCTGAAAATAAATCATCGACAGCAATACGGCGGACAGGCCGTTGATAATAATAACCAGCGTCAGGAAATGCCCCACGCGTGAATTTATATTTGGGGTCAGCCAGGTCGGCAGAAAGGAGGTGAAAAATCCGCGCAACTGTTCTGCATAACCTGCACCGGGTTTGCAGTAATCATTGCAGCGTGCATCCAGTGAGCAACATAACGAACAAATATGACCCGCATAGGCTGGGCAGTAAGTGACATCTTCCCGCTCAAATTTATGCTCGCAGATACAACAATTGACGGTACCGTCTACGGTCACAATCTCCACAATCGGCCGCGCGATGTAGTAGCGTCCTTTCGTGCCCCAGGCGATCAGCGGTGAAATGATCAGTGCTGCCAGCAACGCGATAAAATGAGATAACGCCTTTGCAATATCGCCAGCAATCCCCATCTGGCAAGCAATGCCAATGATTGAAGCGAGCAGCATCGCCCCGAAGCCTACCGGGTTGATGTCATACAGATGCGCGCGTTTGAATTCGATATGTTTCGGACTGAATCCCAGTGGTTTGTTAATCACCAGATCTGCTACCAGCGCACCTAACCAGGCTACGGCAACAATGCCGTAAACCCCAAGCGTTTGCTCCAGCGCGTGGTAAACCCCAAGCTCCATTAATAACAACGCAATGGTGACATTGAACACCAGCCATACGACGCGTCCGGGATGACTATGGGTTAACCGCGAGAAAAAATTGGACCAGGCAATAGAGCCGGCATAAGCATTGGTAACGTTGATCTTTAACTGACAGAGGATCACAAAGATTCCCGCCACGGCGAGCGAAACTTCCGGCGAGTAAGTGATGTAACTGAACGCAACCATATACATGCGTGTCGGGTCCGCTGATTCCAGCAGTGGAACACCGTGATTCAACGCCAGTACTGCGAGAAAAGAACCCGCCAGAATCTTTATCACACCGATAATTATCCAGCCGGGCCCACCTGCCATAAACGCGAGCCACCAGCGCACACGCGTTTCCGGTGTCGGCGCAGGCAGGAAACGCAAAAAATCAACCTGCTCACCAATTTGTGCAATCAGCGAAAACATCACGGCGGACGCGGCTCCGAACAACAAGATGTTCACACCAGGAATATTATCTGAATCCGCTTTCTGCTCTGTACCCGTAAACGCCGTCCAGTTTTCAACGGCACTGGCATCGATGTAGATAATAAAAATAAACGGCAGCAGTTGCAGCACCAGCCACAACGGCTGGCTCCATAATTGAAACCGACTGATAAAAGTAATGCCGTGAGTCACGAGCGGGATCACCACCAGCGCGCTGATGAGATAACCGAAAGCGAGAGGAATGGCAAAGAGTAACTCCAGAGCCATAGCCATAATCGCCGCTTCCAACGCAAAAAAAATAAACGTAAAGGAGGCGTAAATCAACGATGTAATGGTAGACCCGATGTAGCCAAAGCCGGCCCCACGGGTAAGCAGGTCGATATCCACACCATATTTTGCGGCGTAGTAACTAATGGGAATGGCAGTAAGAAAAATAATTAAACCAACGGTACAGATCGCCGCAACGGCGTTGTTAAAGCCATAGTGCAGCGTAATTGCACCACCGATAGCCTCCAGCGCCAGAAACGAAATCGCCCCCAGTGCTGTAGTCGCCACGCGCGCGCGCGACCAGCGCCGCGCGCTCTTGGCTGTAAACCGGAGGGCATAGTCTTCCAGTGTCTGGTTGGCGACCCATTGGTTGTAGTTGCGTCTTACGCGAAAGATATGTTGCTTGGCTGTCATCGGGCTTCCCAAGGTGGCTCGTCCAGGAAAATGGTCCCTGCAACAGCAAATGTTGCGTTTTGGTGCGCGGAAAAATTACGGTGCGCTTTGTTAGTGCTTCGATAAAAATTATTCTCTCGCTGGAGCGGCATTCCTGCGTAATTTCTTTACCGTTGCGTTCACAAGAGTGTTTATATCAAAAGCCGTACCAGTTAAAGAAACCCAGTACTTGCAGAGTGGCTTAAGTCCAGGCTCCAGCGACCGTCACCGGCATGGATGCCGGTGACGAGCCTACATGGATGTATGCACGGCGCGTCGCCGGAGCCTGGACCTAAGCCACATCCTCCTCAGTAACAAATCACCACAGAAACCTCACATAACACATCAAACCTGATAAGCCATGCGTTAAATGACGTAGTCCTCTGGGGCATTTGTCGAATGGGCTGAGCAGAACACCGAATGCAGAATAAGAACCGTGGGCACACCGTGTCTGTAACTGGGAAAGCGATGTGAATGCAGTAAAAAAATCCCCGGCTTTTCAATAATCGATGAGGATAGACCATGAGTAGGCAACATATCAGAACCGGCAGCTCGCGCTTGCCGTTGCTCAACAGTTTAAAAACCCTGGCCGCGTCACTCGCAATGTTGACTGCAACCGCGACCATTGCAGAAGTCAACACAACTGGACTGGCCGTGACTGACACAACAGTGAAAGTCGGCATCCTCCATTCCGTTACCGGTACCATGGCGATCAGTGAAACAGGCTCGGTGCAGGCAGAAAAACTGGCGATTGAACAAATCAATGCGATGGGTGGTGTACTCGGTCGCGAGATTGAATTCATTCAGGAAGATGGTGCGAGTGACTGGCCGACCTTCGCAGAGAAATCACGCAAACTGTTGGTTAACGATAAAGTTGCTGCAGTGTTTGGTTGCTGGACATCAGCATCGCGTAAAGCGGTGTTGCCGATCTTCGAGCAATACAACGGCATGCTTTATTATCCGACCTTTTATGAGGGGCTCGAGCAGTCACCTAATGTGATCTATACCGGTCAGGAAGCCACCCAGCAAATTATTTCCGGTATCGATTGGGTAGTAAAAAACAAGGAAGCCAAAACATTTTATCTGCTCGGCTCCGACTATATCTGGCCACGTACCTCGAACAAGATTGCGCGTAAGCACATTGAAAAACTGGGTCTGAAAGTGGTGGGTGAAGAATATTATCCGCTGGGCCACACGCAATTTAACTCGGTGATCAACAAGATCAAACTGCGCAAGCCCGATGTGATTTATGCAATCGTAGTGGGTGGTTCCAACGTGGCCTTCTACAAACAATTGAAAGCCGCTGGCATTGATATGACCAAAGAGAAGCCACTGGTATTGACCATCTCCGTCACCGAAGACGAAATTCTCGGTATTGGTGGTGAAAATATGGTGGGTGCATACGCGGCCATGAAATATTTCCAAAGCTTACCTAATGAAAACAATCAGGCGTTCGTAAAAGCGTTCAAAGAGCGCTGGGGCAATGACATCGTGATTGGTGACGTAACGCAGGCGGCCTATCTTGGACCTTGGTTGTGGAAGGCGGCGGTTGAAAAAGCCGGTTCTTTTGACATCGACAAAGTACGTGCCGCGTCGCCAGGGCTTGAATTAACCACCGCGCCGGAAGGTTATGTGAAGATTCACCCTAACCATCACCTCTGGTCTAAAACCCGTATCGGCCACGCACAAAAAGATGGTCAGTACAACGTGGTTTATGAAACTCCCGAGTTAATCGAACCCAACCCTTTCCCCGAAGGCTATCAATAACCGTAGGTCGGATTAGCCGCGCGTAGCGCGGCGTAATCCGACAGAACCACACACAACTGATAACGCTACAAAATTTGTTGCAATACATCAGGTGAAAAACGCCAAGCGGAATTTTCCACCAAGCTGCGCCAAGTCGCGCGTTTCAAAGAGGGCCAGGTAATGTTTGCTGACTACAGCACCTCGGAATTGTTGTCGATCTTTGCTATGCAAGGCTTTGCAGGATTGATTCTTTTTTCAGTATTTGTCCTGATGGCGTTAGGTTTGGCCATTATCTTTGGACAGATGGGTGTAATTAACATGGCACACGGAGAATTCATGATTCTCGGTGCTTACATCACTTATTTAACGTCACAGCTTTTCGCAAATCACTCTCCGGATCTGTTCAATTACTATTTCTTACTCGCAATGATGCTCGCCTTTTTGGTGACCGCTGCGCTGGGAGCATTGGTGGAATGGAGCATGATTCGCTTTCTCTACAATCGTCCGCTGGACACTCTACTTGCTACCTGGGGCCTGAGTCTGATTCTCCAACAGCTTTATCGTACGGTGTTTGGCGCGCGCGAAGTGGGCGTGACCTTGCCCGATTGGTTGATGGGCTCCTATCAAGTATCTGAATCCATTGAGGTGCCGATCAACGGCATCTTCGTAATGTGTCTTGCGTTGGGAATTTCAGTGGCCGTTGCGATTTTAATGTATCGCTCGCGCTGGGGTGTGCAGGTACGTGCTGTAGTCCAGAACCGTTCAATGGCGGGTGCGGTGGGCATTAACACAGCGAAAGTGGACCGCATTACCTTTGCGCTTGGGTGTGGCATTGCCGGTGTTGCGGGCAGCGCTTTTACCATGATCGGCTCCACCGGCCCGACCTCCGGCCAGCTGTATATCGTTGATACCTTTTTGGTGGTTGTGTTTGGTGGAGCAACCAGTCTGCTCGGCACTATTGCATCGGCATTTGGTATTTCGCAGGCGCAATCCAGCATGGAATTTTTTATGAGTGGTTCCATGGCAAAAGTACTGACCTTGCTGTTTGTGGTGCTGATTTTGATGGTGCGTCCGCAAGGTTTGTTCACGCTGAAAGTCCGTCGTTAGGGAGACCTCTATCATGTCCTATCAAGGTTTGCGTTCCCTGTTACCAAAAAATGAAATGTGGGGTTTTGTCATTCTGGCATTGCTGCTGGTGGTTGTGCTTCCGTTGAGTCTGGATATCTTCCGCTTGAATCTGGTAGGTAAATATCTCACTTACGCGTTTGTCGCCGTTGGTCTGGTATTGTGCTGGGGCTATGGTGGGATTTTAAGTTTAGGGCAGGGCGTGTTTTTTGGTGTGGGTGGTTACATCATGGCGATGTTTCTCAAATTGGAGGCATCTGATCCAGAAAGCACGAAGATTCAATCGACACCAGGTATTCCGGATTTTATGGACTGGAATCAGATTACCGAGCTGCCGTTTTTCTGGGAACCCTTCTACAGTTTCACCTTCACCTTGCTGGCTATTATCGTCGTCCCCTCAATCTTTGCATACATCATCGGTGCGGCCATGTTTAAGCGTCGTGTAGGTGGAGTTTATTTCGCCATTATTACGCAGGCGATTGCAGCGATCCTGACCATTCTGATCATTGGTCAGCAAGGTTATACCGGTGGCGTAAACGGTATTACCGACTTACGTACCTTGCACGGCTGGGATATTCGTACCGACAGCGCCAAATACGTATTTTATTTCTTATGCGTCTTCATGCTGTTTGTGTGTCTGTTCATCGCGCAGTTTATTCGTACAAGCAAGTTAGGTCGTCTGCTGGTGGCGATGCGCGATAAGGAAGACCGCGTGCGCTTCTCCGGGTATGACGTGGCCAATTTTAAAATTTTCGTGTTCTGCATCGGTGCCATCTTTGCTGCGATCGGTGGTGCGATGTTTACCCTGCAGGTTGGATTTATGTCGCCCACGCTGGTAGGTATTGTGCCTTCAATTGAAATGGTGATCTTCTGCGCGGTGGGTGGTCGCCTGTCCATCATTGGTGCTGTTTATGGTGCGCTGTTGGTGAATTGGGCCAAAACATCTTTCTCGGAAAGTTTTCCGGAGCTGTGGCTGTTTGCCATGGGGGGGCTGTTTATCGCTGTTGTGATGGGCTTCCCTAACGGTCTGGCAGGGCTGTACAACACCTACGTGGCACCACGGATAAAGTTACTGATGGAAAAATTCCGTAACAAAAAATTACTTCAATCATCTGAGAACGGCCTGAACGGAGGAGCACTCCATGACTCCCAGTAATACAGATTTTGTGCTCGCAGTCGAAGGATTAACAGTTTCCTTCGACGGATTTAAAGCCGTCAATGACCTGAGTTTTTATGTTGATGAAAATGAAATCCGGGTAATCATTGGTCCTAACGGTGCTGGTAAAACCACGGTGCTGGATTTGATCTGTGGTCGCACCAAAGCGACCGAGGGATCGATCCGGTTTCGCAACCGCGAACTCACCCGGATGAAAGAGCACGATATCGTAAAAGCCGGAGTCGGGCGAAAGTTTCAGACGCCTTCGATCTACGGCGATTTAACGGTGTTTGAAAATCTGGAAATTTCGTTTCCGCGCGGGCGGTCGGTATTTGGTGCGCTTGCATTTAAACGCGATGCGGAAGTCATCAGCAAGGTTAACGAAGTGGCCGAGATGATCTTTCTCAGTGAGTTCCTCGATAAGCAGGCGGAGCTGCTCAGTCACGGTCAGAAGCAATGGCTGGAAATCGGCATGTTGTTGATACAGGACCCGCAACTGCTGATGCTTGATGAACCGGTTGCCGGTATGTCGGTTGGCGAGCGGCAGCAGACCGCGGAATTACTGCGTAAGATCACCAAAAATCGTTCGGTGATTGTTATCGAGCATGACATGCAGTTTGTGGCGCAGATAGCCGACAAGGTCACTGTGTTGCACCAAGGGAAAATTCTTGCGGAAGGCTCCGCTGAAAAAGTGAAAGAAAATCCAAAAGTTATTGAAGTTTATCTCGGCCATTAAGGAGACAGCGTCATGTTAGCAGTGTCTGATTATCGTGTGTGTTATGGCCAGAGTGAAGTCTTGCATGGGTTGAACTTTTCCGTTGCGCCTAATGAAATTGTGGCTATTCTCGGCAGGAACGGCATGGGTAAAACCACGCTGATGAAATCATTAATGGGCGTGATACCCAGTGCGAGTGGCAGTGTAAAGCTGCAGGATAAAGAAGTGTCTTCACTGAAAAGTTATCAGCGCGTGGCAAATGGGTTTGGTTTTGTGCCGCAGGGGCGGATGATCTTTTCCAGTATGACGGTGAAAGAGAATATCGAAACCGGGCTGACGACAACAAAGCGAAGGTCCGTTCCGCGTGACCTTTACGATATGTTTCCCGTGCTGCTGGAAATGCGCAACCGTCGGGGTGGGAATCTCTCCGGGGGCCAGCAGCAGCAGCTTGCTATCGCCCGGGCTTTAGCCAGCGATCCTAAACTGTTATTACTTGATGAGCCGACCGAGGGCATACAGCCTTCTATCATCCGCGAGATGGGCCGCACCCTGAAGCAGATTCGCGACCAGCGTGGTTTATCGATTGTGGTATCGGAGCAGGTATTGAGTTTTGCACTGGATATTGCCGACAGGATTCTGGTTATTGAAAAAGGGGAGATTGTTCACGAAGAACTGCGCGCAACAGTAGACGAAGCAAAAGTCGCATCGTATTTATCGGTATAACAGAAAGTTCTCCATTTCTCCGCCATCCCGTAGGTCGGATTAGCCCCAAGCGTAATCCGACATCACACCCGCGCTGCTCGGGATAGCCATGCATGATTCCTCTCTATACCCGGAGGGGTGCGACCAGCTGCTTATAAATAGTTTCCAAGTCCTTAGTTTGAGTTTCATCATCAACACCGCTGCATCACTCCCTTACTCCCCTTCCTTTTCTACCTGACAGGCTACGCATAACCGGACACCGGGCACAGCTTTTTGTCGGGCCTCGGGGATGGGTGTACCGCATTCTTCACAGTGCGTGAGACTTTTGCCTTGCGGTAACTGATTGCGGGCTTGTTGGATAGCATCGTCAATGCTCGCATCGATTTGATCCTGAACAGCGCCGTCGCGGGTCCAGCCTCCGGCCATGATGTACTCCTGAAAATGTTGAGTGGAATATTCTATTAGGCGTTGGTGATCATGCAAAGTTCGGCCAGGTCTTGGATTACGCCAGGGTAATCCGCCCAGGCTCTGGAAATATTCAGGGATATCGTAGATGTTTGAGATGGTGCAAGTTCGGGAGGTTATAGCGTTTAGTTGTGTGGAGGCAACTTCCCATTCGGTAGGCGGAGGTTCAAGCTGGGAGCCACTATATGTTAAATGACGTAGGCAGGTAGTCATTTGTCGTATTGTTGCAAGTCATTTCCAGCTCGATACTGATGGCAAGGGCAGATCGTGATTTGCCCAAAATAATCCGGGTATTCCTTTTTTTGTTTCCATCAGGAGCCATTGCAATGACCGAAACCATCATCAAGATTGATCTTAAAAAAACACCCTATGAAAATGAGATGATTCACAACCGCTGGCATCCTGATATTCCCATGGTCGCCACGGTAAAACCGGGTGATGATTTTATTATTGAATGCTATGACTGGACCGGCGGTCAGATTGCGAACAACGACAGTGCTGATGATGTGCGCGATGTTGATTTAACTCAGGTGCATTTTCTCTCAGGACCGGTGGGTGTGGAAGGAGCCGAGCCAGGAGATTTGCTGGTGGTGGACATTTTGGATATCGGTGCATTTCAGGAAAGTCTGTGGGGTTTTAATGGCTTCTTCTCCAAGCAAAACGGCGGTGGATTTTTAACAGAACATTTTCCTGAAGCGCAAAAATCCATTTGGGATATCAATGGCATGTTCACCAAATCCCGCCATATTCCTAATGTGGAATTTGCTGGCCTGGTGCATCCGGGCTTGATCGGTTGCTTGCCCTCCAAACAAATGTTGCTGGAGTGGAACAAGCGCGAGAAAGAACTCTACGACACTGAACCTGACCGAGTGCCCGCATTAGCGACTTTACCCTACGCTGATACAGCCCATATGGGTAAATTGACTGGCGACGCAGCCAAGGCTGCCGCGGCAGAAGGTGCACGTACCGTACCGCCACGTGAGCATGGCGGTAATTGTGATATTAAAGATTTGTCGCGCGGTTCAAAAATTTATTTTCCGGTTTATGTAAAAGGCGGCGGACTGTCTGTTGGCGATTTACATTTCAGTCAAGGCGACGGCGAGATTACTTTTTGTGGTGCTATTGAGATGGCAGGATGGATTCATTTACGCGTGAATCTTATCAAAGATGGTATGGCGAAATACGGCATAAAAAATCCGATTTTTAAACCGAGCCCCATAGCGCCGAAATATGACGATTACCTGATCTTCGAAGGGATTTCTGTCGATGAATATGGCGAACAACATTATCTTGATGTGCATGTCGCTTATCGTCAGGCCTGTCTCAATGCTATTGAATACCTAACCAAATTTGGTTACAGCAAAGCGCAGGCATATTCGATTCTTGGTTGCGCACCGGTGCAGGGCCACATCAGCGGCGTGGTAGATATTCCTAACGCCTGCGCGACCTTATGGTTGCCAACGGATATCTTTGATTTCGATATCAATCCCACCGCCGAGGGCCCGACGAAGAAAGTCAGCGGTGGGATGGATGTTCCGCTGTCACCGGATAAGTAAGGTCGCAGGAAGTCCGATTGGTTTTTGGCAGAGTGATTGTGTCGGATTACGCTTCGCTAATCCGACCTACGACCTACGGCATCGGTAAGCAAGGTCGCTAACAGTTAGCATTCGGGTTTGTTTTTTGATAGAGAATGTCGGATTACGCCTTCGGCTAATCCGACCTACTAAGTGCGGTACTTTATTTACTGAGGTGCCGGACTCGATTTGCTGAAGTGCCGTACTCTATTTACTGAAGTGCCGTACTCGATTTAGACCCATTGAGTGCCGTAACCTGGGTAGACCTGAGCGCTGCAGTTCTATTTAACAGGCGCGCAACGCGACGGAGGCGCCGTGTCGTTGTAGGTCGAATTAGCCGAAGGCGTAATCCGACAATCGCTCGATGTCAGCTCCGACTGACTCAGCAGCCTCATATTTACGACTGATTCAAAAGCTCAATATTTACGACTGATT
>CAYUVQ010000044.1:0-5640 GCA_964448175.1 uncultured Cellvibrionaceae bacterium | reverse complement strand
ATATTTACGACTGATTCAAAAGCTCAATATTTACGACTGATTTAACAACTCAAATTTATGACTGATACAACAGCTAAATTTATTTGCAACTGATTAACCAAAACCCGCTCAACATTCATTGCAATTGATATTTCATTCCGGGAGAAAATACATGCCTCTGTACGATTATAAATGCAGCCAGCATGGTTTGTTTTACGAGCTGGCGACCCTTACGGATTCTGCTAAACCCTGCGCCTGCCCCCAATGTGGTGAATTGTCGGCACGAGTGATTATGCTTGCGCCGGATCTTCTCACGATGAAACAGGAGAATCGGGAGGCGCATCGACGCAATGAGCAAAGCGCAAACGCACCGGTATTTTCATCTGTGGAGTATCGTCAGGAGCAGCAGGCGCGGCGCAAACACAAACATGGCCAAGGGTGTGGTTGCGGTGATAAACCGATTCGCAAGTCGGCGCTCATGTATACCGCTGATGGAAAGAAAATGTTTCCATCCATGCGACCATGGATGATCAGCCATTAACGCGGGTGGTAAGTCGGCCTGTGAATTTTCGTGCGCTGAGGCAGATATAACGGGAACGCTCCAGAAGCATTGTGGCCGACTTACCCCTTCATTGATGCAGGTACTTGCTCTTTCAATTACGCAGAGGCCGGCTCCCCGTTTGGGCGAAGTTGTTCACGTTCACGAACTCCCCGATTTCTAACAGTTTCTAATCTTCCTCCCAGACTTTCTAATTAAAAATGGTGGATTCTATAGGCAGCTTTGATTAGTATTGACGCAAGCGTCTGTTGTAGATGTCACTGATGCGAACCTCGTACGAGATAATGTAATGCGTAAGGCTCTGCTTTTTATCAAGGTTGTTTTGTTACTGGTGACGTTTGTCGGTACCAGTAGCAGTTATGCGTCCAAAACTGGCGGACACAACCTGCTTGCCATATCCGCATTTGATGCCTGTATCAGCCATGGTCAACAAAACACGACCGAAGATGATAAGGCGGTTGTTACCGATCTCGCTTTACCTCCTGTAATTGTTCACACATCTTCTGTACTTCCCGGGCAATTAATACTGCTGGCCAGTCGTAGTAATAATGCTCATCCTGCCCGTGCTCCCCCGGTAAACACCCTCGTTTGAACCCAATGCCACCGTTTGATGGTGCGTATTAGATAGCGTTTCCACTATCTCCGGTGTTGGTTCCCATTACCTGTTTTGATCAGTAACCACAGGTTTTGGTTAAATCAATTCTGCATCGAATTTCTGTGTCTTAATTGATACACGCCGAGGTGTTTATGAAAAATTTAACGGTTTATAAGGTTGATGCCATTGACCATCTGGTGCAACCCGATGAGTTTGATGAAGTAACTCCAGAGTCTTCTGCACTAACCATTCTTACCGATTACAAAGATCATCGTCCGCATGTTGTTGAAGCGCATATTCCAGCGGTTGAGGCGGCAGAGTTAATGCTGCAGGAAAATATTAATTTCAAACTGGTGGTGGACCGGCGCAACGAGTTTGTCGGTTTAATCAGTATTGAAGATCTGTCAGAGCAGAGCATTCTGTTGACCCAGGCCGCGAACGGTATACGACGTAATGAGGTGATGGTTGCGGACCTGATGCATCACCGCGATTCGATCCGCGCAATTAACTATGACGAGTTCAAGCGCTCCAGTGTGGCAGACATCATTTACACCTTGCAGCGCCACGGACAGCAGTACTACATCGTGATCGACCATGATCAACATCATATTCGCGGCGTGGTTTCATCGTCGGAAATTTCCCGACGTTTACACGCTCCCGTTTATGTTGAGCGTCAGCCCAGCGTGGCAGATATTCTGTCGCTCGCCCGAGGTTAATTGTTTTGGTGTTATGTGATTCCACTCAGAGTAAAGCCCTACTCTGATCCGGAATTTGTGGGACTGCGCGAGCAGTGCCATAAATGCAGTGTGTTGTATTAAACCCACCCGCGCCATGATGTTTCGGTTGCGGGTTTTTTTTGCCTGCAGGAAAGTGGGTTGAGATTAATGTCCCAATGGATCTCCCGAGGGGCTGCTTGCGGCAGTGACCGCTGGATCTTTACTGATATGAGGCGGAGAGCCTCGATGCTCTTTCAAACGGCTCATTTATGGCGCATGCAGAATCTCCCGCACCACGGCCGCCATTAGATGGTTAATCCGCGCGAAGTCCCCGAGGCTGCGCGCCATCTGCTTCGCGCTTTGGACAAACGGCGAACCGTCGAGGTCGGCCCCGCAATGTTCTATCAACGCAGCGGCAGAGGCCGGTGTGGTCTCCAGGTGAAACTGAAAACCATAAACGGTATCGCCAAGACGAAACGCCTGATGCCGGCAGGCTTCACTGCTGGCCAGCCAGACGGCACCCTCGGGTAGCGCGAATGTATCCCCATGCCAATGAAAAACATCCTGCCCATCCAGCAAGCGGGCGATGGGGTCATCCGGTGCTTGAGAGGCCAAGGGAAACCAGCCGATTTCTTTGTAGGGGTTAGCCGTGACAGGAGCTCCGCAGACGCAGGCAATTAATTGGGCGCCGAGGCAGACGCCAATCACTATCTTGCCGGCTGTTATAGCGGCTTTAATCAGAGTTTTCTCATCCCGCAACCAGGGGTAAGGTTTCTCGTCGTACACTCCCATCGGCCCGCCCATTACAATCAACACATCGAAACTGTCGACTGCCGGGGTCTGATCACCGCGATACCAGTGGGTGGTATTCACCGGATAACCAGCCTGTTGGAAGTCTTGTGCCATACTTCCAATATCCTCAAAGGGAACGTGTTGCAGTGCTTGAATGCGCATGAAGAAAAAATTCCTTGGAGAGATAAACACGAGGCCGCAGGAGTATGCCACGAGCGGAACTGGTAGAGGAATAATCGGCCTTATCGTGTATACTCGCGGCCACATTTTGTACAACAGGTGATAAGTTTTGATTGGTAAATTTTTTAAGAAATTGATAAGTGGCGAAAAGCCGCCAGGCTCTGCCAAAGCCGTCAAGGCGCCAGCCGAAGGAGCTACTGCCCCCCGGTCACATAATCAGCGCCCCGATCGCGCCGATAAAGGCGCAGCGGCTGGCAACAAAAATCCGCGCTCGCGCCGTCGTGGCGGCGGCCAGGGGCGTAAACCATCCTCCGAAGCAGGCGCTAATACCGCCGTTGAGAAGCCGAAGCCGAATCCGCGTCAGAACACACGCAAGCGTGCCGAGGGTGCCGCACCGGCTGAACCATGGGATATCAGCCAGTTCGATGCGCCGCCGATGGAAGGTAAAACCCGATTCCATGACTTCGATCTCGAGCCGGAATTGATGCATGGCATTGCAGATCTCGGCTTTCAATATTGTTCCCCAATCCAGGCCCAATCCTTGCCTCATGCCCTGAAAGGCGCGGACGTGGTCGGCAAAGCACAGACCGGTACCGGTAAGACGGCAGCCTTTTTAACCGTCATCATCGATGATCTGCTGAAGAATCCCATCACCGAAAAACGCTACGCGGGCGAAGCGCGGGCGTTGGTCATTGCACCGACCCGCGAGCTGGTAATTCAGATTGCGGATGATGCCAAGGCACTGTGCAAGCACACCAACCTGAAGATCCACACCCTTGTTGGCGGTATGGATTACGCCCGCCAGCAACGCCATCTCCATGATGAGCTGGTTGATATTCTGGTGGCAACACCGGGCCGCCTGCTGGATTTCTGCGGCAACAAAGACGTTTATCTCGATCAATTAGAAGTGCTGGTTATTGATGAGGCGGATCGGATGCTGGACATGGGATTTATCCCACAGGTGCGTCAGATTGTACGCCAGGCGCCGCGCCGCGAAGATCGTCAGACATTGTTTTTCTCTGCCACCTTTACTGATGAGGTGCGCCACCTGGTTGACCAGTGGACCTACAAGCCGGTTACCGTAGAAATCCAGCCGGAAAGTGTGGCGACGGACACGGTTACCCAGCATGTCTATTTGTCCTCCACGGAAGAAAAATACACCTTGCTCTACAACCTGATCCAACAAGAAGACGTGGAGAGCATGATCGTCTTCGCCAATCGCCGCGATGAATGTCGCGACCTGCAGGACAAGCTGCAGCGTCACGGTATAAAAGCCGGCTTGTTATCCGGTGAAATCGCCCAGAACAAGCGTGTCTCGACTTTGGATGCCTTCAAAAAAGGCACGATCAAAGTCCTGGTTGCGACCGACGTAGCGGGGCGGGGCATTCACATCAGCGGTATCAGCCATGTAGTGAATTTCACCCTGCCGGAAGAGCCGGAAGATTACGTCCACCGCATTGGTCGTACAGGCCGGGCCGGTAAAACCGGTACGTCGATCAGTTTCGCCTGTGAAGATGATGCTTTCCGGCTGGAGCCACTGCAGGCGCTGCTGGGTAAGGAAATCAAGTACGAACAGCCTCCGGCTCAGTTGCTCTTGCCCACGCCGGATCTGCCCCCGGCACCGCGCCGGCCGCGACAGGATGGCCCCCGGACCCGCTCGCGCAGTTCCGGTAATCGCAACCGTTCCCCCCGCGCTTGATGGCGACCCCGCGTTCAATGATGAGTACAGCTGACGCCTGAATTTCGGTGTCAGCTGTTGATGCCCTTTGCCAATTTGTCCGACAAAACGCTATAGTGGCACTTGTTCTCTAGTACACATCCCAACCCAACGCACAGCAAGGCTCGTTCAATGATGCAAACCAGATCCGCCATGATGACACTGCATCTTTCAGTGTTGTTGATGGGCGCCACGGGTTTATTTTCGCAATTGATCAAGCTGCCTGCCTGGGATATCACCGGCTACCGCACCGCTATTGCTGCGGTAGTGCTGTTTGCCTGGTTGCTCTGGCGTGAAAGTCGTATCAGGCTGGACTCGTTGCGCGAGTACCTCCAGATGTTTTTCCTGGGGGTACTGCTCTGCATTCACTGGATCACCTTTTTCCATTCCATGCAGGTGTCCTCCGTCGCGGTGGGGATGATTTCGCTCTATGCCTATCCGGTGATGACGGTATTTCTCGAGCCCTGGCTCAAGCGTACCCGTTTAGACTGGCGTGACGCTATCAGCGGCGTGCTAGTGCTGGTGGGTATTTACCTGTTGGTGCCGGAGTTTGATCTGAACAACTCGACTACCCAAGGGGTGCTCTGGGGTGTGTTGTCAGCGCTGGTATTCGCCCTGCGCAACCTGTTGCTCGGTTACTGGTTCAGCGGGCAATCCGCCACCCGCTCCATGGCATACCAGGTGTTAGTCGTCGCCGTATTGATGACGCCGGTGATGGTATTTTCCCGCCATGAGCCCACGCCGGGAGACTGGTGGCTGCTGATTGGCCTGGGCATCGTCTTTACGGCCTATACTCATACATTGCTGGGGTCTGCTTTGCGTTACCTCAAAGCGAAGACTGTCGGGCTGGTCGCCTGCTTGCAGCCAGTCTACGCGGTGATCTATGAAATACTGATCCTGCATTCTTTTCCCGATCTTACGACGCTGTTTGGTGGGGCTATCATTGTGGCGGCGGCGATTTATGAGTCCGTACGCGAACATCACAAGGCTACAGCTGCCGCCTGAAGCGATTGATCGGCCTATCAGCTGCTGCAGCAGCTCTATCTGTTGGAGGAGAATCTATGTCCCATCCATCACTCATGCCCGTTGTGTTTGTTCCTCA
>CAYUVQ010000043.1:10725-25877 GCA_964448175.1 uncultured Cellvibrionaceae bacterium | reverse complement strand
GTGCTGGGAATAATTCTGACGTTTACGCTACACGGAATTAAAACCTATCGGGCGAGGACAAATATATAAAGAAGCAAAGATCACGCGGACTCTCTGCTCTTAAGTGATTTTACTGACCGCACACCTGGTGCAACAATTCGATCAAGGGAAGTGGTGAAATAAAATGTTCTTCATTTGCCTGCAAAAACTTAAAAGGCGGGCAGGCTGTCGAGGTAATAGGAATAAAAAAAGGGGAACCGCAGCAGTTCCCCTTTATTCGAGCTTAAAAAGTTAATGGCCGCTCTATTATTCCGCGTACACCGGGAATTTGCTGCACACTTCAAGCACTTTTGCTTTCACGCTTTCGATCACTGGAGCGGCATTGCCAGCTTCAAGCGCATCAAGGATGTCGCAGATCCAATGAGTTAATTGCACACACTCAGCTTCTTTGAAACCACGCGTGGTAATGGCCGGGGTACCAACACGCAGACCAGAGGTCACAAACGGTGAGCGCGGATCGTTGGGTACAGAGTTTTTGTTGACGGTGATGTTGGCGTTACCCAGGGCTTCGTCAGCATCTTTACCGGTGTACTCCTTACCAATCAAGTCCACCAGCATCAGATGGTTTTCAGTTCCGCCGGACACGATCTTGATGCCGCGCTCGATGAAGGTTGCCGCCATAGCCTTGGCATTCTTCACCACTTGCTGTTGATAGGTTTTGTATTCGGGGGTCATGGCTTCTTTGAAGCTGATCGCTTTGGCCGCAATCACATGCATCAACGGACCGCCCTGCCCGCCCGGGAATACGGCAGAGTTCAGTTTCTTTTCAATCTCTTCGTTGGCTTTCGCGAGGATGATGCCCCCGCGAGGACCACGCAGGGTTTTGTGGGTGGTAGAGGTAGTCACATCCGCAATTTGCACTGGACTGGGGTATACCCCAGCAGCCACCAGACCAGCAACGTGAGCCATATCTACCAGTAAGTAAGCACCCACTTTATCGGCAATGTCGCGGAAACGCTGCCAATCCATCACCTGTGAGTAGGCTGAGAAGCCAGCCACGATCATCTTGGGTTTGTGCTCCAGCGCCAGACGCTCAACCTCATCGTAATCTACCAGACCGGTTTCCGGGTTCAGACCGTACTGGACCGCGTTGTACATCTTGCCGGAAAAGCTGACTTTGGCGCCATGAGTTAAGTGGCCGCCATGAGCCAGGCTCATACCCAATACGGTGTCACCTGGCGCGCAGAGAGCGGCATATACCGCAGAGTTGGCCTGTGAACCTGAGTGAGGCTGGACGTTGGCGTAATCAGCGCCGAACAGCTGTTTGGCCCGCTCGATGGCCAGCGCCTCGCTCTGGTCAACGTATTCGCAACCGCCGTAATAACGCTTGCCCGGGTAGCCTTCCGCGTATTTGTTCGTCAGCTTGGTCCCTTGGGCAGCCATCACCATCGGGCTGGTGTAGTTTTCCGAAGCAATGAGTTCGATATGTTCTTCCTGACGACGACCTTCATTTTGAATGGAGGCCCAGATTTCAGGGTCGAAGGAGGCAATAGTCTGGCTTTTATCAAACATGGAATATGTCCTGAGCAAGGAAGCGGATGAAAATAGGCGCGGATTGTACACCATTCGCCCAGAGGTCATCCATGCAAAAAAATCATCGGTAAGCCAATTTCATTCATATAAAGCTGCCCCTGGCCGTGGCCCCTGCCCCACCCTGCCCCGCGCGTCTCCGTGATGTGCGACAGCGTTGCAGCAGGTCGGATGCGCGAAACGCAAAAGAAGCCCTCCGTCCTCTCTACGGACAAGCAAGGACAGCGATCAACTTCCCCTATCCTTGTAAGCTTTACACAAGCGAACCGCGCAGCTTTACACAAACGAGCCGCGTAATTTTACGCTTAGCAGCCGATGACGAATCGTTAAATTTTCTCCCTAAGTTTATGAAACGATTCATCACGCCACCGTCGCTTATCATGACGACAAAATGCCGCGTTACGCGCAATATTTTTTAATGTCGGCGGCTCTTTCCAAATCTTTCTTCAATTATTTCTCAACACCAGGTCCCGCTTAGTAACTGCGAAACCGGCCTGCTTTTTGCTCCATCTGGTTTGAACAAAAATTTCTTCAAACCATCAAGTAAAAGGTGAACACAATGGAATTCGATGATACGAAGTCACAACCTTCTACCAGACCACCCCACAAGACCGCCACAGACGTAAAAGCAGATGTGCGCTCCACAGCGTCCGAAGCAGTAGGAGCAACGCAGCGCAAAGTTTCTGAAACTGTCACGGCTAAGCGCGATACCATCGCCAGTGAAATGGAGGGACTTGCTCACGCTGCTGATGTGGCAGCAGAAGATCTGCAGGGTCATCAGCAAACGGCGTTATCGGAATACGTAACGCAGTTTGCCTCCAGCATTGGTGATCTTGCTAATAATCTGCGTCACAAAAGTATTGATGAATTAATTCATGAAGCGGAAGGAATTGCCCGCCGCAATCCCGCCTTATTTATCGGCGGCAGCATTGCTATCGGGTTGGGACTTGCACGTTTCGCAAAAGCCAGTTCCCACCGCTCCGCTTCAGAATCTGAGCGTCAATATTCTCAGGAGTCCCGCAACCTGAACGAGCCGCAGGAAAGTGGTTATAGCACGAACCTTCACCGAAATATTTCGCAAGAACAGGATTCAACCACAACATATTCCACCAAAGGTAATGGATCAACATTAAGCGGAGGTACGCTATGAACGAGCCAAGCAGAAATCCAAAACTCAGTTCAATCAGCAATACACAATCTGATAAATCACTCACCACGCTCATGAGAGAACTGGCGAATGACGTTACGTCACTGTTTACCAAAGAAGTGGCGCTGGCCAAGTCAGAAGTCTCTCATTCTCTGACCAGCGCTAAAACCGGTATCTTCAGTGTAATGAGCGGCGGCGCTGTTTTACAGGCTGGCTTTTTATTCCTTTTGCTGGCGGCTGTGCTTGGCCTGGGAACAGTCATGGAGCTGTGGCTCGCGGCGTTGATCGTTGGTGGCGTGGTGACATTAATTGGCTTCGCCATGATGCAAGCGGGCAAGAAAAAATTGGAAGCATCCTCGCTTAAACCTCATCACACCATCAACTCGCTTCAGAAAGATCAAAACGCCATTAAAGGAGCTACGAGATGACCAGTATTAATACAGAATCCCATAAAGATCCGGCTCAACTGGAGCGCGAAGTTGATCAGAGTCGCGCGCATATGAGCGAAACCTTGAGCGCATTGGAGGAAAAATTATCTCCTGCGCATTTAGTGGATCAGGTACTTACGTATGCCCGGCAGAACAGCGGTGAATTTTCGCAAAATCTGGTGGACACTGTAAAACGCAACCCGGTCCCCACACTGCTCACGGCGGTCGGCCTTGGCTGGCTGATCTACGGCCAACAACACCCACGTGCAGCGGCCCCAAGTTACGGCAGCCGATACGAGGGAACTCACACTACAGCCACCACAGGGAGTACGCATACCTCGTTAAGTGAGCGCGGAAAACGCCTGCAGGATGATTTAGGAAAATCCGCAGCCGGAATAAAAACACGCATGGATCAAAGTGCCGATAACCTGAAACATCAGGCCCAACATGCGAAAGAATCCCTGCGTCATCAAAGCGAACGCGCAAAGGCAGGCTTTACGGAAATGCTGGAGCATCAACCACTGGCACTCGGTGCGCTGGGAATTGCATTAGGTGCATTGATAGGCGGAGCACTGCCGCCATCACGGCAGGAAGACAAGCTAATGGGTAAAGCAAGGGATAGCGTGGCCGAAAAAACCAAAACGACGGCACAGGATATGTATAACAAGACCCGCGACCTGGGCCGTGAAGTAACAGAAGATGCCAAGCGGAGCTTCCACCAGCAACCGCAACAATCACCTTACGGCCCCCAGTAAACGTTAGCGCAGCATTCCTTTCTTGTGAAAGGAATGCTGCTGCGAAACGAATGCTGCGATTTAACCGTCACACTTGCATGTTAGATATTTGCAATTGCCATGTAAAACAAATAAAAGCTGGGTAGTGTTCCTGCAGCAAACGTCAGCGAACGCAGGATGTCGAGATTAGCCAGATAAAAAATGCCGTGGAGAATCCGACAGATCAACACCAGCAGTGCGGCAGTCGCGAGATGCTCTACCCGAACACCCGAAAAACTTACAGCTAATAACGCCGCACTGTAAAACATCAGCGCCTCCCAGGCATTTTGTTGTGCTGCCACAGCGCGGGCGCCGACACCACTGAGCTGAGTGTATTGCTGACGGGGATTTTTATTATCAATCTGACCCAGTTCCTTCCGCCGGTAATACCCCGATATCCAGGCAAATGCATAGGGAAAAAGACTCAGCAGCAATAAGACAATCAGTGCGGTTTTCATGGGTAGCTCCTTAACGTTATTAACGGATATTTCAAAATCGACGGCCTCCCTTTGCGGAGCCGGTTGCGCCAGCGGCTACTCGGACGATGCGCAGGAATCACCACTCTATCCGGCAACGTCATACGAGTTAAACGCGATTATTGGACATTGCTACTCGTACAACATCCCTTGCGAGCTGCACAATTAATTACGCTGAAGTGATACTTTCTGAAAAAAATTCTGCACTGAACGTTTGGGGATAGTCGTCAGCTGTTGCATGACATTAAAGGAGCAGGCCGAGACTTTATAAATCTGCGCGATATCTTCCAATATCGCCAGCCAGAGCTTGGCTGTCATCTCGGCATCGGCGAGGGCGCGGTGGAAAACGCCATCGGTGGGAATGTTTTTGTAACTCACCAAGCCGCTCAAAGTATGGTTGGGCGCCGTCTGATAAATACGCCGGGATGCGAGCATGGAGCAAGAGAATGGATTGTCACAGGATAACCGCAGACGCTTTAGTTCGGCACGCAGAAACCGTTGATCGAAAGACGCGTTGTGTGCGACAAGATTATAACCGCCCACAAACTCCGCGAACTCTTGCATTACCTCGGCAATCGGAGGTGCATCCTGCAGCATCGCGTTGGTAATACCCGTGTAATTTTCAATAAAACCGGTGATGGGTTTGCCGGGATTCATCAGACGTTGGAAGCGCTCGGTAACCACACCATCCTCAATCATGACCGCACCTATCTCAATAGCGCGGTCCCCCATCTCGGGTGACAGACCAGTGGTTTCAAAATCGAGGACGATGACGGTATTGGCGTTATGCATAAGTAATGGTGGATTACCCTCACGGGTAATCCAGTCGGTGATTAATCTGGAAGTGTAATATTTAATTCGAGCACCGAGCAGTTATCGGTGTTGTCCAGATTTACAACCACCTGCTCAGAAGAAATATTAATGTACTTGCGTACCACTTCGATAATTTCCTGCTGCATCTGCGGCAGGAAATCCGGCTCGGGATGATTGCGTCGATTGCGCTCGTGAGCGACGATGATTTGCAAGCGCTCTTTCGCCATGGACGCCGACGAGGGCGCGCGCTTCTTGCGCAGATAATCAAAGATACTCACTATTTACCTCCCAGCAAACGCTTGAGAAAGTTTTTCTTTTGCACTTCCAGAAAACGGTGGGGAATTTCTTTGCCGAGCAAACGATCCACCGCATCACTGTACGCCTGACCTGCCTGGCTTTCATCATCCAGAATGACCGGCTGCCCCTGGTTGGACGCTTTGAGCACGGCCTCTGACTCGGGGATTACCCCCAGCAGCGGGATCGCCAGAATTTCTTCCACGTCTGCCACACTCAGCATCTCACCTTTTTCCACCCGCTCAGGATTGTAACGCGTCAGCAACAGATGCTCCTTGACCGGCTCTTCGCTGCGCTCTGCACGGCGGGATTTACTTTGCAGGATGCCGAGGATGCGATCCGAGTCGCGCACTGAAGATACTTCGGGATTGGTCACAACGATGGCGATGTCAGCATAGTACAACGCCATCTGCGCACCCTTCTCAATACCGGCGGGCGAATCACACACAATAAAATCGAATTCTTTCGCCAGATTATTTAATACCGTCTCGACACCTTCCGGGGTCAGGGCATCTTTGTCGCGGGTTTGGGAGGCAGGCAGAATATATAAACCTTCGGTACGCTTATCTTTGATCAAGGCCTGATTCAGTGTTGCTTCGCCTTTGATGACATTCACAAAGTCATACACTACACGTCGCTCGCAGCCCATAATCAAATCAAGGTTACGCAGGCCCACGTCGAAATCAATCACGGCAGTTTTGTGGCCGCGTTGCGCAAGGCCGGTACTGATTGCTGCACTGGAGGTGGTTTTACCGACACCACCTTTACCTGAAGTCACTACGATAATCTTGGCCAAAGGCTGGCTCCTTTAAGTTTTTGTTTAATCAATTAGCACTGATGTTCAGTGGTTCAATAATCGTTCTGCAGGTTACGCGGATAGTTTTTCGATACGCACGTTTTCGCCATCCAGATATATCTGTACTGGCTTTTTCATAACATCATCGGCAAATGAATCACGTAATAAAAAATTCCCGGCCACAGAGATCAGCTCGGCTTCCATACTCTGGCAGAAAATCCGCGCCGTCTCATCACCGCGCACCCCGGCCAAGGCACGGCCGCGCAGTGATCCATAAATGTGGATATGGCCGTCGGCTAATACTTCAGCCCCTTCACTGACCTGCGCCAGCACAATCAGATCCGCACCTTCGGCATAAATCTGCTGCCCCGAACGGACCGGGCGGGTGATCACCTTGCTCACGCGCTGCACCCAGCGCTCCTCAACCACCGTCTCCACCTGGGGCGTAGCGCTTGGCTCAGGCTCCGGCATCTTCAGGGCGCGCTCGCCCGGCCGCGGCAATATTGCCAGACCGGTCGCTCTGACAGCCGAGGCCAGCATATCCGGCACCGCCGTAAAGCCCAGCGGCTGCAGGTCCAGGTCGCGGCATATCTGCAGAAGCTCGCTGCAATCGTTCAGGTTGGCGGGATTTTCCAGCTTATCCAGGTTAATCAGGACCGGCGAATTCACGAAGAATTGCGGCGCTTGATCAATTTTTTCCTGTAACTGTTGACGAAGGGAGGAAGGATCATAATCGATAAGGGCCAGCACTACGACGGAAATGGCACTGCCTTTGAGTTGAAAACTTACATCTATCATTCGTTTCTCACTGTAGCGAACGCCTGTCGGCGGCGGGGGACGCATTAGGTGGCCATTATCGGGGCCTTGGCCTATTAGTCAATACAAGCTGTGCGGGATAACTTGTTGATGATTCAGCTGTCATAGTCCCTGCCGTGCTCCTTGATTCATGTTCAGTTTGGGTTAAGGCGTTCGGGGCTATAAGAATGGTGTAGCTTGCTTAAACTCCAATTGTGATCACTGATCACCAGAGAGGCCTTTATGAACGCCTTGGTTAAACTGGCGTTAATCCTATGCTTGAGCTGCGTCACTATGCTGAGCCAGGCGCAGACACAGACCCTGAGCACCGCTTCGCCGGACTTCGGCCGTGCGGAACTGGATCAGATGCTGGCACCTGTTGCGCTCTATCCAGACACCGTGCTCTCTCATGTCTTGATCGCCGCCACTTATCCCCTTGAGGTTGTGCAGGCCGCACGTTGGGCTAATGCCAACAGCAAGCTCAGCGCTGAATCAGCAGTGGCCGCCGTGGAGAACCAGGATTGGGACCCCAGCGTCA
This sequence comes from uncultured Cellvibrionaceae bacterium, assembly GCA_964448175.1. Lineage (GTDB taxonomy): Bacteria > Pseudomonadota > Gammaproteobacteria > Pseudomonadales > Cellvibrionaceae > Cellvibrio. Next base: position 18,248 of record CAYUVQ010000043.1, on the reverse strand, counting down.
AAGCACTGGTAGCTTTTCCGCAGATCCTGCAGCGGATGAGCGACGACCTGGACTGGACCCAACGCGTGGGCGATGCCTTTCTGGCCGATGAAGCGGAGGTGATGGATGTTATTCAGGACCTGCGCGAGCGGGCTTATGCCTCTGGCAATTTGGACAAAATGGAGCACGTGAAGGTCCAGCGGGAGGAAAAGATCATCGTCATTGAGCCGGCCGTGGAGCGCGTGGTATATGTGCCTTACTACGACACACGGATCATCTACGGTGACTGGTGGTGGCCGGATTACCCGCCGGTCCATTGGCATCATCCCCGTCATCACACCTATGTCAGTGGCTTTTACTGGGGTCCCCGGGTCTATGTCGCGCCCAGCTTTTTCTTCAGCTCATTCCACTGGCACAACCGTCACGTGGTGGTGATTGATTATCACCGCCATCATCATCCCCGCTTTTACAGCGGCCGCCATATCGCCCATTACCACGGTGCCCGTCACTGGCACCACAACCCGGTACACCGCCGAGGTGTGGTCTATCGCAACGAGACTATCCGCCATCACTACGGCAGCAATCGCCAAAGTTATCGCGCGCGGCAGGAAGAACGGAATTACCAGCGACGTCACGACGGCCATACCCGTCCGCAGAACGTGCGCACCCATACCAACAACCGCGATGCTGATACGCGGCCGAGGACCCATTGGCGCGGCCAAAATGATGCTGACCGCGTTCGGGAGCGTTTAAGTCACTCGCAAGATACATCCAAAGCAGAACGGCAAAACGAGCGACACACCACGAAGACCGGGCCACGGGATGAGCTCCGGCGCCCGGAGCGTCCCCCAGCAGTTCAGCGTGACGATAAGACACAGCGTAATGACCAACCGGCGCGGGTAGAGCGGCCAGGGCGGGAGGAGCTGATTCAGCGCAGCGGCAATACTGAACCGCGGGACGCCGGCCAGCGGGATACTCTGCGTCAGACATGGCGAGAGAACCAGCAGCGGCCCCACAATCCTCAATACGAAGAGCGTCAGCGACAGAACCTCTCACGCCCGGATCGCCCCGCGCGACCCGATAATATCCGGCGTGAAAATGCTCAGCCGCAACGAACTATGCGGCAAAGCGAGCCGCAAATTCAGCGCCGCCCAGAGCAGAACAGGCCGCAGCTAAATCGCAGCATTGAGCGCACCCCAGCGCGCCCCAGTGGCGCGGGTGTGCGTGAAAGCCGGCGTATTGAGCGGTAATCTCGCTGGCCGAACCTGTGGGTTCGGCCATTACGGCTCTTTACCGTATCGCGCAGCAATTTTACGGTTGCGTCAAAGAGATTCCTTCGGCTTTCCCAACAACCTCTTTACATCCGCGCATTAGCTCGGTTACACCTCTGTGCGCAAACATACTTATTCGTTATTTGTATTTCCTATCTCCGCACAACCAACCATTCTTAACCACAAGCTGTTTAACTCCTCCAAAACCGTTTGTCATTAAAGTCGGCACAAGCCTTGCTAACTTATAAACGCAACGCAAAAGTTCTTATGACTCACGATGAAGAGCAGCAAAGGTTTGGAGATGATTACACCTAAAGAATGTGGAAAATTAGCGCATAGAAATGGAATTAACGCGCCAACATTGGATGGCAATCTCGCGAGAATACTGGGCCATAACGGTAAAGATATCAGCGACAATAAAAACAACCATTACGTGCAGTGGTGGGAAGGTTGGTACGAATCACTCGATGAAAGCCTTGCACTGCGGCATGTAAAGTTTACAAATCAAGGACTGCAACAACAATGCAACAGCGCCCTGTAATTGTTAATAAAAAGGCGTCAGAGATATGGATTTTTTGAGCGATTAAACGACAAGTCATATTGAGGTTAACGCTATGATGATGCACTCTCCCCAACACCAGGAATTCTCAGCCCGCTTCGGATTAAAAAAGGCGAGCGATAACATTGAAGTGGCACAGCAAATTGCTGAAGAAAAATATCGTGCGCTGATGGGCCGGGAAATCTTTATCAGCGAAATAACCGGTATTCACCAGCTTATTGAAGAACTGCGCGGCTGGGTTAGCAGTTCGGTTTCTGATCAGAAAGAAACTCACTGATTTGAAAATTATTGCGGGCCAAATTATTGGCCCGCTGTTTCTTTTCAATAACCGGGCTTGCTTTATGTCAGATACACATTTCAAACCGGGTTTTGCCCGGGAACTCAATCATAAATTGGATGAGCTTATTCAATGGGCCATCGAAAATTCACCTGTGCAAACGCCACCCCTCACCCCCAAGGATTTCACCGAGCTCCGCAAAACCTTTCTCGCCACAGCTATCGCTGGCACACCCCAAATGCGTGAACCGGAACCGTCCGAGGGGGGAGCACAATATATCAACGACAACCCCGCGCCCTGGCCTTAATGTTGCAGACCCGTCACGATCATTCATAACAGGAGAGCAAACAATGAAACGTACCGCATCCGCACAATGGACGGGTAACTTAAAAGAAGGTAAGGGAAGTATTTCCACGCAAAGCGGTGTACTGTCCGAAACGCAGTATGGTTTTAATACCCGCTTTGAAGATGGACCAGGAACCAATCCGGAAGAGTTAATCGCAGCGGCTCATGCAGGCTGCTTCAGCATGGCATTGTCCGCACAATTCACCGAGGCGGGCATCACCGTCGACAGCATCAAAACCAGTGCGGCCGTAACGCTGGATAAAGTTGATGGCGGATTCGCCATTACTGCTGTGCATCTTGATTTAACCGCAAAGATTCCGGGCATTGATCGCACCCGGTTTGAAACTATCGCCAACCAGGCGAAAACCGGGTGCCCGGTATCGAAAGTGTTGAATGCACAAATCACCCTTGATGCAAAACTCGAATCCTGATTTATAAACCTGATTTATAAACCTGACTTATAAATAGGGTTCGATGATGGCAAGGGTTTTTGCCATCGCACCGCGATTCGCATTTGCCACACCTACAGCTGCCTGGCCGCGCTTGCGGCGTTCATCCGCATCCCCGACCAGCAGCTGAACCTCCTGCGCCAGCGCCTCCGCATTTTCTACCATGCGCAACGCACCGGCCGCTTCCAGGAGGCGTGATGCCTCCGCAAAATTAAATACGTGAGTACCGCTTAATAACGGCAGCTGCCAAGCCGCCGGCTCCATAAAATTATGTCCACCCGTCGGTACCAGGCTGCCGCCGACAAAAGCGATATCACTGGCGCCTAGCAACAACAGCAACTCACCCATCGTATCGCCGAGTAAAACGTCCGTTTCAGCGGCAATGGTTTTTTGGCTGCGGCGCGCGAGCTGATAACCTCGCGCCGTGCATAAATTTCCCACTCGCTCAAATCGTTCAGGATGACGAGGAACCAATACCAGCAATAACTTTCTAGCGGCCTCGCTGCCGGACCCGCGCACCTGAGCGAAAGCATTAAGAATTTGCTCATCCTCCCCCTGATGGGTGCTTGCGGCAATCCACACCAGACGCTCTCCACCGAGCGTCCACTGGTGCTTAAGGATTTGCGCCTGCGCCACAAGATCTTCGCTCAAGGTCAGATCAAATTTAACATTGCCGGTGACGGCCGTTGCGGCAGCAGGCAAACCTAACCGGTTAAAGCGCGCCGCGTCATCAACATGTTGGATGGCGGCGCAGGTTAGCTGTTCAAGCATCTGCCGGGTCATTTCGCCGAAACGCGCATAACCACGCGCGGACCGCGCGGACAGACGGCCATTAACAAGCAACACCGGGATTTCCCGATTCGCACAGGCAGCGATGGTGTTAGGCCACAGCTCCGTTTCCATAATTAACAGCAGTTGTGGCTGTACCCGCGCGAAAAAACGCGCAATACAATCCGGTAGATCGTAAGGCGCATAAACGTGATAAACGCTGTCACCCAGTGCGGCTTTCACCCGCTCCGATCCGGTGGGAGTCGTGGTGGTAATGACCAGTTGTATCTGTGACTGCTGCAGAACACGGATAAGCGGCAGTGCAGCCAGAAACTCGCCAACCGAAACCGTATGAAACCACACCACTTTTTTTTCGGTTTCCAGCTCCGGAATAAAGCCGAACCGCTCATGCCAGCGCCGCGCATACGCTGGTGCGCGCCAGGCCCGCCATAGCAAACGCAAAAGAATAACCGGAATCGCAAGATAAAAAATCAGGGTGTACATCAAACGCATAAACACATCCATTCGTTAAAAGAGTTACCAGCCCATTCTTTCTTTAATGAAGGCGGTCAATACTTCGGCATTCTCATGGTGGTGACGCACCCGCGGGTGCTTATAAAAATCTTTGAACTCAAGAATCATCACTTCAATATCTTCATCCGCCGTGTCGGCTTTCCATTGCTCCACCGCGGCATGGATGTAACCGGGCCAGGGCGAGCCGGGTTTACTTGCATCCATGGTGCCCAGCGTACACACGATAAACGCTTCAGGATAATGACCGCGAATTCGTTTAATAAAATCGTAGTACACCGCAATACGCTGCTCGTCTGTCGGCACCGGGTCGAGGCGTTGCTCAACCAATGCACTGTCGTTCTGGAACAGATTAATGACAACCACGTGGGGTATCCAGCGGGAAAAATCCCAGGTGGAATCGTTGTTGTCGATCGCGCTGAGCTGGTCGTAAAACTCCTGCATGGTGAAGCTCACGAAGCTGGCCATCAAGCCAACCCCGCTTTGCGAGGTGCTGACATATTCCGCGTTCAAATTACGTGCAGTAATTGCACCGTACGCCAGAAAATTATTTTTTTCTGCTTTGTTGTCATCCGGCCCATCTTCCGGCGCTTCGTTGCCCATGCCGCTGGTGATGGAGTCACCGAAAAATTCAATGCGGCGTTCCGGGCGCGGTGGTGGTGCGATCAACTCGCCATCTTCTTCAAGCAACACACCGTAGAAAGTTGTTGCACCTTCTTCGCCCTCGGTGCGTTTGGTGATAGTCAACAAATGCTCACCATCGCTGAGGTTATCGGCTATCGGATAGGTTTTTTTGCCCTGCTCACCTTTGATCACAATCGGGTTGTCCCAATCCTGATCAATGAACACATTGAAATAATTCATTCCGTAGTGATCGTCCATTACCAGCGCAACGGAGCGGCCGGTAAAACCGGTTTGGATCATGGTGCCAGGCCAAGAGAAAACCGGCGTTTCAGGAGCGGAAAAATCGATGCGGCCGGTGTATTGAAAGTGTTCGTGGTTCGCGCGAATGAGCGGGTCCTGCGGGAGCGAAAGATAGTAACCCAAGCCAATCAGCAAAGCCGCAAACAGCGAACCCGTCAACAATTTGAACTTCATCGTGCCTCCATCATGTAGAACCGCAGCCCGCTGGGCCGGCGCGTTTTAATTGGCGGCAGTGTGCCACAAATTCCTCCACCTGCAAGTTACACCGCCGGCGGCATTAAAAAGCTTTATACTGCGCGCACATTTAACCCCGGTTGCGTCATTGATATTTCATCGAATAACGAGTCACTATGTCTGCCACCCCCATTCGCATTCATCTCGATATAGCCATCATCGGCGGCGGCGTCGCGGGTCTCTGGCTGGCCAATCGATTAACCGGTGCCGGTTATCAGGTCGCGCTGTTTGAATCCCGGGCGCTAGGCAGCGACCAGACCCTCGCCTCCCAGGGGATGATCCACGGCGGAATGAAATACACCCTCAGCGGAACGCTGACCGGCGCCTCGGAAGCCATCGCGGAGATGCCGCGCCACTGGCGCGCGTGCCTGTGTGGCGAAGGTGATGTTGACTTGCGCAATACCCGCATCCTCAGTGACCATTTTTTTATGTGGTCCAGCGAAACCATGACCTCCCGCTTAACCACATTTCTGGCGAGCAAATTGACGCGGGGCCGGGTCGAGCCCGTGGCAGACGATAAGCGTCCGCCGCTGCTGCGCAACCAGCATTTCAGTGGCAGCCTCTATCGCCTGGAAGATCTGGTGCTGGATACGCCCAGCCTGGTAACTAACCTGGCCAACAACCTGCCGGGAAAGCTGTTTGAAATTGACCCCGCGCGGGCCCGACTGGCGGCCTCAGCCACAGGAGAGGCGACCCTGTGGATCGAGCAGGACGAGCACACCATTGAAGTGACAGCGCGCCGCATCATCCTTACGGCGGGCAAGGGTAATGCCGCGCTGTTGCAGCAACTCGGCCTCGCCCAGCCCGCAATGCAATTGCGCCCCCTGCAGCAGGTAATGGTTAAACATCATTATCCCCACCGTTTTTATGGCCACTGCCTCGGGGCGGAAACCACACCCCGTCTCACCATCTCCAGCCACACCACTAGCTATGGGGCGCCGGTGTGGTATCTGGGGGGCAATCTGGCTGAGCGGGGCGCACAGCAAGATGCAGCCACCGTTATTGAAAACGCCCGCCAGGAACTGGCGGAACTGATGCCCTGGCTTGATTTCACTCAGGCGGAATGGGCGACATTGCCGGTGGAGCGGGCGGAACCCTTACAGCGGAACTTCGCCCGCCCGGATAATGCCTTCGCAACGGCGGTACCCGGTATCAACAACCTGCTGCTCGGCTGGCCGACCAAGCTGACTCTGGCCCCCAATCTCGCCAATGAAATACTGGCCCTGCTGCACAACAGCGGTATCACGCCCGGTGCCGGGCCCCACGACCTTACCCCATTAACCAACTGTTTAAATCGGCCCCGGATCGCTAAAACGCCGTGGGATATTGCCTTCCCACCACCTCCGGATACCGACCCTACCGACGAGGAGGCTAGCGATGTTGACCGCTAAGCGCCTGGGCCAGACTGACCTTGCTGTCAGCCCCGTGGGCCTGGGCACGGTTAAGCTGGGCCGCAATCAGCAGGTGAAATACCCCACCGAATTTACGCTTCCCAGCGACGCGCAGGTTGTAGAGCTGCTGGATCGCGCCCGCGGACTGGGCGTCAACTTGATCGATACCGCCCCCGCCTACGGCACCAGCGAGGAACGATTGGGCAAATTGCTGACCGGCTCCCGTCACGATTGGGTTATCAGCACCAAGGTGGGTGAGGAGTTCAGCAACGGTGTTTCACACTTTGATTTCACCCCAACCCAGGTACGTCACAGCATTGAACGCAGTTTGCGTCGTTTGCGCCGTGACTATATTGATATGGTACTGGTACACTCTGACGGCAATGACAGCGCGATCATCGAGCGTTACGAGATCTTCGCGGTGCTGGATGAACTCAAGCGAGCCGGCTGGCTGCGTGCCTTCGGCATGTCCACCAAGACCCTTGAAGGCGGCTTACTGACCGCGCAACATGCGGACCTCGTGATGGTGACCTACAACCTGGATCAGCGCGAGGAGGAGGCCGTTATTGATGAGTGTGTGCGGCTGAATAAGGGCGTATTGATAAAAAAAGCCCTGGCCAGCGGCCATCTGTGCACCCGCGATACCGAGGAAGATCCGGTGCAGGCCAGCATGAACTTCGTTTTTTCTCATCCCGGCGTCAGCAGTGCGATCATCGGCACCATTAATCCGCAACATTTAGGTGATAATGTGCGCAAGGCATTGCTCGCCCTCCACCAGGATTGAATTGTTTTATG
>CAYUVQ010000043.1:0-10625 GCA_964448175.1 uncultured Cellvibrionaceae bacterium | reverse complement strand
GTCCTGCAGGTTGAGCAGATCGGTGGCATTGCCTGCCATACCGGGCGCGAATCCTGTTTCTATCGCGTTCTGAAAGACGGGGAATGGCACACAGTTGATGCCGTGCTTAAAGACCCCAACGATATTTATCAATAATCACGCGCGATCTATTTATGAATGCTCACAACATCCTCGAACAACTGACGCAGATTCTGGAAGCGCGCAAGAACAATGCTGATGCTGACAGCTCCTATGTGGCCAGTCTGCACCAGAAAGGACTTAACAAAATATTGGAAAAAGTGGGGGAGGAATGCACCGAAACCCTGCTCGCCGCCAAGGATGCGCAAACCAGCGGCGACACCAGTGATTTAATTTATGAAACGGCCGACCTGTGGTTTCACACCCTGGTGATGTTATCGCACCTGGGCGAAAACGCGGAGTCGGTCCTGAACGAACTGGCGCGACGTTTCGACGTGTCCGGCCATACCGAAAAGGCCTCGCGCAAGCAATAGAACCCCAACTGAACGACAGAGGAAACATCATGGGTATCAGCGGTATCAGTATTTGGCAATTGTTGATCATTCTGGCCATCGTGGTCATGTTGTTCGGCACCAAGCGTCTGCGCACTCTGGGCACCGATCTGGGCAGCGCCATTAAAGGCTTCAAGAAGTCCATCAGCGACGAAGATGAGACGAAGAATGAGCCCCGCAGTGTTGAAGACAAGACCACCCAGGACAACGTCACCAGCGCGCAAAAAGAAAAGACTGAACAGAAGTAATTGCAGCCTACCCGGTCGGTCCGCCGCTCCGGCGATATGACCGTAATTCGATCAACCGTGACAGGTATTTTGTGTGTTTGATGTCAGTTTTTTTGAATTGCTCATGTGTGGCATCGTGGCGCTTCTGGTCATCGGGCCCGAGCGTTTACCGGAAACGGTACGCGCCGTTGGCCTGTGGATTGGCCGCCTCAAGCGCAGCCTGCGTGAAACCCGCAGCGAGTTGGAGCGCCAGCTGGGAACCGACGATATTCGCCGGCAGCTGCATAACGAAGAAATTATGCAAAGTCTGGAAAAAACCCGCCGTGAAATCGAAAACGCCATTAAGGATGGTGAGCAGGCTGAACAGCAACCCCGGGCTTATGAAGAACATGTAGAACTGCCAGATCATGCTCATGCGGATGAAAAGCCTGCTGATCCCGATGCAGCTGAAGTAGCGCCATCCTCCACCATCCCTGAAAAAAGCAGCCATTGACAGTATGAGTGATAAAGAGCTTCCGCTGGTACAACATCTGATTGAGCTTCGTACACGGTTGTTGCATACCGTGATTTTTGTGTTCGTGGTTTTCTGTGGTCTGTTCTATTTCGCCAATGATATTTATTACATCATCTCGGCGCCTTTGCAGAATCTGTTACCCGACAATACCAGCATGATCGCCACTGATGTGGTCTCTCCATTCCTGACACCGCTCAAGCTGACGTTTTTTGCTGCAGTGCTACTTTCAATTCCTTACATTCTTTATCAAATCTGGGCGTTTATTGCGCCCGGCCTGTATAAACATGAAAAAAATCTGGCGGCCCCGTTATTAATTTCCAGTGTGCTGCTGTTTTACACCGGAATGGCCTTCGCATACTTCGTTGTCTTTCCGCTGTTGTTCGGTTTTGTCACCGGCATCGGGCTGGAAGGGGTGGCCACGATGACCGATATCGCCAAATATCTGGATTTCGTGCTGCAGTTATTTTTTGCGTTCGGGTTTGCGTTCGAAATTCCCATTGCCGTTATTCTAATGATTCATGCGGGCGTACTCACACCGGACAGTCTCACCGCAAAACGCCCTTACATCATCGTGGGTTGTTTTGTTACCGGCATGTTGCTTACGCCACCGGATATTTTTTCGCAGATTCTTCTCGCCGTGCCGATGTGGATGCTGTTTGAGGTCGGCGTATTTGTAGGCCGTGCTATTTATAAAAACAAAGAGGCTCGTGAAATCGAAGAAGCAAAACAGGAATGAGTTACTTACTCGTTTCAGTTCTAACCAAAGAGCTAAATGTTCTTTCTCTACCGATAGATTTCTACCTAAGATACACCCCACATGTTTTGAAGGAGAATGGCTATGACGTTACGATTAGGCGATACCGCACCGGACTTCGAGCAGGAGTCCACTACCGGCGTTATCAGATTCCATGAGTGGCTGGGCGATAGCTGGGGCGTGCTCTTTTCGCATCCCGCTGATTTTACCCCGGTCTGCACCACTGAGCTGGGCCTTACCGCTAAACTGAAAGATGACTTTGAAAAACGCAATGTAAAAGCCATTGCACTGAGTGTTGATCCGGTAGATTCCCACCACTCATGGGTGGAAGATATCAATGAAACCCAAAACGCGTGTGTAAATTTCCCTATCATTGCTGATGCGGATCGCAAGGTTTCTAACCTGTACGACATGATCCACCCCAATGCCAACGCGACCTTGACCGTGCGTTCATTGTTTATCATCGATCCGGCAAAAAAAATTCGCTTGATTATCACCTACCCGGCCAGCACCGGCCGTAACTTTGATGAAATTCTGCGTGTGATTGATTCACTGCAGCTCACCGAGCATCACAAGGTGGCCACACCAGGCAACTGGAAACCAGGTGAAGATGTGGTGATTGTTCCCTCTCTGCAGGACGAGGAAGAAATCAAGCAACGTTTTCCTAAAGGCTATAACGCTGTCAAACCTTACCTGCGTCTGACACCGGACCCACGTCAGTCGTAATGTGCCCGGTCGCATCCATCGGTTGCGGCCGTTCTGCTTATCTAACCGCCAAAAAAAATAAAACCGGAGTAGTGATATCTACTCCGGTTTTTCCCCCGTTACCCATCCTATGGATTCTCTATGCGGCGGCTTCACCTAAGTGAAGCCGCCGCCGCTACACTGTCTCAGCAAAAAATTGTTGCAGGGTCTGCTTGTGATTCTCGAATTTCTTCCAGCCTAATTCGTGGAAGTAGAAGGCCACGGTATTGATGGCCGGCTCAACCATTGCGACAGCACTGCCGACCAAGACGTCACCGGTCAGGGCGTAAGCAACGGAGAAAGCCACGGTGAAGTGAACGGTTGCGAAAGTGATTGTCTTGGCCATGGTGCCTGCTCCTTTGGATTACGTGTTGAACCCAGATTACGCTTGGCACCCAATAAAGCAAAGGCAATTGATGTTATGGTTTTAATAGGAGATATTTATCGCACTATCACGGGGCTGGCGGAAAGGTCTGCCCTTCAACATTCAGCATGTTTTCCACCACCGCTGCGTTATAAAACCCTTCGACCTTGCGGATCTTTTCGCCATCTACGGTGCACCAGATAGCAATACGCACATCGCCAATGGGTTCAAAGTAGGTCTTGTAATCCAGCACGCTGAAGACCGAGTTGCCTTCTGCAGCGACCTCGCGTATGACGATGTCTTTTTGAATACCCGCCATACCAAACAGATACGCGAGCATATCCTCCGGGTCCGTAAAATACATATTGGGTCCGACGTATTCGAAACCCTCAACATGTAACAATTGCTTGGCTTGATCAAATTGTTGCGATTTGATCCCTTGAATAAACTGGCTGACGATCTCTTTGGGCTGCATGATTTCACTCTGAATGACACTGCCGGGTTCGAACGGAAGGATACTGCGGAGAAACCCGATGAACAGCGGACGGTAAAGGTGCCTCTCTAAAGGTGCCTTTCTAATGTTCCACTACCCTTGAGTCAAGCAGAAAGTGCAATGTTCTGCAACCTTGGACAAAGTTTACGTATTTTTTGCTCAATTTCCCCGCTGTGGCGGGAGAATTGAGCATTTTATCCACCATTTAATTTTTCAGCGCGCCGATTTCCAACACCAACGATTCCAGTGGAGCCAGCCGGATCGGCAGCAGTGCCGACTGCTGGCGAACTGACAGGATCAGGTTTTCTCTGTCGCCCAATCGTTCATGCAGAATATAGTCACCGGGCGCCAACTCCCAATCGGCCATCAGCTCTGGCGGAAGGGCCAAGGCGAATGAACGGGTTTGCGTTGCGGAAAAATTGCTGACCACCAGCAACTTTTGCGAGTGAGCATCGCTGTCGATCCAGCGAGCGAACGCGTAAACATCCTCAGTGTATCCTGCCGTTGCGGTTCGATTATAAGTGTGAAGCTCCTGGTAAGCGCCGCGTAACGCCGGGCTGTGAATGGTGAAATTCAACAGGCGCTGATAAAAATTCCGCAGGCTTCGCTCGTTTGCACGAAGACGCCCGCCATCGAATTTGCCCTCATTCATCCAGCGCTGATGCGCGGGAACACCGGCGTAATCGAAGATACTGGTGCGCGTGGGGTCACCAAAGCCTGAATCCAGCATCCCATCTTCCCCCACCTCCTGACCAAAATAAATCATGGTGGGCGAGCGACTGATGAGGGTAGAGACCACCATCGCCGGCTTGCCTTTTTCCGCATCACCCGCAAATGCCGGGCTGGCAATTCGCTGCTCGTCGTGATTTTCCAGAAAATGCAGCATATGTGCCTCGATATCAGCCACACTGGCATGCACGGCTGCAAGAGCATCGGTGGAGCCAGATCCCTGCATGACGGTTTTCAAGGTATCGTAGAAACCAACTTTATCGTAAAGGTAATCCATCTTGCCCAGGTGAAGGTAATTGCGATATTCATCCGGGTTGTAAACTTCTGCCAATAAAAATGCGGCGGGATTTTTTAATTTGATGGATGAATTCAGATAACTCCAGAATTCTACGGGTACCATTTCGGCCATATCAAAGCGAAAACCATCGACGCCCATATCCAACCAGTAATGCGTGATATCGCGAAATTTTTTCCAGGAATCCGGTAAATCTTTATCAGCCCAGAAGGCCGCGTGCGCGCGATAATCCTTCTGTGCGTATTCAGCCGGCAAGCGCGGGAAATCATAACTGCCGTCCGGACGTACGCCGTAGTTGATTTTTACGGTTTCGTACCAGTCATGGAAATGCGGTTGTGCCGCGCGCGAACCATTGCCGGTCCACTTGGCCGGGGTTTCGCTGAATTTTCCATCGGCCAATGGATGAGCATCGCCCCCGAGTGGACGATAGTTATCCAGCGGTTCGGGCACACGAAAATTTTCACCCGGCACATAATAAAAGTTATTATCCCGCCGATAACTCACCGAGGTGTCATCGTCAGCGCCGAAGTCACGCACACTGGCTGGCTTGTGCAGTGACTCATAATGACGAGCCACATGGTTGGGAACGATATCAATAATAACCTTCATTCCATGCTGATGCGTGCGCTCGATCAGCGCCCGAAATTCCTCGAGGCGATGCTCGGGATTAACGGCGAGATCAGGATTCACGCTGTAATAATCCTTTACCGCATAAGGCGAACCCGCGCGGCCTTTCACCACATCCGGATCATCATGGCTGATGCCGTAAGCTGAGTAATCGCGGATGACCGCATGATGTGGCACACCGGTGTACCAGATGTGCGTTACACCCAGCGCATTAATTTCAGCCAGCGCGGCATCGGTAAAATCATTAAATTTACCCACGCCATTTTCTTCAATGGTGCCCCAAGGTTTGTTGGTGGTATTGGTGTTACCGAATAAGCGGGTAAATACCTGATACACGACCGGTTTACCGGCCGGCTCGACCAAGGATCCTGATGAAGGTGCCTGTGTTTTACAGGCGCCCATTCCAATCAGAGTCGCACCGATCAACAGCATTTTTTTTGGGCTCATTATTTAAATCCAGAAAGTTGAAACGAATTAATATCCGCCCGACACGTTGAAAAAAAGCCCCGTCAGTTTTCACTGACAGGGCTAACCTTTACCGACTTACGTCAGGCACTATCAAAACTTGTAGTTGAAACCTAACAGGTAGTTAGCACCAAAATGTTGATACTTGGTTATCTGACGAGAATCGCCTTCGTTCGCGGTGATGGTGTCCTCGTCGGTCAGGTTCTGCGCCTGCAGCGTAATGGTCAAACCTTCCAGACCGCGAATGCCGCTTGCACCAAAGTCATAACCGATCTGCGCATCCCACAGCTCGGCGCCCTGATCAATGGTGGGCGTCAGTGCAAGGCTAGTGCCGTAGACTTCAGACAAATATTCGTCGCGCTTACGACCGGCGATGCGGAACTCAAAACCGCCTTTCTCGTAATAAATGGTCAACTGATAAGACTCTTTCGATAAGCCGGGAATCTGCTGCAGCTCACCATCAACATCAATTTCACCGTCCAGGAATGTTGCGCTTGCCGTGATACCCAAGCCGTCCAATGCGTCAGAAAAAATATGGAACGGCAGGCTTGCCTGAAGTTCATTACCGGCAACAAACCCAGAGCCGGCTTCAACAATTTCTGTTACCGGTCCGCGGGTGGAAACAAGCCCGTCCACATCGTGATAACCGGGAACGATGTATTCGCTGAAGTCAGCTACGGCGGGACGCGTAACATGCCAGTTCTGCAGATCTTTGTAGAAATACGTCAAGGACACCATACCGTCGGTGGCGAAATAATATTCGTAGGAAAGATCGAACTGAATGGCTTCCAGTGGTTTAAGTCGGGCATTCCCGATTGACCCACTCCACGCGCTGAAATCCGGATCATCGCTCATCCGCCGTGCTTCGTCGAAGTTGAAGCCGATGGTGTTGTTGGGCTTCATGCTGTCCATACGGGGACGCGTTGCTGTTTTAGACGCGGCGAAGCGAAGCACCTGATCATCAGTGACCTGGAAGTTCATGTTCAGGCTGGGCAATAATTTGGTGTATTTATCGCCATCGCTAATCGGTGTTGCCACCACAGTGCCATCCGGACCGGTCTGGGTTTCATAACCGGTAGCATGCTGATCTGACGAAACAATCTGCAGACCAATGTTGCCGGTCAGAATACCGGTTTCAAACTTCGCCAAACCATAAGCGGTGGTAACTTCTTCACTCACTTCGTAAGTATCGCCAAGGCGCGCGGTCTCATATTCGGTTGCATCAACTTCAGTGTAGACACCGTCGTTATAAAGACGGATACCATCGTATGCCACCATGGAACCAAGCCCTTGGAAACTCAGGTCTGTCGTACCGACAAGGTAGTCGGTGGGTATAGCAATATCACCCGTTCCTGTTGCTGCATCGTAGCCCGGCGCTACCAGAAACGCGCCGTAGTTAACTTTAGACTTGGTACGATCGGAGTAATTAATACCAAATTCCACACCAGTAAGAATGGCAACCTCTACCTCACCCTGGGTGGACAGGCGGAAGGTGTTGAGTTCTTCTTCAAAGTACGGATTATTAACGAAGCCATCCTGCGCGTTACTGTTGCCGTTAAACAACGGTGATATCGCACCGCCCCATGCCTGCGGGCCCGCCAAACGGATGTTAGCGGGGTTTGAATAATCCGGGGTAGTCAATGTTGAATGCGGACCATACATCGCACCCTTCGATGTCAGTACGTAGGAACGCGCTGATGGATCACCTTGCGTCGCCGTACCTGCGCGACCAACGCCAGAATAGCTTTCGACGTTAAGAATACTTTTCGTTGTTTCGCCGGTTGCCACATCCAAAGCAAGTGCCCAGCTGTCGTTGATCTGATAGTTCACGTTGAAACCGAAGGTGGTCAATTCACCTTCTTTCACTTCGCCATCATTGCGGATAACGCTATGAAAGCCGCTGGTTTCACCCGCCGTCACCAAACCATTTTCAATAGCACTGTTAGTGTGGCTGACTGCACCGCCACCCCAGATAGGACCGCCCTCTTCTAAACCGCGGAATACTTTTGATTCGGTAAAATCAATGTACAACGCATCCAGTGTGAAGCTCCACTGATCATTCGGTTCGAACTGCACAACCGCCGAATAAGTGTCGCGTTCCATCAATGATGAACGCACATAGGAATCATGCCCACCTAATACCAGCGTGCCATCGGGTTCTTCTGCATAACCCCAGCCACGAAATTGCTCTTCCTGACTGGGCGACTCCAGCGTCGCAACCGTCACAGCCACACCGAGAGTGTTATCCAGAAATTTATCAGAGAAAGTAAAGGCCAAGCGATGGCCAGTGTCATCGTAATCCGGGTTGGAAGATTCCAACCCGTTCATTTCATAACTGCCGTTAATACCAATGATGCGTTCATTATCCAGCGGACGAATTGTTTTTAAATCGACAATACCACCCAACCCCTGATTAACCAGGCTGGCATCAGGAGTTTTATAAACCACAGCACCGGCAATAATTTCTGATGGATAAAGATCATATTCAACACCACGGTTGTCACCGATGCCCAGAATTTCACGACCATTTAATGTCGTGGCCACATAGTTTTCGTTGAAGCCGCGCACTGAAATACCGGTCGTGCGACCATCAACACGATTACCCGCAAGACCGGGCAGCCGCGCCAGCGATTCTGCAATACTGGTGTCCGGCAATTTGCCAATATCTTCGGAATAAATTGCATCGACAATGGACGTCGCCTGTTGTTTGGCCGAGATAGAATTCTGCAAGCTGGCTCTAAAACCAGTTACCACAACCTGTTCAATTGCTGCGGCGTTTTCTGCCTGGGCGTAAACATTAATGGAACCGGACACTAATGCCATAGTAGACACTAATGCTAACGCGTGATTAAAAACGGGATTTTTCATGGTGACTCTCCGTGGAGGTTTTTAATATTATTTTTTATCAGCACAATGCCAACAGTTTCTGTTTGCTTTTTCAGCCTGTGCCTGCAGTGTTAACAGAAGGATTCTGTCCTTGCGTCGATAGTAAGCCGCTGCTTTGACGCCCACAATAGAATGCATACGTATTCAACGGAACGAATACGTATGCACAGGATCGGTTACGCCAATGACAATGCCTCTACCGGCTCATCGGCCAGTGACATTTTGACACTCGCAAAAAAAGCGCCATAGCCACTGAGCGAAAGACTTTTTTCCGTCATTTTTCCGACGCTAAAACCGTGACCTTCAAGGGATTTTTTAACCGCGATATTTTTCAAATGAAGTGTCTTCGGCGATGGCGAAAGATTAAACGCCGCCAGCACCTGTTCACCTTCATACTCACGCACAAACATAAGCACATCATCCGGTGCGTCAATAAAACGAATACTGCCGAAACGTAACGCCGACTGTGATTTGCGCCACGCCATGAACTGACGGTAATGGTTCAGTACCGAGTTAGCGTCCTGATCTTGAAGTTCTACAGCGCGCTGACGATGGGCGGCGGGAATGGGCAGCCAGGTTTCAGCGGTGGAAAAACCGCAGTGGGCGTCGCTCGCGCTCCAGGGCATGGGTGTACGGCATCCATCACGGCCTTTAAACATTGGCCAGAAAGCAATGCCGTAGGGATCCTGCAACTGGTGCTGCTGAATGTCAGCCTCAGTAAGCCCTAACTCTTCGCCCTGATAAACACATACGCTGCCGCGCAACGACAACAACAACGCGTTCAGCATACGCGCAAGATTGTCATCAGGATTGTCGCCACCCCAGCGGGACATTACCCGCACCACATCGTGATTACCGATAGACCAGCAGGGCCAGCCCTCAGTCAGTTCTGCTTCGAGCGTTTCCACCGTCTGACGAATATAATTTGCAGATATTTTGTCGACTAACAATTCAAAACTGTATGCCATATGTAGACGCGAATTCCCGGTGGTGTATTCCGCCATGGTTTTCAGTGAATCTTCTGCGGAAATTTCACCGAGTGTCACGGAGCCGGGATAACGATCCATTAATGCACGAAGGGACTGCAGAAATGCCAGGTTTTCGGGGCGGGTGTTGTTATAGATGTGCCGCTGGAATGCATAGGGGTTGTCTTCGGTAAAGCCACGTCCCTTGCGCTCATGAACCGGCTTCGGCGGATTATCGCGCAACTGTTGATCGTGAAAGCAGAAATTAATTGCATCCAGACGCAAACCGTCCACGCCGCGCTTTAACCAGAATTCCACTTCATCAAGAATTTCCTGACGGACTTCTGCGCAATGGAAATTTAAATCAGGCTGGCTCTTTAAGAAATTGTGCAGATAATACTGCCCACGGCGTGGCTCCCATTCCCACGCACCGCCACCGAAAATTGACAGCCAGTTATTCGGCGGTGTGCCGTCTTCTGCGGGGTCAGCCCACACATACCAATCGGCTTTAGGATTGTCCCGCGAAGAACGGCTCTCTTCAAACCAGGCATGCTGATCGGAGGTATGACTCAGCACTTGATCTATGATCACTTTGATCCCTAATTTATGGGCAGCTGCAATCAATTGGTCAAAATCTTCTAAAGTGCCGAAGATCGGATCAATAGAACGGTAGTCGCTGATATCGTAACCAAAGTCTTTCATTGGCGACTTAAAAAAAGGCGACACCCAGATAGCATCAACCCCTAGGCTGGCGATGTAATCCAGCTTTTGAATAATGCCGGGGATATCACCAATGCCATCACCGTTACTGTCCATCATGCTGCGCGGATAAACTTGATAAATAACTGCACCGCGCCACCAAGGAGTCTGATTCATATTGACACCTCGATATAGCGGGAAAAAACGGTAAACGAAATTAAACATCTTGCGCGGCACATAACTGATTTCCTGACGCTTTGTTATCGGCTTAGCTCCCCGCACAATTCCGAAGGCGTTACAGAGAATTATGGCGGGGAAGTGAAGAAATGACTAATTCAAAATACGTCAGGGCAG
>CAYUVQ010000042.1:1505-26759 GCA_964448175.1 uncultured Cellvibrionaceae bacterium | reverse complement strand
CGCAATTACCCCTGGCTACCACCATTACCGTGATTGATCGCGAACAGATTCGTTTGAGCGGTGCTGCGCAAATAGGTGAAGTATTACGCACGCAGGCGGGTATTCAGCTGCAGGATCTCGACGGCAGCGGTGGCCGCAGTGTGACTATTGCGATGCGTGGTTTTGCCTCCAACGCATCAAACAATACGCTGGTGATGGTCGACGGCCGCAAACTGAATAACCCGAGTCTCGTGAGCCCTTCACTGAACACCATCGCGCTGAAAGATGTAGAGCGTATTGAAATTGTGCAGGGCAGTGCGGGTGTTCTGTACGGTGATCAAGCGGTCGGCGGTGTTATCAATATCGTGACCCGCGGTGCGGTGCGCGGCGAGACCCATGGTTCGGTGCAGGTGCTGGCGGGCAGTCATCATCTGGAAAGTTATACCGCCACCGTGAATCAGGGTTTTGCCAACGGATTGAGTTATAACCTTTCGGCGCAGAAACGTCAGACAGATAATTACCGCGATAACAATCAAACAGATTACGAAAATTTCCTTGGCAATCTGCGCTACGACTTTGAGCGGGGCTATGTATTTGTTGAGGGACAGAGAATCGATGACCATCTGCGCATGCCCGGCTCGCTGAGCGATATCGAAGTGGCACAGAACCGCCGCCAAACCAACAGCCCGAACGATTACGCGGATCAAAAAACTGAAATCCTGCGTGTGGGTGGCGAGCTTGAGTTGACCCGATACTGGCAGTTGCTGGCTGAGTTCGCGGAGCGCAACGAAGACGCGCTGTGGTACTACGACGGATTCGGTGGAGTGAGCCTGCAGGAGCTGCGCGCAAAAAACTTTACCCCACGCCTGATTGGTCGCCTGCCCACTGCTCATGGCGATGCGGTCGTCACCGTCGGCTACGACAGAGTGGCAGCGGAATATGACATTGTGAATCGCATGGTCAACATTGAGCAGGATATTGATGGCTATTACGGTCAGATTATTTATCCTCTCACCCACGCACTGGCAATAACCGCCGGCACGCGTTATTCGGAAGTAAAGGATCGCGATTTCACCACGAGTGAGACGCACAAAGATGATCTGAATGCATACGAGTTCGGGATCAACTATCAACTTGCTGCCAGCTGGCGAATCTTCGCGCGTTATGCGGAAGGTTTCCGTTTTGCCAATGCAGATGAAAATGCGTATACCTTGCCCGACGTGGATTTTCTCGAAGCGCAGACCAGTGAATCCTATGAAGCTGGCGTTGCCTGGCAAGGCCGGGCCATCACCGCAACGGCGACGGCTTATCGAATGACTGTTGATAACGAAATTCTGTTCGACCCAAGCTCGGGTGGCTATGGAGTGAATATCAATCTGCCGGAATCTGAACGTCACGGCGTGATGCTGGATGCTGATGTAACCCTTACCGCTCACCTGGGTTTGCGGGCAAATTACACCTTTACCGAGGCGGAACAAACGTCGGGAAATTTTAGCGGTGCGCAGGTTCCCTTTGTTGCAGAGCACACGGCTAACCTCGCTATCACGTTCAACGTCACGCAACAATTAAGTGCTTTTGTTGATGCGCAGTACACCGGCTCTCGCTATCGTGTAGGCGATGATGCCAACACACAGGGCAAGTTGCCGTCGATCACGGTGTTTAATGCTAATCTCCTCTGGTCGATTCAGGATTTTGAACTGGGACTGCGCGTTAAAAACCTGACCAATGAAAAATATTCAGATTACCAGGGCTATTCACTTTACTCCGGCAACTATCAATATCCGCAGCCGGAGCGGCAATACGAAGTGGGTCTGACTTATCGGTTTTAATTTTTTTGCCAGGGACGGTGTGACCAACCTTACCGTCATTACAGCGAGGCCACTATGACTACGGATAAAACCCAGCGCCATAAAGAACGCATGCAGCAACGCAAAGAAATTGTCGACGCGAAGATTGCCCAGGCAGACCAGGAATGCGGGGTGGTGATTGTGTTGACCGGCGACGGCAAAGGTAAAAGCAGTTCCGGGTTTGGTACGGCACTACGCTGCCTGGGGCACGGATACAAAGTGGCCATCGTGCAGTTTATTAAAGGCACCTGGGAATGCGGTGAAAAGAATTTTCTGACGGAGAGTATTTTTCGTGGGACATCGCCGCAGCTGGAATATTACGTGATGGGCACCGGCTTTACCTGGGAGACCCAGAATGCCGAGCTGGATCGACAGGCGGCGGAGAAAGTCTGGGACGAGTGTGAGCATGTGCTGCGCGATCCAGACATTCATCTGGTTTTGCTGGATGAGCTGACCTACATGCTGAATTTTAAATATCTCGATAAAGAAAAAATTCTTGCCGCCATCCGCAATCGCCCGGTTAACCAGAATGTCATCATTACCGGGCGCGGTGCGAAGCAGTATTTAATCGACATAGCCGATACCGTCAGTGAAGTCAAAGCGATCAAACACGCGTTCGACCAAGGTGTAAAGGCACAGAAAGGTATTGAGTGGTAAGGCAAAAGGCCGTCGAGTGGTATGAAGGCAGAAGGTTTTTTCGAATGATAAAAAAGCCCGCTGAGAAATCGGCGGGCTTTTTGCGTTATTAGGCGCAACGGGTGTCGGATTACGCTGCGCTAATTCGACCTACAACCTGATTAAATTTGCAGATCGGATTAATGAGACACAATCTTGAGCCAGACTAACCACCGACCTGCCAGGCTCTAACAAACTGACAAACGTAGGTCCAATTAGCCCCCATAATCCGACGCGCTCAATTTAACGATTCAACAGATCGGACAAACGTAGGTCGGATTAGCGCAGCGTAATCCGACATTCATGATCTAACAGTTCAACAGATCCGCTAAATGCAGGTCCAATTAGCCCGCATAATCCGACGCGCTTGATCTAACGATTCACCAGATAGGACAAACGTAGGTCGGATTAGCCTAGCGTAATCCGACACTTTCACAATCAAACGCCGCAGACAGGATTATTTAACAAACAAATCCGCGTTGATCCACAGGTGTGCCGCAATACTCGCGGCGTAACCCAGGGCGATCACCGGTGCCCACTTCAAGTGGCCGATAAACGTATATTTGCCGCGCGCCTGCCCCATCAAGGCTACACCGGCTGCCGAGCCGATTGACAACATGCTGCCGCCAACGCCCGCCGTCAGGGTAATCAGCAACCAATCCCCCACACTCATATCCGGTTGCATAGTCAGTACCGCAAACATCACCGGAATGTTATCGATAATGGCAGACACGACGCCGAGGATAATGTTGGTCGTAGTGGCTCCCAGACCGGTATAAAGAATTTCCGACATCAGTGCCAGATAACCCATAAAGCCCAGGCCGCCGACACACATCACCACCCCGTAGAAGAACAACAAGGTATCCCATTCGGAACGGGCAATCCTGTTGAATACATCGAAAGGCACCACATCACCCAGACGCCGCAGCGCCGCCTGATCGCCCCGGCTCTCCGCAATGGCACGTTTACGCGCAAGGGAGCTTGGCAGGGTTTTGCGCAGGAAGAATCCAAAGAACTGCAGATAACCCAGGCCCGTCATCATACCCAGAACCGGCGGCAGATGCAGGAATGTATGGCAGCTCACAGCGGTGACGATGGTTAATAAGAACATCGCAACGATACGCATGGCGCCGCGCTTCATCTCAACCACTTCGTCCAGCGCGTCGGGTTTTTTATTCTCGATAAAGAAGCTCATGATCACGGCCGGCACGATGAAATTAATCAGTGACGGAATAAATAACGCGAAGAAATCCTGGAAAGGAAGGACGCCTGCCTGCCATACCATCAGGGTAGTGATGTCGCCAAAGGGGCTGAAAGCACCTCCGGCGTTAGCGGCAACCACCACGTTGATGCAGCAGATGTTAATAAACGCTTTATCTTCGCCGCCCACTTTCATGATGACGGCACACATTAATAATGCTGTGGTCAGGTTATCGGCAATCGGTGAGATAAAGAATGCAAGAAAGCCGGTGAGCCAGAATAAGGTTTTGTAATTAAAACCTTTGCGAATCATCCACGCGCGCAGTGCGTCGAAGACGTTCCGCTCTTCCATGGCATTGATATACGTCATGGCAACCAGCAGGAACAGCATTAATTCCGCAAATTCCAGCAGCGTGTGCCGGAACGCATGCTCAGCCTCATGAGGCATACCTTCCTGGGTATAAATCCAGCCCAGCAGCATCCAGATGATACCGGCTGCTACCAATACAGGTTTGGATTTACGCAGATGAAGCAGCTCTTCACTCATTACTAGCAAATAAGCTATAGCAAAGAGAATCAACGAAAAATACCCGATGCCGCTGGCTGTCAGATCGAGAGTGCCGACGGCAGCAAAAGTATGCGGGCTGAGCGTGGCAAGCAGGGCGGTGAGTATCGCTGTGACCAATAGCGATGATTTGCGGACAGTTTGGTGCATGGTACGTTCCATATTTAATAGTTATCGGAGCTCTGTCACAGCGAGACCGCTGGCAGATGACAAGACGGCCGGGATTTTAGCATAGCGGGGCGAGCAAAACGGCAGCTTTGAGCGGTGGGATTGGGCCGCGATGTGATGTTAGGGCGCACCGCCGCTACGCCGATTTTGCGATGGGTGTCGGGTTTGCAGCGTGATCGGCTGCTGTTCCTGAAAATTCTGTTCCGGTTTGGCTGAGCCATCCTGTTCAAGTGTTGCTCGTATCACATCTCTGATGGGGCCAAGCGTGTAGTCTTTGGCCATTCCACGACGTCGAACCCATGCCCAGAGGTGTTTATGTCCAGCGCTCCAAACCTGATGAAATCCGCTGCTCTGCAACAGCCGGTTAATCGTTCTGTTCCATCGTCAAATGTGCAGCGTGCGAGTTTTCAACAGGAGCGCTGGTTGGTAGATGTTCCGGTGTCGGTACTCAGTGAACACAGTGCCTGGGTTGCCACCGGCAGCTGGCAGGGTATGTTTGATTGCGCCATCTGGTTGCGCACACCGGCGGGCCTTGTGCATCCCGTGCAGCTGTCGCTCAAGTACATCGATAACGCGGGTGAAAAAATCATTCACATTGATCGGTGTCATCCGGGCAGCCATCGCACGGTATTGCTTAACGGCAGTTTTGGTCTGGGTGTAACGGGCAGGGTGCGCGACATGGGCCTGTACCTGCTCGGTATTACGGACCCCGAAATTGTTGTTGAAGAATGGCATATGACCGCACAGCAGCGTCGTCCTCGTTAATACTCCTTCTGTGTGCGTAGCGCCATGGACGGCGACACCTCCTTAAATTATTTCATCGGCTGCTATACCTGGAACCCATTTTCATTGTTCGAGCTGGTGTGAAATTCGCTGTTATTTTTCTAATTCTGCTAAGCGCCTGCTCATTCTATATGGGCGGAAATCCACGCGAAAATTCACGTTGGAAAATACTCATTGGGGTGCTGACGGTGGGTGTGGATATGAATATGAAACGGCTTTGTCATTACAGTAGTCATTGAAGCGCAATCCTTTGCGCAAAAAATCCTTAACTCTTCAGTGGCTTGTACTTCATCCGCTTGGGCTGCGCATCGCCGCCTTTGCGTTTGATCAAGTCGTCGTGGTACTCGGTGTAGTTGCCCTCAAAGAACACAATGTCCGAATCACCTTCATAAGCGAGGATATGGGTAGCAATCCGATCAAGGAACCAACGGTCGTGCGAGATCACCAGTACGCAGCCGGGAAAAGCGAGTATCGCATCTTCCAGCGCACGCAAGGTCTCGATATCCAGATCGTTGGACGGTTCGTCGAGCAGGAGCACGTTGGCGCCCTGCTTCAGGGTATTAGCCAGATGCAGACGGCCGCGCTCACCACCGGATAATTCGCCCACCCGCTTTTGCTGATCCGAACCTTTGAAGTTAAAACGGCCTACATAAGAGCGGGAATTTACTTCATAGGTGCCGATGCGCAAGATATCCTGGCCATCGGAAACCGCTTCCCAAACAGTCTTTTTGTCATCCAGATTGTCGCGGCTCTGCTCAACGTAGGCGACTTTGACGGTGTCACCGAGCGTGATCTTGCCGGTGTCCGGTTGCTCGGTACCGGCAATCATTCGGAACAGGGTGGATTTACCCGCACCGTTACCACCAACGATACCTACCACGGCCCCCTTGGGGATGCTCAGTGTCAGGTTGTCGATCAGCAGGCGATCGCCATAGCCTTTACTGACATTCTCCAGCTCGATCACCTTGTCACCGAGACGCTCACCTGGCGGAATATAAATCTCGTTGGTTTCGTTGCGCGCCTGAAATTCCTGGGACTGCAATTCATCAAAGCGAGCCAGACGGGCCTTGCTCTTGGCCTGGCGACCTTTAGGGTTCTGACGCACCCACTCCAGCTCGGTCTTCAGGGCTTTCTGGTGCGCCGCTTCGGCGCGGGCTTCCTGCTCCAGACGGGCCTGTTTCTGCTCAAGCCAGCTGGTGTAGTTGCCCTCGTAAGGAATACCGTGACCGCGGTCCAGCTCCAGGATCCAGCCAGCCGCATTATCCAGGAAGTAACGGTCGTGAGTGATCGCCACCACGGTGCCGGAGAAGTTCTGCAGGAACTGCTCCAGCCAGTAGACCGATTCCGCGTCCAGGTGGTTGGTCGGTTCGTCGAGCAACAACATATCGGGGCGCGACAGGAGCAGGCGGCACAGCGCCACACGACGACGCTCACCGCCAGACAGCTTGGTCACATCCGCATCCCACGGCGGCAGACGCAGCGCATCGGCAGCGACTTCCAGTGTGTGGTCCAGGTTGTGCGCGTCCCAAGCCTGAATAATGTCCTCACAGCGGGCCTGCTTCTTGGCCAACTCATCAAAGTCCGCATCGGGTTCGGCGTAAGCGGCGTAAATCTGATCCAGCTCTGCCAGTGCATCCACGGCTTCACGCACACCATCTTCCACATTGCCACGCACGTCCTTGGCAGGATCGAGCTGTGGTTCCTGGGGCAGGTAGCCGACCTTAATGCCCGGCATGGGACGGGCTTCACCGTTAAAATCCGTATCCACGCCGGCCATGATGCGCAATAAAGTGGATTTACCGGAGCCGTTCAGACCAAGCACACCGATCTTTGCGCCGGGGAAGAAGGAAAGGGAGATATCTTTCAGAATTTCACGCTTGGGCGGCACGATCTTGCCGAGCCGATGCATGCTGTATACATATTGCGCCATATGGCCTGAACCTCGTTTTACAGGGGTTGGAAATCCAAGCGCGCAAGGTACCTAAAGCGCTCTGGCAATTCAACGTATAGAGCGGAAATGATGCTTATTCGAAAAATGTATATCGATTATTTTTTGTGTGAAGCGGGTCACGTATTCGGGCGGGGTTAATGATTGTTTGACCATTTAGCCCCCATTAGACTGGCGTTCGTTTACCAGTCGTCCGGCCGCCGTGCATCGCGCCTGCCGGTGCCTTGAATCAAGTCCGCCACGTGTAACCGGGAAATCGTAATGCAGGTACGCACTACCATCCTCCGCATCATCTTTATTTTGCTTTCAATCGCAGGTCTGGCTTATGTAGCCAATCTCAAAGCAGAACCTCATCTGATTATCAAGTACGCCGCCGAGCAGCGACATTAATCTCTACCTTTTTACCGGAATGCCTGGAGCGGCTTTGCAGGAATGTCTGAGCTGCGGTATTGGTATTTGCAGAATAACCGTAGCATCTTTTGCCGATATGTCGGGTTACGCTGCGCTAACCCGACCTACATGAATTTTGTGATGTCCTTTTTTGTAGGTCGAATTAGCGCTAACCGACCTACGTGAATTTTGTGATGCCCTCTTTTGTAGGTCGAATTAGCGCTAACCCGACCTGCATGATTTTCGTGATGCCCTCTTTTTGTAGGTCGAATTAGCGCAGCGTAATCCGACACTCGGAGTTGATGCTCTCAGCAAATAACTCACCTCCGTTCAATCCCCTATAAGCACCGTCATTATTGAAATGTGCGCCAGATGACACAAGCATAAAAGAGTCTTCCGGATGGCTTGCGTCCGCTGGGCGAATTGAGTTCAATCGTTATCTTTAAACTTTTAAGGATAGCAATGACAGCCGCCAGCTTTCATACCGACATTCAAGGCGACCATTGCGCGCTGTATCTCGGCGGGCGCTGGCAGCTGGGTGACGCGCCGGATGGCGACGCGTTGCAAGCCGCCATTCCAGGCGATTGCCACCATGTGCAGGTGATCACCGATCAGCTTGACGTCTGGGATTCCAGTCTCGCCAGTGCCCTGCTGCAACTTGCACGCTGGTGCGAGCAACAAAAAATTTCATTTAATACTGACGGCGTGCCCCAAGGTTTACAGCAGCTGCTGAACCTCGCAATGGGCGTGCCTGTGTATCAGGCGGAAGCTGCAGAAAAATCAGCCAGTGTGTTCACCTTGTTGAGCAAAGGTGTTGAAAAGCAATGGCATGAGCTGCGCGATACGCTCATCTTTGTCGGCGACGCCTGTGTCGCGCTGGGGAAATGGTTCGGTGGCCAGGCCAAAACCCGTCGTGTGGATATTTTCTTTTTTATTGATCAGGCCGGTCCACGCGCGCTTGCCATCGTGACCTTGATCAGTGTGCTGGTGGGAATGATCCTCGCCTATCTCGGGTCGGTGCAATTGCGTCAACTGGGTGCCCAGGTTTATGTGGCGGATCTCGTTGCTATCGGCATGGTGCGTGAGATGGGTGCCTTGATGACCGCCGTGATCATGGCTGGCCGCACCGGAGCAGCCTACGCCGCACAGCTCGGCACGATGCAGGTGAATGAAGAAATTGATGCATTGCGCATCATGGGAATTTCGAGCATGGAATTTCTCGTGCTGCCGCGTCTGCTGGCACTGGTATTCGTGATGCCTTTGCTGTGCATCTACGCGGATATTATCGGCATGATCGGCGGCGCCATCATTGCAACCAGTATGGATGTCAGCGTCATTCAATATATTTCCCAGACGCGCGATGCGGTGGACTGGCTGGATATTTCAACCGGCATCATCAAGAGTATTGTCTTTGGTATTTTGATAGCGGTTGCCGGTTGTCAGGCCGGTCTGAATTGTGGGCGCAACTCCGACGCGGTGGGTATGGCAGCAACCAATGCCGTGGTAAAGGCAATTGTCTATCTGGTGGTAGCGGATGCGGCCTTTAATATCCTCTACGACAAACTGGGAATCTGAGCCATGGCGACGGAAGCATTTATTGAAGTGCGTGATCTCACCATCGGTTATGGTCGCCGTGTAGTGCAGGAACATCTGAATTTCACCGTTCGCAAAAACGATATTTTTTTTATCATCGGCGGCAGTGGCTGTGGCAAAACGACTTTACTCAAACACATGATCGGGCTGATCGAGCCGGCGCAGGGTGAAGTGTTATATCAGGGCACCAATTTTTATCGCTCCGACGAAGATACCCAGCTGGAATTGTTAAAAAACTGGGGCATTACCTTTCAAACCGGCGCGCTCTTTTCCAGTATGACACTGGCGGAAAACGTAGCGCTGCCCCTGCAGTTATATACCGATTTATCCGAAAAACAAATTGCCGAGGCCGTCGCCTATAAACTGGCGCTGGTGGGGCTGGGTGGTTTTGAGGATTTTTACCCCGCCGAAATCAGCGGTGGGATGCACAAACGCGCTGGCCTGGCCCGCGCGATTGCCCTTGATCCACATTTGCTTTTTTTTGATGAGCCATCAGCGGGCCTGGACCCGATCAGTTCGCTGCGGCTTGATCAATTGATCGTGCAGGTTTGTCAGGCCCTGGATTCAACCGTCATCATCGTTTCGCACGAATTGCCCAGTATTTTATCTATCGGCACCAACTGCGTATTTCTGGATGCACAAGCGAAAACCATGTTGGACACGGGCGATCCCAAACACCTTGCGCAACATAGCAAGCAGGACAAAGTCCGCCAGTTCCTTAACCGTGCGGAAAACCAGACAGAAAAGGACAGCCAGACAGAGGAAACTTCATGAGCCGTAAAAAAAACCGTTCCCTCGCCATCGGCGCATTTATTGTGGGCGCTATTCTGCTGATATTTATTGCCTTATTGTTTTTTTCCGGCGGACGTTTCTTTGCCGATAAAAAGCGCGTGGTAATGTATTTTGAAGGCTCCGTTCAAGGGTTGCAGGTGGGCGCGCCGGTGAAATTGAAAGGCGTGGTGCTGGGAGAAATTGTTGACATCAGTATCAATTTTGAGAGTGATAATAAAAACGTATTCACATCCGTGACTGCTGATCTGGTCATGAAGCGCATCAATAGCGAAGGCGCCGATGTAGAAGAAGATTTTCTGCAAGATGCTATTCAAACTGGCTTACGTGCCCAGCTGAATTACCAGAGCTTTTTAACGGGGCTCCTGTATGTGGAATTGGATTTTTACCCCGACAGCGAATTAAGACTCTACGCGGTTCAGGATGAATATCAGGAAATTCCCACCATTGCGACCAGCTTCGAAGAAATTTCGCGCACATTTCAGGAGCTGGATTTAAAAGGGCTGGTGCACAACGTAAACAATCTTGCGCAGCAGGTCAGTGACATGGTGGCGCAGGGGCAGGTAGCCGAAACCCTCAGCAGTTTTAATCGCTTGGCAAACTCGTTGGAAAAAACATCGGGAAATGCTGATAAAGAAATTGCGCGGCTGAGTGAAAAAATGGATACGACCCTGACAGAATTAAATGCGCTCATCAAACAGCTGAATGCACAAACGCCGCAGATGATGACCTCGTTGCGCGGCAGCCTCGAAGAATTAAATAAAAGCATGCAGAGTTTTGATCAGGCAGCGGCCAACATTGAACATGTTTTTTCTGAGGATGCGCCCTTATTGAATCAGTTGCAGCGGACGCTGGAAGATATGAGCCGCTCATCCATCGCGTTTCGCAGTCTGAGCGAAACCCTTGAACAACAACCCGAAGCATTGTTGCGTGGACGATCTGTTATAACGGAGGAAGAATAAGTGAGACGTTATCCCATTATTCTGTTGATTGTCTGCAGCCTGCTCGCAGCGTGCCAGAGTTCACCGCGCAAAAATCTTTATCTGCTCTCGGCTGCACCCATGGAGCAGGTGAAAGGAGCAGGGGAGGTTGAGACGCTGATCGGGATTGGCCCGATAGAGGTAGCGGAATATCTGAATCGTTTGCATTTGGTTTATGAAGCGGACAGCGGCAGCCTCGTACTTGCCGACAATGATTATTGGGCGGAGCCATTGCGGGAGGGAATTCCGCGCGTCATTGGTTTGAATTTAACGGCGCGCGACCCACGTCGCGGCATCGTTAATTTTCCGTGGCGCCGCGATATGAAGCCGGAATTCAGTCTGCGCGTTACGTTACACAGCCTTCATCGCGTTGAGGGTACGGCCTATATCAATGCAACCTGGGAGTTGGTGGATGTCTCGGCGCGCGCAAGCCTGCTGCGCCGCCATTTTATCCGTCAGATACCGGTAACCGCCGGCGCCCGCTCGCTGGCTCAAGCCTATAGCCAACTGCTGGCCGAACTAGCCGCCGAAATGGATCAGGCACTGGTGCATCAAACACCAAGCAGGTCGGATTAGCCAAGCGTGATCCCACATCGCCGTCGCCACAAAACACCACCAAGTAGGTCGAATTAGCCGCAGGCGTAATCCGACAACGCCCCCGCCACAAAGCACCACCAAGTAGGTCGAATTAGCCGAAGGCGTAATCCGACACACCCACGCATCGCTTTTGCAGCGCGACAGCGGTTTCCGGTATGCATCCAATCCGCGCTTTGCGCCACACGCCACAAAGGTATCGACCATCCATGTCGGATTACGCTTAGGCTAATTCGACCTACGGGATACCGCTTGCTTTGATCAGCTGTTTTCATCGGCCAGCTTATGACGCCAGCGGAACGGCGGCGGTGTCGGATTACGCCTTCGGCTAATTCGACCTACGGTGCCGCGGCGCTGATCATTTTGCCAACAGTTACATGGCGATTTATCCAATTCATTGCTAGGCTATCGCACGTAACCGCTTGCCATGGTTGGCTGGCGCCTTTTTTTCTGACCATGATGTCTCGAACCAATGGATGATCAAGCCCTTCGCATTGCCCCGGAAGCCATAGATAATACCCTCCATTTCGTACTTGAAAGTATCAGCGAAGGGGTAGTCGTCACGGATGCCAACTGGACTATCACTTACACCAATCCGGCGGTTGAAAAGCTGACGGCTTTGTCCTGCGAGCATATGATTCGCAAGAATTTCTGGCGGGTCTTTCGCGACCTGCGCGGCACTTTGCTCGATAATCCGCAATCCGGCACCACCAAAAGTGCGACCAAATTTTCAGCTTATTTTGTCCAGCAAAGCCTGTGGGTGGAGATCAACAGCTTTCCTCGCGCCGGCGGCGGTTTCACGATTTGTCTCAAAAACATCACCACGTTTAAGCGGGAAGCTGTGGCGGAACGCAGTGCCATGGAGGCCCGTGTAGCGGCCAATGCGAACGCCAAATTCCGTGCCTTTTTCGAGCAAGGCTCGCAGTTCGCATGGCTGACGACGCTGGATGGTACGGTCATTGAGACCAATCGCTACAGCCTGCAGGCAACCGCCTTGACCCATCGTGACATTATCGGCAAGAAGTTCTGGGACTGGGGAATGTGGAACCATTTACCCTCGATCATGGAGGTGGTGAAGCAGGCGATCCTTACCGCAGCCGCCGGTAACCGCTTCAAACGTGAGCTGAAATATGCGCTGGAGCCGGAGAGCGAGCGCTACATTGATCTCACCATTACACCGGTCACCGACGATCACGGGCACTGCATCTTTATTGCAGTGGTGGGGATCGACATCACTGAGCGCCGTCGCCTTGATGCCGCATTCAGTGATATGCGGACCCGTCTTGAATCCATGCTCACGGCCGCCGAAGTAGCCACTTGGACCTGGGACGCGGAGACCAACCAGATCCTTGCCGACCGCAATCTGGTGCAGTTGTTTTCCATCCCCACCGAAAAAGCCGAAAACGCCACGCTGGGTGAATATTACGCTTCGATCCATCCCGACGACATTGACCGCGTAAAAGCGTTAAGCAGAAAGGCCATTGCTGAAGGGAGTCTGTTCGAAGCCCGCTATCGGGTGCGTATGAACGATGGGAATTACCGGACCGTGATCGCGCGGGGGCGTGCCCAGTATGACAGTGACGGTCTGGCAGTGTCGTTTCCCGGCGTGCTGGTGGATATTACCAGCCAGGCTCAGGCGGAAAGCGAGCTGGAACTGAGCAACCAGCGCTATAGCACCCTGATTGAATTGATGGACGAAGGTTTTTGCCTGCTGGAAATTCTCTACGATAAGAATCATCAGCCGCACGACTACCGTTTTATCGAAGTGAACCAGGCGTTTGAGAAGCAGACCGGGCTGGTCGATCCCGTGGGCAAAACCGCGCGGGCACTTATGCCGGATCTGGAAAAAACCTGGATTGAAACCTACGCCAGCGTTGCACAAACCGGCGCACCCTTGCGTTTTCAGATGCATTCGCAATCCATGGGGCGGATCTTTGATGTCTACGCCAGCCGGCAGGGTGGTCGTGAAAGCAACCGTGTTTCATTGATTTTTTCGGATATCACCGCACGCAAACTCGCTGAAGAAGCCTTGCGCAATCACGCCAATCACCTCATGGAATCCAACCGGCGCAAATCAGAATTCCTGGCAACCCTGGCTCACGAGCTGCGTAATCCGCTCGCACCGTTAAAGAACGGCGTACAGCTATTGAAACTCTCCGACGATAATCCACAGACCATCGCTCAAGTGCGCAACATGATGGAGCGTCAGCTCAATCAGATGGTGCGTCTGGTGGATGATCTGCTCGATATTGCGCGCATCAACAGTGGCAAGATTGAGCTAAAAACAGAATGCCTCAGCCTTGGTGGAATCGTGCTCAGCGCCGTGGAAACCAGCACGCCGCTAATTGAAGCCTGCAATCACACATTCACCATGGAAATTCACAACGAGGCGATTTTGCTTAACGCCGATGCCGCGCGATTGGCGCAGGTGCTGAGTAACTTATTAAACAACGCTGCCAAATATACGCCTCCCGGTGGCGACATCCGTTTGTCATCGTGGGACGACGGATTGGATTTATTTATAGCCGTTAAAGACAATGGAATTGGCTTAAGTGAGACCGCGATTGCCTCCGTATTTGAGATGTTTTCCCAAGTGGGGCGCAGCCTTACGCAATCCCATGGCGGTCTGGGGATCGGGTTGTCGCTGGTGCGGCAGATTATTGAATTGCACGGCGGTCAGGTAACTGCCCAAAGTGCCGGGCCGGGGATGGGCAGCACATTTCTGGTGCGTCTGCCTCTGGCACAAGCCCGCCAGACAGACCTGGTAAGGGAAACGGCAAACGAATACACCGTAGCTGCGCCTGGTCCGTTGCGGATACTTTTGGTAGACGACAATACCGATGCGGCGCAATCCCTGGCGTCGCTGCTGTCGTTAATCGGGCACAAGACGCTCATCGCCCACGAAGGCAACGAAGCCATCACCAAAGCACGCAACTTCCTGCCCCACATCGCCTTCCTCGACCTCGGCTTACCCGGTATGGACGGTTACCAGCTGGCAGAAATCTTACAACAAATCCCCGAGCTGCAAGGGCTTCACTTGATTGCATTGACCGGGTGGGGCGGCAAGGAAGACCGCGAAAAAACCGCCGCCGCTGGCTTCGCAGAACACCTCACCAAACCAACGGGTTTTGAAGAAATTCAATCCGTTATCGCCGCCTTTCAGCGCTCGACAGCGCAGCGGTGACATGCGGAATTAGAGGAGCAGCGCCACGGCGTTAAGCCGGGTGGGACGGGACGGAAAGCATGTTGTCGGATTACGCCGCTCGCGAAGCTCCCGGCTAATCCGACCTACAGGGTATCTCGCAAGCCGGAAGATACCGTAGGTCGGATTAGCGCAGCGTAATCCGACACCAACGCCAGCCAGCACATCCTCCCGTAGGTCGAATTAGCCTAAGCGTAATCCGACAAAACCAGCCCCGAACACATCACTTCTGTAGGTCGAATTAGCCTAAGCGTAATCCGACAAAACCAGCCCCGAACACATCACTTCTGTAGGTCGGATTAGCCCCAGCGTAATCCGACAAAACCAGCCCGCGACACTAAACCATAACAACCATTCCTTAGGCTTTCCCCCACTTTAATAACCTTTCGTCTTTTTGTGGTGTGCGTCACAAATTGCCCTGTGACGGGTTATTGTTTGAACATTTTTGCGCCATTACACTGGCATCCTTTTCGGCCTTACCGATTCTCCACATGACGCTTCACCAGGGACTTGACCCATGCAGGTACGCTTGTTTGCCCAATGCTTTGCTATTTTTGTTTTTCTTGCTATCGCCCTGAATTCTATCTCTCCCGCTCAAGCTCAAACCAATCAGGAAGCCCTGAATGAAATCCGGCGCGCGATAGAGTTAGAGGAACAACGTCGCACCGATGAGCGTCGCCGGCTCCAGGAATCCCAGCGCACCCACACGCAGCTGCTGAGTGAGCAGGCACCGGCGCAGCAGGTTGAGACGGATGATGGGACGTGTTTTACCATCAACAACGTCATTCTTGACGGCGCGAGCCTGTTATCAGAAACAACTCTGCGTAAAACCTATGCAGATCAACTGGGCCAGTGTATCGGTACCGCACAGATCAATAATATTGTCAGCCGCATCACTCAGGGCTACATCGATGCCGGTTACGTCACCAGTCGGGCCTATATTCCCCAGCAGAATCTCAGCAGCGGCGAGCTCCGCATCAGCGTAGTGGAAGGTTATATCGAAGCTATTCGCCTGGAAGGCGGCCCGCAACGCTTATTGGCTACAGCGTTCCCAGGGCTTATTGGCAAACCACTCAACCTGCGCGAGATTGAGCAAGGTCTCGATCAGCTCAATCGGCTGCGCTCGGCGAATGCCACGATTCAATTTGTTCCCGGCTCGGAGCTGGGTGCCAGCGAAGTGGTGATCCGTTATCGGAAAGCCGAACCTGTCAGTATCAATCTTGGCTACAACAACAGCGGCCAGGAATCCACCGGCATTTATAAAGTCAGTGCGGGCGGCGGCTGGGATAACCCTCTCGGCATTAATGATTTTATTTATTTGAGCCATTCAACCAACGCACGTAATGAAGGCGCCGGCAAGAAAAGTGAGAGCACATCTCTGCATTATTCATTGCCCTTCGGCTTCTGGAATTTCGCACTGGATGCCAGCCAGTTTGAATATGCCAACCTGGTCACCGGTAGCGCCACGACGTTCGAAACACGTGGCACTAATGAGGTGCTGCAGTTCTCTGTTGATCGTCTGCTGATGCGAAACCAGACCAGTAAAACCATTGCGTCCCTGCATATAAAAAATCAAACCAGCGAAAACTATATCGATGATGTGTTGCTGTTAACCAGCAGCCGTGACGACACCGTCATGGGGGTGGACGTTAGTCGTGAAATGTACCTGCCCCACAACATTACGCTGATTACGTCATTGGGTTACACCCGTGGATTGAAATCGGAATTTCACAGTGAAGCGGCGCAGCAAGCACCGGATTCACCACCAGAAGACTTTGAAAAATATTCGCTGGATGTGACCTTGCTCGGCGCGGTACAGGCGCTGGGCAATGTGTGGCAATGGCGAACGGAATTGCACGGGCAGTACAGCGATGACCTGTTATTTTCCAGCGAATCATTCTCCATCGGCAGCCAATACACCGTGCGCGGCTTTAAAGAAGACAGTCTATCCGGCGATGCCGGTATTTACTGGCGCAATGAAATTTCTCTGCCAGCGTATCCTTTCCCACGTGCGCCACGTTTTCGGACAGAGCCGTATCTCGGTATAGACACCGGCATTATTGACAACGGATTAACCAACGAAACCCTTACCGGATGGACGATTGGCTTGCGCTTATCAGGCGCGAATGTATCAGCACAAATTAATTACGCCGAGCCTATCGATCACCCCGACTACCTGACACCGGATGAAAACATTATTGATTTTTCACTGACTTTCTCCAAAAGCTGGTGATAAACCATGAACCGAAATCTGCAATTTTCAGCCCGCTGTAAACAGCCGGGAACAACACATTCAGCAACACGTAAAAAGACAAGCAAAGAGATGGATAACATGGGACGTGAGACAAAAAAACTGTGGCAACGTTTGACCGCCTATTGCTGCGCAGGATTGTTAACTTTTCAACCTCTGGTCAGTACAGCACAAACGATTTCAGTTGATAAAGCCGTATCGGTCAGCCAGCGGCCATCGCTGGATCGCTCCGCTAACGGTGTGGATATCGTCAATATCGCGCGGCCCAATGACAAAGGCGTGTCCCATAATTTATTTTCAGAATTCAACGTGAATAAAGACGGTGTGATTCTGAATAACAGCCGCACGATTACCAATACCCAACTAGGTGGCCACATAGCCGGTAATGCCAATCTGGGCGATGCCAGCGCGCGCCTGATCCTGAATGAAGTGACCGGTGCAAATCGTTCGCAACTATTGGGATACACGGAAATCGCCGGTCAGGCGGCCGATTATGTTCTCGCTAACCCCTACGGCATCACCTGTGACGGGTGTGGTTTTATCAATATTCCCCGGGTGACCCTCGCGGCCGGTAAGCCGGAGTTGCATAACGGCCAGTTGCGCTCGATCAATGTAGATAGCGGTAATTTTATTGTGCAGGGCCTGGGCCTTAATGCCAGTAACGTACAGCACCTGGACATCATCGCGCGCTCCGCACAAATCAACGCTCAGTTACACGCACAAAAAGTCACCATGGCGCTGGGTAAAAACCGCGTGGATTACGCAACAGGCCGCCCGACCGCACTTGTTGATGATGCCGGTGATGCACCGGAATTCGCGCTGGACGTCGCGGCACTGGGCGGGATGTACGTTAACGCGATTACCATGATGGGAACGGAAAGTGGCGTAGGTGTGCGTGCTGCCGGCGATATGGCAGCTGCGACCGGCGATATGGTATTGACAGCAGATGGCAATATTGTCGTCAACAAAGCAACAGCGAAAGAGCGGATTGCTATTTCGAGTTTTAATGGCGACGTCTCCTTGCAGGGTAATCTCCACGCTAACATCATAGATGCTGTTGCCGGGAAAACCCTGCGACTTTCTGGTGACGTTGTTGCAGGTACCAGCGAGATCGATCTACGCGCAACCGATATAGAAACCAGCGCACAATTGCTCACCGGTTTTGATAACAACGGTAATTACTTAAAAGATGGCTTGTTGCTCGCCATCGCGCAAAACAGTTGGATCAACAGCGGCGATGTGTTGTCCACCGGCGCCGCTAATCTTGTGGTCAACCATTTACAGAACCTTCCTGATGCTCTAATTCAGGCCGATAAAAATTTATTGCTGCGTGCCGCAACGGTTGCCAACCAGAACGCCATCATTGCGGCAGGGCAGGATCTTACCGTTACAGCATCAGAATATTTTGATAACAGCTACGGTGCGCTTTTTTCCGGCTCACAAAATCTCACCGGCCACTTTGGTCAGTTTAATAACACCGCCGGTTTACTCTCTGCCGGTGCGGATGTTCATGTCGCCATTGCGCAGGAGTTAAATAACGCGGTCGGCAATATCAGTGCCGGTGGTGGGGTGCTGATTGAAGGCGAGGGTACCTTGACCAACGCAGGAGGCAGTATCAATTCATCGGATTCTTCGCTGAACCTGCAGGGCACCTTCGATAACCAGAACGGATTTTATATTCGTGAAGAGGCAGACCTCGTATTAAACCTGGGTGGTTTGGATAATCGCGGCGGTTACCTGTTTCACAGTGGCACTGGGGTTTTTGAATTAAATATTACTGGCGACTTTGATAATCGCGGTGGCCAGTTTGGCAGTGACGGCAGTTTGTTTGTTGCGGCAGACAATCTGTTTAATGACGATGGAATCCTGTACGGCAAGGACCGATTGGAGCTGGCGATTGCCCACAGCATCACCAATCTGCGTGGCCAGCTTGTCAGCGATGCGCTCATGACGGTAGTCAGCCAGACATTGAACAATGAGCGCGGTGAAATATTTGCTAAAAATAATTTATCCATAACAGCCACTGATATATTGGCGAACCAGTTTGGAAAGATCATCGGCCACAGTCAGATTGCCATCGATGCTGATCAGCTGGATAACCAGCGTGGCGATATTTACACGCAAACGCTGAACGTGAGCGCAGCGAACATCAATAATGATGGCGGTACGCTGGAGGCAGGCCAGTTGACCCTGGCCGTGAGTGGTAATCTCAGTAATCGCATCGACAGTGACAATAATGCGGGGCAACTGCTTGCTACTGGCAATCAGGACAACAGCCTCTCATTAACCGTCGCCGGTGAACTGGATAACACCGGCGGTTTAATCCAATCGGCGGCAGCCAACAATCAACTGACACTTGCTGACCTGAATAATACCCAAGGCCGCATTCAACATCTTGGCACCGGTCGTTTTGAATTAACGACCGACATCTTTACTAATATCGGTGGCAAACTCTACGGAAACGGTGTGCTGGCGCTGACGGCGACCCAGCTGGATAACACCACCGGCGTTATCAGCAGCCTCGATGATTTGTTTGTCAGTGCGTTGGGGAATGTGAATAACCGCAGTGGGCAGATAGAAAGCGCTGCCGCCGTGCAACTCACCGCGAACCGCCTGGATAACCAGCAAGGTATTCTGCTTGGCTCGGGCCGCGACGCGATGAGTGTCGAGGCTGTTACGCTGGACAACACTACCGGCATCATTCAAACCAACGCTGACAATCTCAATATCTCCACAGCAACACTGGATAATACTCAAGGGAAAATCCTGCACGCCGGTGCAACCCGTGCGCAGATTACCGCTGCAGAGCTGACCAATAACGCCGGTGAAATCATCAGTAACGCCAGCCTGACAATTAACGATGCAAACATCAGCAATCACGCCGGTACCTTGTCCGCTGTCAATATTACCGTGGATGGCGAAAACCTGGATAACCGGGATGGCATCATTGATGGCGATACCATCAATATTAATCTCGCGGGCAATTTATTAAATGATAATAACGCTTACCTGGCAGCACAAAGCCTTGTTGATAACGGGCTTCTGTTAACCATCGACGGATTGCTGCGTAATGAAGGCACCCTCGGCACGAATGCTGATTCAGCGCAGATCACCGCACAGCATTTCAATAACACTGGTCGCGTTGTTCATGCAGGTAATGGCGTGTTGCGGCTGGATGTGCAGCAAGCGCTGGTAAACGAAAACCGTATACAAAGTAATGGCGCACTGGTGCTGCGTGCGGGCAGCGTCCGCAATCAACATCTTATTGCAACCACCGGCCGCCTCGAAATAAACGCTACCAATACCTTGGATAACCGCGCCGGTACGTTGGACAGCCTTGATAACGTCCTGATAAATGCAACTGATCTGGATAACCGCGATGGTCTTATTCTGGCAAGCGGTACAGCGGACAGCAGTCTCAACATTACCGAGACATTTGACAATACCGGCGGCACATTGCAAGCCAATGCGGCGACGCTTTCTATTGTTGCAGGTGAGCTGGACAACTCAGCAGGTCGCCTCTTGCATGCAGGCAGCGATGCGCTTGCGATTAATTCCGCGCGTTTGACTAACCGCGATGGACAAATTGCCAGTAACCAAGCGCTGGTTGCAGACGTTCGCGATTTTAATAATCAATCCGGTAATCTGGGCGCTCAGTTAATTAGCCTCAATGGTGATCAACTTGATAACAGCGAGGGTGTTATTGATGCCGATCAGCTCGCGATCAATTTGACCAGGGATTTGAATAACACCGCCGGCCAACTGATTGCACAAGCACTAATTGATGATGCATTGGCATTAACCGTGGCGGGTTTACTGAATAACAGTGGCTATATCGGCACCAATGCCCGGCAGGCTTCTATTAATGCCGGAAGCTTTATCAACAATGGCCAGGTGCTCCACGCAGGCGCTGGTGTGTTGCGCTTGGATGTGCAACAAAACTGGTTGAACGATGGTGCGCTGGAAAGCAATGGCAACCTGCACGCGACCACTGCAACACTGACAAACAATAACCTGATTGCCACCAGCGGCAGCTTGGATATTACGGCAACCAGCATCACTAACAGCAGCATCATTGACAGCGGCTCCGCTATCCAGTTGTCCGCAAATAATCTCACCAACCGTAATGGTTCCATCACCGCCGCAGGAACGTCCAACAGTCGCATCGATATTACCGACACCTTGGACAACAGCAGCGGCATTATTCAGGCTAACGCCAATCAGTTAGCTATTTCAGCCGCTCAGCTGCTCAACAACAACGGAAAAGTTTTGCACGCGGGTGCTGATCAGCTCGATATCACCGCAACGACGCTCGACAACATCAACGGCTCCCTTGTCAGTAACAATCAAATTGCTCTCACCGCGCAGCAGACGAATAACCTGGCAGGCAATATCAGCGCTGCCACTATTGATATGTCGGGTACAAATCTGGTGAACCGCGACGGCACGATTGATGCCGATCAACTGCGCATTCAATTAACGGGCGATCTGGATAATATTTCCGACGCAGCCACCGCCAGCATCAGCGCGTTAGGCACCGCAGCGAATGGTTTAATCATCAATCTTGACGGTACATTGAGTAACAGCGGCACGCTGCAGACCAATGCCGACAGTGCCACCCTGACCCTGGGTAATCTCACCAATACCGGGCGCATATTACACGCCGGTTTCGGTGTGCTGCGCCTCGACGTACAAAATGATTTGATTAACCAGCAACGTATCGACAGCAACGGCACGCAAACATTAATAGCCGGCAACATGAATAACACCGGCATCATCACAGCCGCTGGAAATCTGAATATCGAGTTCATACAAGCGCTAACGAACAGCGGTGATCTGGATGCAGCGGGTGCACTGAATCTGTCGGGTACGACATTAACTAACACCGGTTATATCACGGCTGCCGGGACTACGGATGGCGCCATCAACCTGAGTGGCTCGCTCACCAATAACGGCGGCGTTATTCAAACCAATGCCAATAATTTTTCTATCACCGCCAGTCAACTGCAAAACACCAACGCTGCCGCGATCAAACACGCGGGTGCCGGCCAGTTGGAATTTAATGCGCCGGACTTCACCAACAGCGCCAGCATCACCAGCAATAACGAACTCGCTATTAATGCCGACACCATCGACAACCGCGAAGCCACTATCGCCGCGCAACAGATTCGAATCGCCGGCCATTCACTCGACAACAGCGGCGGCACTATTGATGCAGATCGCCTGCGTGTAGAACTCAGCGGCGACCTGACTAACAGCCTCGGCACCACCAAGGGTATGGTGGGATTAATAACCGCGTTAGGCATTGATGCGGACGATCTTTGGCTGGACGTTGCTGGTCATCTTGCTAATGCCGGCGTGATTCAAACCCGTGCCGAATCTGCCTATATCGCCGCCGGGCAATTAACCAACAGCAACACAATTAATCACGTAGGCATTGGCGTACTTCGCCTCGACGTGCTGGCCGATTTAATTAACCGCAACATTCTAGAATCCAGTGGGCAGATTAGTCTCACTGCTGGCGATGTCATCAACAACGGTGGTGTAATCGCCTCAGTTGATACGCTCGACATCAATACCCAAAACACCTTTAACAATAATCAGGGCACGCTCGATTCCAGTGCCGCCATTAATCTGCAAGCAAATAACTTTACCAATGCGGGCGGCTATGTTGTCAGCGCCGGTAGCGACAACATCACCTGGACCGTGATCAATTCCTTGAACAACACCGGCGGCATTATTGAAACCAATGCACAGAATATATTGTTTACGACCGGCGAGTTAATTAATCAAAACGGTCGCATCACTCACGCGGGTAATGGCGTGTTACGGATTAATGCCGATGACGCAATCAATAACCAAAACGGTTTGCTGGAAAGCGTGGCAAGGGTTGCGCTGGATAGTGCGGCCATCAATAACACGCAAGGCGATATCTATGCCGAGGCAGCAATCACCCTTAACGGCGGCAACCTGAACAACACGGATGGCATCATTGAAGCCAATACGCTCGCGTTGCAATTAGCACAAATTACCAACCAACAATCCAGCGGCAGCGAGCGCGGAATTTTGTCTGCATTGGGAAGTACCGCAGACAGTTTATCGATCTACACCACCGGCACCCTGACCAACAGCGGCATTATTCAAACCAATGCGCTTAATGCGACGATCAACGCGCAAAGCATCAACAATACCAAGGCCATTACGCACGCGGGCCTGGGCGTATTGCGCATAGACACCAGCGGCGCGCTAACCAATAACGCAGGGAAAATCGTCAGCCTGGGTTCACTGGATGTACAAGTGAACAGCCTTGCCAACAGCAACACCGCTGCACTGATTGCAGAAAATACATTGACACTAAACGCGCAAACCGGCATTACCAATAACGCCAGCCAGATCGGTGCGAAACAGGCAATCAATATCAACGTTGCTGCGGGCAATCTCGTTAACAGTAATGCAGCAAGCATTATCAGTAACGGCGGCAACTCCACCGTCAATGCCAGTGGCACGATCAACAATCAAACCGGCGAGATGGCGATAACCGGCAACAGCACCGTCAGCGCGGGTAATCAGATTGACAATCGCGCCGGTACGATTGCCCACGTCGGCGACGGCGAATTAACGGTTAGTGCGACCACCATCGATAACAGCGGTGGCAACCTGGTGGGCGAAGATAGTCTGCTAATAAATAACTTCACCCAACTGCTCAACAATGTGTTCAACGGTGTTGTCGGCAATATTAATGCACCGCACATCACGCTCGACGGAAGCACCATCAACAACACGGGTGGAACCATTTACGCCAGCGGCACCAACAGTCTGGAAGTCACTGCCGACAGCCTCACCAACAATAATGGTGATATGTTCAGCGAAGGTAATGTCACCATTGACACCGACACACTCGCCAACACTGGCGGCCGCATTCAATCCCAACAAATCCTGACACTGAACTTGCCCAGCTTTACGTTAAACGGTGGATTATTCAATGCCGCCGGTTCGCTGGTGATTAACACCCAGGGCAATTTGGTGAATGGCGTGGGCAACCAATTAATCACCAGCGGCGATCTCACCCTGAACACCAACGGCAGCATCACCAATCAGGGAACCTTATCCACCTTGGGCAACCTGGGCTTGAGCGGTATTAACCTCACCAACCAAGCGAATGCCATCATCAGCGCCGGCAATTTACTGGATTTAAATTTCACCGGCACCGTGACCAACGCCGGGCGATTATCGTCTGGCCAGAACCTCGGCCTTATTGCACAAACACTCAATAACAACAGCGGCGCCATTGCAGCAGGTAATAACCTCACCGCAACAATCGGCGGCAACTTGAATAACCGCAGCTTGTTGTTCGCGGCAAACGATCTGAATTTGTATGTCGCTGGACAAGTTAATAATTACACGCAGGCTAATATTTTTGCGCTGAATAACATCACGATTGCACGTAACGTTAACTTGGCCAGAAACACGCAAGTATTGAATGCGTCCGGCACCATTGAATCCTACAGCGGTGATGTCGGTATTTACACCAACCTGCTTGATAACCGCCGCGCTGAATATACGGTCGATGATTACGGCAATATGCTGACCGATGCTGGTGTTGCCTCCATTCTCGCTGGCGGCAATATGACACTGAATGCAAATCTGATTCGCAATACCATCAGCATGATTGCAGCGGATGGTGATTTAACTATGGAAGGTGGATCATTGGTTAATGAAGCACATTTGTATGGTTATGACTCGCCACTGGAGCACTACACGGCATTAGGTGCGACTGCTGTAGAGTGTTACGACAATGGTTATTGTTTTATGCGTCGTACTTGGTATGAAAATCCAGAAGATTATGGCGATGGAATTTTGTATGCAGTGATCGATGTAAATTCGCCAAATCAATCGGGCTACTTGCCTGATAGCTATCTGGATATTTTTGCAGGTGGTTTATATGTGCAGACCGATATGGTTATCAACATGGTCGACGAACGTTCCATTCTAGACACTTGGTTCCAGGTAAAAGATTCCGTCTATGGTACTGGTGAGGTTGGCTCCAGTTGGGCTGATCATCCTTACAATTTTGATAAGTATTCAAAAGGTAATGGGGGGGCTCCGACTAGCTGGCCGACTCCTTATACGCAACATGTCGGTTTTTACGTGCCCGACCAAATCTGGTTCGACAGCTTCACCACCGTCGCCTCCACCATCCAGGCCGGCGGCAACCTGACCGGCACTTTCACCGGTACTTTAGAAAACGTAAACCTGCACCGCAAATTGGATGGCAGTGAGTCAGTAACAC
>CAYUVQ010000042.1:0-1405 GCA_964448175.1 uncultured Cellvibrionaceae bacterium | reverse complement strand
GGTTTGTTTAATTTATTCGGCCAACGTTACCTCACCGATCAAAACACCGGCCTCGCTTTTACCAGCGACGCAGCACAATTTACCTATTTAATGGACAACGCCATCGCCGCGAATGAAGCACTGGAACTCAGCATCGGTATCGCGTTAAGTGCGGAACAAGTAGCACAACTCACCCACGACATTGTGTGGCTGGTTGAGCAGGACGTGAACGGTGAAAAAGTGCTCGCGCCGGTGTACTACGCCAGCGCCGCACGTGCCGGTGACCTGGATAACAAAGGCGCGTTGATGACCGGCCAGAATGTGTCGCTCTCGGCGGACAGCGGCGTGACCAACACCGGGCGACTGATTGGCCAGCACGATCTAACCCTGCGCACCCAGCAAGCGCTGCAAAATACCGGCACCATCAGCGCCGATAATTTTGTGTTGCTGGAAGCGGGCAGCATCACCAACACCCGCGACAAGGTGGGTAACAGCGGCAACATCGCCTCGGGCCGCGCCGGCACCGTGCAACTGATTTCGCGCGGCGATATCAACAATGACAGCCGCATTAATGGCGGCGATCTGTTATTAAAATCCGACACCGGCAGCCTCATCAACAGCGGATCATTAAGCGCGCACCGCGATCTGGTGGCGATTGCGCAACGCGACATCATCAACACCGTCGTGACAGAGAAAACCGGCGAGCGCGTCGGCAGTATTGAATCGGGCCGCAATCTCTCCCTGATTACCCGCGAAGGCGACATCAGCAACCGCGCCGCTATCACCACCGACAATCCCTACGGCCACACCACCCGCGTCACCGTCGGCACCGCGCCGCGCATTAATGCCGGTGGCGATATGACATTGGATTCCGGTCGCGATGTGTTACTTACGGCGAGCAACCTGCGCAGCGGTAACGACATGACCTTGAATGCCGCGCGCGATATTCGTGTCGAAAACGCCGCGAACGAAAGCCACTTTGTGGGCAAGGATTACAACGGAAAAGTTAACCAGAGCAGCCGC
Source organism: uncultured Cellvibrionaceae bacterium (assembly GCA_964448175.1). Classification (GTDB taxonomy): domain Bacteria; phylum Pseudomonadota; class Gammaproteobacteria; order Pseudomonadales; family Cellvibrionaceae; genus Cellvibrio. The sequence continues at coordinate 403 of CAYUVQ010000042.1, read as the reverse complement.
GTTGAACACGTCGGCAGTAGCCTGAATGCGGGCGGTGATATGACCATGAACGCCGGGCGTGATGTGAGTCTGCTCGGCACAGACGTGACCGCGCAAGGCAATATCGATCTCACCGCCAAACGCGATATTAATCTTGAAGCCGTGGCCGATTCCTCCCACAGCGAATTCCACCGCAAACGCTACGACAGCATCAACAGCACCGTCACCCATGTGCAAACCACACTCAATGCCGGTGGCGATGCGAGTATGAAAGCCGGGCAAGACATCAACATGATCGGCAGCACCCTCACCGCACAAGGTGATGCATCGCTCCATGCCGAGCGCGATACGAATTTAGTTGCAGTGAACGATTCGGAATACCACTACGAGTACGAGAAAAAGAAGAAATCGTTTGGGCGTAGCA
>CAYUVQ010000041.1:0-26978 GCA_964448175.1 uncultured Cellvibrionaceae bacterium | reverse complement strand
AATGCGATGCGTTTTCTCCGCAAAAACCAACACGAAGATCCCGCGTCGCTGGCCCGCGCTATTCTTCGGCAGCACTCCCTCGACAATCACGCTACCGGTTTTGGCGAACACTTTGGCGGTGTCGATCTTATGGCCAAAAGAATAGCGCAACAACTTCTCGCCCTGCCGGGGGCGGGAGCGACGCTGCACTGGGGCAATCAGGTAGCTGAGGCACTTGAACCGCACGGCCAGGGCTGGCGCACGACAGGTATTGCCGCCGCAGTGTTTGCCGATCTGGGTTTTCATCCGCGAGCAGGTGGCTGTCTTTATCAATTGCTTGGCGCGCCGGGCCTGGTGGCACACGGGCTTGAGCTGGCCAACAAACCTATCACTGCCATGCCTTTTGTGAGCGACGAAAACTATGTCATCGAATCATAGAACCCACATCACCCACAGCAATGCCGCCTACGTTGATTCATTGGAACAAAAACGGGGCAAAATTTTCAGCCGAACCGGCGGCTGGTTTCCCGGCAAAGGCGTATTTAGTCACGGCTATTCCATGCTGGATGAACTGGTCGGTGAAAAATCGTATTTCCAGATTCTGGTATTGAATGCCACCGGTAAATTAATTGAAAAACCGTTAGCGGACTGGATTGAAGGAATCTACGGCTGTCTGAGCTGGCCGGACCCACGCATCTGGTGCAATCAGATCGGCGCACTGGCAGGTGCCGCGCGCACTTCCGTGGTAGCTGCCACCACCATCGGCTCCCTGGCCGCCGATTCTCGCTCTTACGGCCCCTATACGCTGCTCGCTGGCGTGGAGTTTATTCAGGATGCATTCCGCCAACATCAAGTAGGCGCTTCAGCAGATGACATCGTCGAAACCATCACGGCAGCAAATCGCGGCAAGCCTTATATCGTGGGTTACATTCGCCCTATCGCCAAGGGCGATGAGCGGCTGGAAGCGATGGAAAAATTCAGTAAAAAGCTGGGGTTCTCGGTGGGGCCACATCTCGCGCTCGCCTATGAGATTGAACAGGTCCTGCTGCGCCGCTTTGATGAGGGGATGAACATCAACGGTTACATGTCCGCATTTTTATCCGACCAGGGTTTTACCGCCGCGGAGGTTTATCAGATGTTTGCCGGCATGGTGGCCAGTGGGGTGACGGCCTGTTATCTCGATACCTATCATCGGCCGCCAGATACCTTTTTGCCCTTACGCTGCACCGATATTGATTATCAAGGACCGGCACCACGTGCGGTGCCAGAGGCGGACAAGGTCTGAGCCCTGACCGTCAATTTGCGTCGCTCGGGGGTGCTGTCGGAGCATGCCCCGGAGCGCCTTCAGCAAACAGCTTTTCGATCGGCAAGGGATAGCCCAGATGAAATCCCTGCGCAAAATCGATGCCCATCTCCCGCAGAATATCCAGAATTTCCTGATTCTCCACGTATTCCGCTACCGCTTTTTTGCCCAGCGCCTGGACCACCTGAATGATGGAGCGCACCAGCGTTTGATCGACCCGATTGCGATGCAGGTTCTGAATAAAAGAACCATCCAGTTTTATATAGTCCGCTGGTAAATCCCGCAGGTAGGCGAAGCTGCTGAAACCTGAACCGAAATCGTCCACAGAAAAACTGCAGCCCAATGCGTGCAGGTCCGCAATCACCCTTTGCGTGATGTGAAGGTTGAACAGACTGTCGCTCTCCGTCAATTCAAACGTAATCCGGGCCGGGTCGACATCCGTTTCGCGCAAACAATCGAGAATCGACGGAACGAGGCTTTCATCTTTAAAGGCCTGAGCCGAAAGATTAATGGCTATGCGATTAAGTTGCGGATATTCCTTCAACATTCTGGTGGCAAGTTTGATAATCCAACGGTCCAGCATGTGCATCTCGCCTGAGGTTTCCAGGGCGGGAATGAATTCCCCTGGCGGAACAATGCGACCATCAGGTTCGCGCATGCGAATTAATGCTTCGTAATAGGAAATCCCGCCTTGCTTGACATCAAAGATGGGCTGGAAATACAGCACCATGCGATCCTCTGCAATGGCGCGCCGGATTTTTTGCGAGACGTTAATACAACGCCTCAGTTCATCACTCTCGTTGTCCTCTGGGTGATACTGGTGAATCAGGTTGCGCCCACGACCTTTAGCGACGTATAACGCGATATCAGCGCGCATCAGATATTCTTCAGAGTTGGCGGTGCTGCCATCGATCAGCGTCAGGCCGATACTGCAACCCAGATTCATCCGCTGGCCCTGCAACTGAAAGCCAAAATCACCGATGATATGTTGAATTTCTCGTGCAAATTGTTGCGCTTCTTCACCGGAAATATCATGCAGCAATACTGCAAATTCATCGCCCCCCAGACGACAGAGCAAATCCGGTTTGTGAACACGGCGGGCGAGCAGCATCGACATCTCACGCAGTACATCGTCGCCCTTCTGGTGCCCGAAGGTATCGTTGATGACTTTAAAGTGATCAAGGTCGATATAAATCAGGCCATGGTGACGATTGTTGCGCAGCGCATCGGCCGCCAGCTGTTCCAGTGTGGATTCAAAGAAATGCCGGTTATACAAACCGGTCAGAGAATCGTGCATCGCGAGGTACTTGAGTTGCTCCTGGGTTTCGCGCCGCTCGGTGACGTTGTCGATACACACCGTCAAGGTTGAGGAATCTTCGGTGCGCGTTGAGCGACTGGGTTTCAAGTGGGCCCAGATTTTCTGATTCTTCCGGTCGGTAAAACACAATTCCGTTTCGGGGCAGGGTTTCTTCTGCAATAACGCCAGGCTGATTTTTTCTTTAAACAGCGTGAAGTGGGTTGCATCTTCCGGGGCAATAAACATATCCAGCGACGAGCCGAGAGATTCTTCGATGGAAAATCCCATCATGTTTTCCCAGGCGCGGTTCAGGAAACAAATCTTGAAATCTTTATCCAGCTCCATCACCACCGATTGCAGGTCGTCCAGCAGCTGGTGATGGCTTTCATACAGATTACGGTACGCAAGCTCGCGCGCTTCAAGGGAGCGAACCCGCGCCGCAAATTGTGCATTGCTGACTAAAAAGTCATCGCGCTGAATGGCTATGTCGCAAACCTTGCGCAACTGTTCGGCGCGAAACGGTTTGGGCAGAAAATCCACCGCGCCGAGCAACATCAGCTCTTCAGCCTGATCGATGGTGGTATGGGCGGTCATGATAACCACCGGCTGATTGGGATCAATGCGCTGGATTTCTATCAACACATCACGTCCCGACTTGTTAGGCAACATGATGTCCAGCAACACCAGATCATGACGGCGCGCTTGCCACGCCTGCAGACCGGCTTCGCCGTCCATCGCCACTTCAATCTCGAAGGGAGCATTGAGCACGCGGGAAATTAAATCGGCAGTATCCTGCTGGTCTTCCACCACGAGCAGGCGCGGCCGTGGAAGCTCAGCATTGCGCTCCTCTGATAAATGCTTGACCAGATCCGGCAGGCGATAAAGGTGATTCAGCGGCACCAGAAAGTTGATGCCGTATTCCCGTGCCGTCACTTCAGCGATACGTTCGCACCAGGTAGTCGTAATAATAATAATCGGCAGATTGGCCGGACAGCAGAGGATGCCGCTACGTACCAGACGCGACAACCGCCAGCCGTCAAGATCGCGCGTGTCGACATCTGCAATTAAAAGATCAACCGAATGATGACGCAGATAGCGCAGCGCTTTGGTTGCCGAATCAACCAGCGTAACGCAGGAATAGCCGACGCTGGTGAGGCACGCATGGATCTGCTCCAGCGCCGCCGGATCATTGTTGACAACCAGAATCGTAGGGCACGATGAAGCTTGATTGTTGTGGACAGTATTAGACGACACGCAGAAAACTCCCGGCTAAGCTTTTTTCTAGCCTAGCATATATCAGCCTAACCTTCGGGTTAACTCAATAACCTCGGTGGCCGTCAGCTGATTAACCGCCCGGAGTAGCCGATGAATCCGTCGCCAGACCTTTGATGCGATCTTCCATGGGTGGCACTTCATTACGATCAATGCGGACGTCGAGCAACGTCGGCCCGGCTTTACTGAAAAGCGCGCCCCAGTCCAATGATTCCAGTTGCTGCGGCTGTTCAATTACCACGCCCTCAGCACCCAAGGCATTCGCCATGGCGGCGTAATTCACCTCATTCAATTGCCAGCCGATGGACTCCTGCTGCCCCAATCTCTGCCCATGCATCACCATCCCCATAGCCGCATCGTTAAGCACGATAAAAACGACTGGAAGCTGTTGCTGGACCGCCACCGTAATCTCCTGGGCGCTCATCAGGTAAGAACCATCGCCTACGATACACAGGGTGGGGGCATCCCGCCTGGCTAGCGCCGAGCCAATCGCAGCACCGACCGACCACGCCATCGAACCGTAGCCCATGGCTATGCGGTACAGCCCCTCGTTATTGCGGCGCATCAAATAATGCGTGGCCCATGACCAGCTGTTGCCGGCATCAATAAAAATACGCGTGTCATCGGGCAATGCATGGGAGAGGTAATTCATCAACCGCTGAGGTTTTACCGGCACTTCATCGGAAAAACACTTGTCCGGCTCCCGCACCTTTGCATGACCACCGTAGATATTTTTGGGATCTCGCTTGGCCAGGGATTGCCAGCGACGGCCCCACTGTCTTGCAGCCTTCACCTGCGTCAGCAGTTGCTCAAAGATCCGGTCAATTTGACCCACCACGTGCAGGCAGGCCATGGGCGAACGCATGAAGTGTTCGACGCAGAAATCAATATGTACCAGCTTGTGGTTCAGCAAATCCTCCTGCCAGCCACCCGTACCCAACTCTTCCAGAGCTGTTCCCACCGCCAGAATTAATTCTACATTGGGGTTCTGTAACAGCAGTTTCGCGCTATCGTGACCGGCAAATCCGTATACACCGCGATAGAGCGGATGGGTTTCATCCACCCAGGTCTTCCCGGTAGGCGCGGTCACAAAGGGGGTGTCAGTCAACTCGGCAAATTCAATCAACTGCCGGGCCGCACGCCCCACACCACTGCCGATGTACATCACCATGCAGTCGACGTTGGCCAGCTTGTCACATAGCTGCCCCAGGGCCAGCTCATCCACCACCGAATAATTCGGCAGCGACAGCTCAACTTGCGCGCGCCGGGGGGTGATGTGCGCCCGCAGAATGTCCGAAGGAATGCTGAGATGCACCGGCCCGCGGGTATCCTGATTGGCGCTCATCAACGCAGAGATCAGTTTATGTTCGAGCTGCTCTGCATGTGACACCAGCGTATTGAACTGGGTAACGTAACGAAGCATCCCAACGGTATCGACCGCAGTGCAGCTGGACTCCTGCAGCGCGCCCCGCCCAAACTTGGGCAACGGCGTCTGGGCGGTGATCACCAGCATCGGAACTTCTTCGACAAATGCTGAGGCAACCCCCGTAATAAGATTAGTCGCACCCGGACCGGTAGTGCTGCATACCACGCCCATTTTGCCGGTTTCGCGAAAGTAACCATCCGCCATAAACGCGGCCCCGCTCTCATGGCGCGCCACAATCAAACGTGGGCCACCAGCACGCTCTGCCCGCGCAAGGGCATTCAATAACGGTTCAATGGCACCACCCGGTACGCCAAAAACGGTATCAATGCCGAGCTGCTGAAGATAATTTACGATGAGGTCGGCACCAGTCGCTGCTGGCGCGGGCGATGATGATTCAGTTGTTGATGAGGTGGGAGGAACTGCGTTGTTAACGACTTTAAACATGTATATGTGCACCTTGTTGAGTACGTGATCCGTCACAAGGTTGAAGGATAACAGGCGCAATATATCCGAGGCGTGATTACCCATCCATATAAAAAACAGCCAAATTGATTCTTTTTTGATCTAAAAAAATGCGAATTGTCCGTGTGCCACCATAACAACAAATTGCTGGCATCCAATGCAACGGAAGCCACATCCTGTCATATAAACAGGGGCAAGGCGACGAAAAAATGCAAATTTTAGACGAACGTTAGCATCGTCCGCGGGGAACAAAGGGGGAGGAAGCTGAAGGCGGCAAGTCGCCTTCAGCTGGGGGAGTCACTTTAAATAACCGAGATAAGCCTCTTTCAAATAACCCAGGCATGCCTCCACTTCGTTGGCCGAACCCAGGATGACCGCCACACGCTGATGCAGAGATTCCGGCTCAAGCGCGAGGATGCGGCCGGTTTCGGTACAGGCCTTACCGCCCGCACCTTCGATCAGCAACGCCATGGGATTGGCTTCATAAAGCAGGCGCAGTTTTGCCGGCTGCCGCGGATTACGGTTATCCGAGGGGTAACTGAAGATCCCGCCACGGATCAACACACGGTGTACATCGCCGACCATGGCCGCGTTCCAGCGCATGTTGTAATTCTTTTTGCGCGGCCCCGCCTCGCCCGCCAGCAGGTCATCCACATACTGCTTGAAAGCGGAACTCCAGAACCGCTGATTGGAGACGTTAACAGCAAACTCGCGCGTATCCGCCGGCACCTTTAACACCGCCTCCGTAAGGACAAACCGCCCCGCCGCCACATCCAGCGTAAAGCAGCGGGTAGCGCCACCCACGGAAATCACCAGCAGCGTAGCCCCGCCATAGAGCACATAACCGGCACACAGTTGCTGTGCGCCGGGCTGCAGGAACTGCCGCTCATCATCCTGGGCAAGATCGTCACGCGCGGGGAACACGGTAAAGATCGTTCCGACCTGACCATTGATGTCGATGTTTGAGGAGCCATCCAGCGGATCAAAGGCCACCAAGTATTGACCCGCCGGGTTTCCGGCTACCGACGTATCCTCTTCTTCGGAGGCAATTGCGCGGACTTGTTCACTCGCCAGTAAAGCATCCTTGAGAATCTGATTGGCGATGACATCCAGCTTCTTTTGCGTTTCGCCCTGGACGTTTTCTTCTGTGGTTGAACCCAACACACCGGCCAACGCCCCCTGACGGACGCAATGAGCAATGTCTCGGGTCGCATCCAGCAATCGCAGGATCAACGCAATTAATTCGGGATGTGCGCCATCGCCGCGCAGAACTTCACTTACATCTTGCATGCATCACTACCTGTACTGATTAAGGCAATTAAGATCCGCAAACGATTGTTGCAGACGTTTGGCCATCGACTCTTCGCTTTTGCGCAGCCACACCCGCGGATCATAATATTTTTTGTTGGGCTTTTCCTCGCCCTCCGGATTACCGATCTGGCTTTGCAGATACGCATGATGCGCTTCGATATATTCTTTTACGCCCTGCCATGTAGCCCATTGCGTATCCGTGTCGATATTCATCTTCACCACCCCATAATCAATGGCTTCGGTGATGTCCGCCGGGTCTGAGCCGGAGCCGCCGTGGAAAACAAAATTCAGCGCATTCTCCTGCACACCAAATTTTTCACGCACGTACGCCTGCGAATTTTTGAGAATCTTGGGCGTCAATTTGACGTTGCCCGGCTTGTACACACCGTGCACATTTCCGAAGGATGCGGCAATCGTGAACTTCGGGCTGATGGCCGATAACACTTCGTATGCGTAAGCCACATCTTCGGGCTGGGTATACAGGGCCGAACTGTCGATACCGGTATTGTCTACACCATCTTCTTCGCCGCCGGTGCACCCCAGTTCTATCTCCAGGGTCATGCCCATCTTGCTCATGCGCTTAAGATACTGCGCGCACAACTCGACGTTTTCCTGCAGCGGCTCTTCCGACAGATCAATCATATGTGAGCTGAACAGTGGCTTACCGGTTTCCGCGAAGTGCGCTTCGCTGGCATCCAGCAAACTGTCGATCCACGGCAACAGATTCTTTGCCGCATGATCCGTGTGCAGAATGACCGGCACACCATAAACGCGCGCAACATTGTGTACGTAGTGCGCCGCCGCAATAGCACCGATGACAGAACTCTGGTGCCCTTCCAGCTTCACCCCTTTACCAAGAAAAAACGCCGCGCCGCTGTGAGACAGTTGCACAATGACTGGCGAGTTCACCAGGCGCGCTGTTTCCAGCGTGGCGTTAATGGAATTGGTACCCACCACATTAACCGCGGGATACGCAAATTTACCCCGCTTGGCGAAATCGAATAGGGCTTGCACCTGATCACCCGTTGCCACACCAGGCGCTACTGCATGTATCAGCGAATTATTCACGAGTGCGTTCATCACATTCTACTCCCGCTTGTTGGTTGATTAACTTTTCCGAAAGCACTGCTCCGGAATCTCCCCCAGACGATTGTTTCCCTAACAACGAAAACACTTTGCTCTCACCCAAAGCTATTTCGGAAAACGATCGCCTATGAATTTTTTATCAGGCCTGTGCCACATTGTTGGCTTGCTTGCAGATCTCCAGAAAGTGGTCCGGGTCCAGACTTGCACCCCCTACCAGCAATCCGTCAATATCCTCCTGATTCAGCAATTCCCGAGCGTTGGTTTTATTCACGCTGCCGCCGTAAACAATCCGCACATTTTGCGCAACCTCAGCGTTGTAAAGCGTTTCGAGTTTGTTACGGATAAAGCGATGGATCTCCTGCACCATATCCGGCGTTGCAGCTAATCCCGTACCGATTGCCCATACGGGTTCATAAGCGATGCATAAATCTTTGCCGCTCAAATCAATATCCAGTAAACCTTCGCTTAATTGGGTAAAGATCACTTCTTTCGCAGTACCCGCCTCGCGCTCGTCTTTGGTTTCACCAATGCAGAGCACCGGCAACAAACCATGATTGAGCGCCAGCTGAACTTTAGTGCGGCAACCAGGATTATTCTCACCAAACATGGCTCGCCGCTCGGAGTGACCAATCAGACACACCGCACATCCAGCTTCCTTAAGCATCTGTGCCGAGGTTTCACCGGTGTAAGCACCGGATTTGAATTTACTGACGTTCTGGCTGCCGATCTGCAACTCGGAATACTGCAGAAAGGTCATCATGTCGCGCATGTAAATGTAAGGCGGACAAATGACGATCTGCGCTTCGAAGTGTTTACCGATAAACGATGCGACGGAAGTACAGATTAAATCCAGGCCGCCATTCAGCTTCCAGTTGGCGATTACGATGGGTTTGCGTTGTTGCGTCATTGTCCACTACTCACTTGATTGCGTAGATGCAGAGTTTGTTTGAGAAGGCCGGGCACTGCCCCGGGATTCAGAGGTAAGACCGAAAGCTGATGACGATTAAAGCTTAACTGCATTGCCGCAACGCCGGGCCAACCTGCCTGACGCCTTAAGCACACGCCGCCGGCCTAATGCTCTGTTCGGCGCTAGCTACCAATTCCCCTGAAGAACCTGCCTCTAACTCCGGCTCTTGAACTTGGTTCATCGCCCGGTTTTTACCAGGCTCTTAGGAAGTTGCACTCTATTATTCACCCGAAAACTGAATCAATCCAGCCCTAAAAGCGCCTCTAGAAGCCTGTTTTTACAAGGATTTCCCTAAAATCGACAAACTGAAAATGCGGTTACATCAGCCAAAATACATTTAATGAAAACGGTTACAATCAGTACAAAAAACAGCCGTTTTTGGATAAAAAAAGGAAAATTACGTCAGAAAAACCCGAGGTCGACCGGTCAGCAGACAATGTTCGCGCTAACATCGCGTTCAGGGTTTTAAAAAATATTGCTTGTTTTTGCGAGGAAAACTGGCTCACCAGGTAAAACAAGGTCACCTAGGCCATCTCGCTAGCCGTCAAAAAAATTTCCAATGAAAACGATTACATTGTGGGCTAAAACACGATGCGGGAAGGCTTGAGTTTGAATAAATAAGTGTACTTAGCCTTAAATCCCCTAATGGATTTACAAAAAGATAGGCAGTAAGGCTTCAAGCTCATATGTATCTGAACCGGGACAGCAGGATGCTTAGCCCCGAAATAAAACTTTTTGCGGGGCCATGTCGGAACTCTCTCATACCAACTTAAAGTCATCGCTCACATCATTGGATGCATCCAGAAGACGGGAAACTACATTTATTTCACCCATTTGCACCTACGGGATTCCCTTGACTCATATCAAATGTTTCTGTAATTTCAGAAATTACTGAAAATTCAGGAATCCAACTCATGGCTATTACCCTTACCCCTATGATCCAGGCCTGTATCCTCCACTTCGGCGAGATGGGCAGTCGTTGGGGAATTAACCGTACTGTGGGTCAGATGTATGCACTCCTCGTGCTCAGCTCTGAGCCTCTCTCCGCCGATCAGATTGCCGAAACGCTGGGCTTCTCCCGTTCCAATGTCAGCATGGGTTTGAAAGAGCTGCAATCCTGGGAGCTGGTGCGCCTGCAGCACATTCCGGGGGACCGTAAGGAATATTATTCCGCCCCCGCTGATGTGTGGGAAATTGCCAGAACGCTGATTGAACAGCGGCGTAAGCGCGAAATTGATCCAACTCTTTCGACCTTGCGTGGTCTGCTTATGAACCAACCTGCCAGCTCCGACGAGCAATATGCGCAACAACGTATGCAGGAAATGCACGACCTGATTGAGATGCTGACTCTCTGGACCACGGAGATTCAGCGACTGGATACAGAGCGCCTGCAGAAGCTGCTCAAGCTTGGCACCAGCATTGGTAAAGTCCTGGATATGAAGGACAAATGGTTAAGTACAGCGAAGCATTAATACGCAGCATCAAAAACAGGGGCTGGAAATGTTTTGTTCGAATTAGCCACACGGTGTATTCGACACGTATTTTTTCTGCGTCCTGGATTTGCAGACAGCCGCTCAAGCCGATCTCTCAGAGGTACCTTTTTATGGAGTTAGATACCTTTCTACTTTCCCGCATACAGTTTGCCGCTAATATCAGTTTTCACATTTTATTTCCCACCATAACCATTGCGCTTTGCTGGTTCCTGTTTTTTTTCCGCGTGCAATACAACCGTACCAACGACGAAGTCTGGATGCGCTGTTATCGCTTCTGGGTAAAGATTTTTGCATTAAGTTTTGCCATTGGGGTTGTGAGCGGGTTGGTAATGTCATTCCAATTCGGTACCAATTGGCCCGGCTATATGGAGACGGTCGGCAATATCGCGGGGCCGCTTTTAGGTTACGAGGTCCTGACCGCATTTTTTCTCGAAGCAACGTTTTTGGGCATCATGCTGTTTGGTATCAACCGTGTCTCCGCGCGCGTTCACACCTTTGCCACGTTACTGGTCGCGATTGGGACCAGCCTGTCCGCCTTCTGGATCCTCGCGCTGAACTCATGGATGCAAACCCCCGCCGGCTTTGAAATGCGCGACGGCGTTGCATTTCCTCTAAGCTGGTGGGAGATCATCTTTAATCCATCCATGCCTTACCGCTTTACGCACATGATGCTGGCGTCTGGATTGACCGCCGCTTTTTTAATCAGCGGTATTTCAGCGTACCGTATTTTAAAAGGCGATCATAAACCTGCTCCCCGCCTGGCCTTAAAAGCAGGCGTCTTTGCGGCGGCCATTCTTATCCCTGTGCAGATTTTTGTGGGGGATATGCATGGACTCAATACCCTGAAACATCAACCGGCAAAAATAGCTGCCATGGAAGCTATCTGGGAAACGGGCACGCGTGTGCCGCTGGTTTTATTTGCCGTTCCCGACCAAATTCAAAAGAAAAATTTATTCGCCGTTGAAGTGCCCAGCATCGCCAGTTTGATTCTGACGCATGACGTTGAGGGTGAACTGAAAGGGTTGAATGAGTTTGATGGCGAACATCCTCCGGTTGCACCTTTGTTCTACGGATTCCGCCTGATGGTCGGCATGGGCTTGTTGATGTTGATTGTGTCGTGGACTTCCAGCGTGTTGTTATGGCGGCGAAAAAGTTTGCCTCCCTTGATGCTCCGCGTCCTCGTCGCCATGACATTTTCTGGCTGGATTGCCACGCTTTCTGGTTGGTATGTTACGGAGATAGGGCGTCAACCTTACCTCGTAACGGGCGTGTTAAAAACAGCCGATGCGGTTACCAGTGTGGCTACGAGCAACGTTGTTATCTCACTCAGTATTTACCTGACGCTGTATGTGGTCCTGCTGATTGCTTATGTCCGGACATTATTCGTCATGGCCCGCAAATCCGTACTGGTAGATCGCCCGGATGAGCTGCCAACACTGCAGGAACAACATAATCCCGTTCGCGGAAATTAATGACGCTGGCATAACTGAGGTTTGTATGAATCTGACAGGTGAAGCTTATTGGTTACCGGTTATTTTTACCGGTTTGATGGGACTGGCATTACTGCTTTATGCGATGCTCGATGGTTATGATCTGGGTGTAGGCATTTTATTGCCGGCAGACTCCGATCCACAGCGCGACACGATGATTGCGTCCATTGGTCCTTTTTGGGATGCGAACGAAACCTGGCTGGTGCTGGGCGTTGGCCTTTTATTAATTGCATTTCCAAGCGCGCATGGGCTGATTCTGTATCACCTTTATTTACCGATTACCGCTATGCTCGGTGGCCTGATCATGCGCGGGGTTGCGTTTGATTTCCGCGCTAAAGCCCCCGCCGACCACAAAGAGTTATGGGACAAAATTTTCAAATTCGGTTCACTGCTGGCAACCCTCGCGCAAGGCTACATGCTGGGAATGTTTGTCATGAGCTTTGAAGAAACTCCCGCGGCATTCGCGTTCGCCGGACTCAGTGCCATATGCGTTACCGCTGGCTACAGTTTTATTGGCGCGGCGTGGCTGGTTATGAAAACGGAAGGCGAGCTACAGATGCGCGCGGCTTACTGGGCGCGGATTTCCATGTGGTTTATGGCGTTGGGAATCATCACTGTATCGGCGGTAAATCCTTTAATGAGCCACAACGTGTTTGAAAAATGGTTCGGCAGCCCGTGGACTTTACTGTTACTGATCATCCCGGCGATCTGCGTGGTGACGTTTATGATGGTTGAGCGGTATCTCAGCAAGTTTCCCTACGAAAATGATTTTGGTTGCGGTATTCCGTTTATCGGTGCGGTGATTATTTTTATGTTGTGCTTTTTCGCGTTGGGTTACAGCTTCTTTCCCTACATCGTTCTGGGTGAGATGGATATCTGGGAAGCCGCCAGCGCGCCAGAGTCTCTGTGGTTTATTTTGTACGGGGTGATCATTGTGTTTCCGGCTATTGCTGCTTATACCGCGTTTTCGTATCGCGTGTTCTGGGGTAAGGCTACGGAGCTTCGTTATTATTAAGGCGGCAGGGACTGAGGGGTGTAGCGGGAAATGATGTCGGATTACGCTTAGGCTAATTCGACCTACGTGTGACGGCGGGACTCGGAGCGTGGTGTCGATTACGTTAGGTTAATCCAATCTACGTGTGACGGGCACTCAGAGCGTGGTGTCGGATTACGTTAGGTTAATCCAATCTACGTGTGACGGGCACTCAGAGCGTGGTGTCGGATTACGTTTAGGCTAATCCGACCTACGTGCGATGGCGGGACTCGGAGGGTGGTGTCGGATATGCTTAGGCTAATCTGACCTAAATGTTTAACCACGTGTTCGATGGAATCAGATTGAGCGTCGCCAGATGCAATCAGGAAAGGACGAGGTTATCGCGGTGGATAAGTTCTTCGTCATCTTTGTAACCCAAGAGGGTTTCGATGCTGCTGCTCGGTTTGCCGATGATCTTGCGCGCTTCGTCCGCATGGTAATTAACCAGCCCGCGAGCGACTTCACGGCCATCGGCCGCCACACAGATCACCATGTCTCCGCGCGTAAAATTGCCGCGCACTTCTTTCACACCCACCGGCAATAAACTTTTTCCCTGCTCGCGAACAACACGCACAGCACCATCATCCAGCACCAGGGTGCCGCGGGTTTGCAGTTGACCAGAGAGCCAGCGTTTGCGTGCGGCCTGTGGCTGTTGCTGAGCCCAGAGAAAGGTGCCGATGTTGTCGCCCTCAGCCAGACGCATCAGCGCATTTTCAATCCGCCCACCGACGATGACAGTATCCGCACCGGAGCGTGCTGCTACGCGCGCGGCGCGCACTTTGGTAATCATCCCACCGCGCCCTAACACGCCGCCGCCGCCCGCCATCTGTTCCAGGCGTGGCTCATCCGCCGCAATTTCACTGAGCAGCTGTGCGTCGGGATTGCTGCGCGGATCGCTGTCATACATGCCTAACTGATCCGTAAGGATCACCAGCAAATCCGCATCAATCAGATTGGCCACCAACGCACCGAGAGTGTCGTTGTCACCAAAGCGAATTTCATCCGTGACCACCGTGTCGTTTTCGTTGATAACGGGGATCACACTGAGACCGATCAGCGTCTTTAGGGTTGAGCGGGCATTCAGATAACGCTGGCGTGACGAGAGGTCATCGTGGTCAAGCAACACCTGTGCAGTCAATAAACCGTAGCGCTGGAACTCAGCTTCATAAGTCTGTACCAGACTCATCTGACCCACAGCGGCGGCGGCCTGCAGCTGATGAATTTCGGTGGGGCGGGACGCCCAGCCCAGCCGGCGCATTCCAGCCGCTACGGCACCGGAGGAAACCAGTACCAGTTCGATCCCGCTCTGGCGCAGTTTGGCCATCTGCGCCACCCAGCCAGCGATAGCCTGCGCATCCAATCCTTTGCCATCATTGGTCAGCAGTGCGCTGCCGATCTTGACTACCCAGCGCCGGGCCTGGGGGATGAGGTCTCGTTTGCTCATCGGATTACCTTACGTACTCAACTTCAACATCATAGTCATCATCATCGAAGTCATCGTCATCATCTTCGCCGCGGGCACGCTTGGCGGCGCGTTGCGCCTCACGTAATTCTTCGATGCGATCCCGCGCTTCCTGAGCCATCTGCAATTGCAGTTGGGCTTCACGTTCGCGGGCTTCCGGGTTCTCGCTTTCTTCTTCCCAGACGGCTTCAAGGTGATCCATGATCCGGCCGGATAGCTGGGTTGTGCCATCGCGATGCAATGCCGAAATGCGAAACACCGGGCCGGTCCAGTTGAGCGAGTCAATCACCGCCTGGCAGCGTGCCTCAACCTCGTCCGGGGGTAATAAATCAATTTTGTTCAAGAGCAACCAGCGATCCCGACTGGCTAATGTCGGACTGAACTTCTGCAATTCTTCGGCAATGATGCGTACATTCTCTGCGGGGTCAGAGTCATCCACCGGGGCCATATCCACCATATGCATCAGCAGGCGGCAGCGGGTCAGGTGCTTGAGGAAGCGCACCCCCAGGCCAGCCCCTTCAGCAGCACCTTCGATGATCCCCGGAATGTCGGCGATAACAAAGCTGCGGTATTGCTGAACCTTTACCACGCCGAGGTTAGGAATCAGTGTCGTGAACGGATAGTCAGCCACTTTCGGTTTGGCCGAGCTGACCGCGCGGATGAAGCTTGATTTACCGGCATTCGGTAATCCCAGCATGCCCACATCAGCCAGCACCTTCATCTCCAGCTTCAGGTTGCGCACTTCGCCTTCAGTACCGTAGGTAAACCGACGGGGCGCGCGGTTAGTGCTGGATTTAAAGCGGGTATTACCCAGGCCATGAAATCCGCCCTGGGCAACTTTCAACTTCTGACCATGCTGGGTCAAATCGCCGAAGACTTCTTCGGTATCTGTATCAATAACGGTTGTGCCGACCGGCACCGGCAGAATCAGGTCCGCGCCTTTGTGGCCCGTACATTCCTTACTGCCGCCCTTCTGGCCATCTTCGGCTTTGTATTTGGGTTGGAAGCGATAGTCGATCAGGGTATTGAGGTTCTCGTCGGCAATCAGATAAACACTACCGCCGTCTCCGCCATCACCACCATCAGGACCACCTTTGGCAATAAATTTCTCCCGGCGGAAACTCATCATACCGTTACCGCCCTTTCCCGCTTCCACATGGATTGGCGCTTCATCAACAAATTTCACGGTGAACTCCCCGGGATAACCAAAAATTTAATAACAAGCCTGTCGGGCTATGCCCGCGCTTACTGGACAATATCCTGAATAAAAAAAGCCCTGACGACAACGACAGGGCTTTTATTCTGTTCAGGTGCCTGCGCAAGTCAAGCCGCGCAAGCTATGATCCTCAATCGAAATCAGGCAGCAACGATGCTGACGAATTTACGATTGTTAGGACCTTTCACCTCAAACTTCACATGACCATCAGCCTTGGCGAACAAGGTGTGGTCTTTACCGATACCGACGTTAACGCCGGGATGGAACTGGGTACCACGTTGACGAACAATGATGCTGCCCGCTGGAATCAATTCGCCACCAAAAGCTTTAACGCCGAGGCGTTTCGCTTGTGAATCGCGACCGTTGCGGGTACTACCGCCAGCTTTCTTGTGAGCCATTTTCTATTCCTCTTAACCTTGGATACCGGTGATTTTCACTTCGGTAAACCATTGACGGTGACCTTGGCGTTTCATGGAGTGCTTACGACGCTTGAATTTGATGATTCTCACTTTGTCTGCACGACCGTGAGCCACAACTTCAGCGATCACTTTAGCACCAGCTACCACCGGCGCGCCGATTTTAACGTCGCTGCCTGCGCCAACCAGATAAACTTTATCGAACTCTATAGTGCCACCAGTGGCCACTTCGATTTTTTCGAGCTTCAGGGTTTCGCCTTCCACTACACGGTGTTGTTTGCCACCGCTTTCAAAAATTGCGTACATAGTTGCTCCAATACACGCTTGGACGACACGAAGTAGCCGAACGTTATGCTCTGGCGTTTGGGACTAGCGTCGTATAGGTTTTCAGGGGCGGCGATTGTAAGTCAGGTACAACTAAAGTACAAGCCAGCGATGGTTGAAAAATCAACGATTACCTTAACCACTTGGCCAGGCGCAGCTGCTGTCGTTTCACTTCTTCTGCAAACAAACCGGCGACCTGACGAGCCCCTTCGACCTGTAAATGGGTGTCATCCTGTTTTCCTTCTGGCGGCAAGTTGGAATATTGGCCCGGCGCCGCATGCATATAGAGCCGCTTGCTCGCTTCCGGCCCCGCCTCGGTCAGCAGATTGGCGGTTAGCAGATTCAGGTCAACCAAAGGCACCGAGGTTTCACGGGCAACCTGCCGTGCAACCGCCGGATAGTCGCCCAGGGTTTCCTGAAGGTTGCCACGCTCATCAAAGTGCCGACGACGTATAGAGGTCACCAGGATAACGTCTGCCCCTTTGGCCTGAGCCTCATCAATGTATTTAATAAGGTTGGCCCGATAAGCCGTCCCGGCCTCCGCGTAGCGAGTCGGATCTTCGATTTTCTGATCGTTGTGGCCGAAGCCGATAATGACAATGTCCCCTGGCTGCAGCTGATCAACTACCACCTGCCAACGCCCCTCATCACGAAAGCTCTTGGTGCTGCGGCCATTCATCGCGTGATTTTGCAACTTGATACCCGACGCAAGAAATTCCGGGAGCGTCTGACCCCAACCGTGCTCGGGGTATTTATGTTCAGGCTGATCCGCCATGGTCGAATCCCCCACCAGAAACAGGTTAGGCGTCGCCGCCGTCGGTGACAACGTGGTGCAGGCACCCAAGACACTCATCAAGAGAAAGAGAAAGACAACTACATATTTCATCATTCAGCCTCCGCCTTACGGGAGCCTTGCTCCAGCCATCCGTTGTGATGCAGCCAGCTCTGTAGCGCATTAGGCCACTCCGAGACGGTGCCTTCGCCCGCACGCATGCCGAACCCATGCACATTCGTCTGGTATATATGCAACTCCGACTGTTTATTGTGCTTCCGGACTTCATTGAACAACGCCAGACTGTTACTCACCGGCACAGCCTTATCGTTGGCGCCGTGGATAATAAACATGGGAGGCACCTTGGCCTTAACCTGATACTGCAGGGAATTCTCTCGCACCAGCTCCGGTTTTGGGTTCTCCCCTAATAATGCCTGGCGAGACCCGGCGTGAGCATCGGGTCCTTCCAGCGTAATAACGGGATAACCGAGGATGGCGAAATCCGGCCGGGCGCTGACGCTTTGCCAGGGATCATCATTCAACTGCTCTGCACGAAAGTCATACCGGGTCGCCACGCTGGCGGCGAGGTGGCCACCCGCTGAAAAACCCATTACACCAATTCGCCCAGCATCCAGATTCCAGTTATTCGCATGGGCACGAACATAACGGACCGCGCGCAGCCCATCCAGCAATGGCGCGGGGAATCCATATTCCTGCATACGATACTTCACCACAAACGCCGCCACGCCTTGCTCATTAAACCAACGCGCGATGCTGTAACCCTCAAGCTCAATTGCCAGCCGTACATATCCACCGCCGGGGAAAATAATGACGGCGGCACCATTGGCCCGCTTCGGGTCCGGCCAGAACGGCGTAATGGAAGGATTATCCACCGCATAAACCCGCTCATTCTGTATCCCTTCGCGATCCGGCGTGACTAACGGATTTTCAGACCATAGATAAACAGGTTCGCGGGGCAGTTCAGACACTTGGGCAAATACTCCGGAAGAAAACAAGGATAAAAACACGAGCAGACACCCGCCGGCACTGCTTTTAAGGAATGGGAACATAACAGACTTCTCTCACCTGAGCCGCCTTAACAAAGATCGGCGGGACTTATTGTATTAAATGATCACTGGCCATCTGCACAACGCAGATGGCCGGGAGAGAATAACATTGAGGGGAAATTTAATGCAGGTCGGGATCCTCATCAGCTTGCCACCAGCCGTGGCGATGCCAGTCGGTACGAGTCGGATCAGCGGCAGTCAGCAGAAGCTGCCCGGTGCTGATTTCCAGCATCACCAACTCATCTTTCAGCTCATGCCAGAAACCTTTGGCTGTATCGGCATCATCCGCCAGATAGGCCCCCATGAGGGAAACTTCGTCTTCCGCCATGCGTTCAGCGGTCAGTTCAAGGGCCACCAGATCATCAAGTTCATGCTCAACACCCTGCTGCAACATGACGATCATGCCCGCTTCATTGGCGGCGTGTGCCGCGTCGGAATGGTAAGGATTGTGATAATGACTGGTGGATTTCATAACGATAACCTCTGGCATGGTTAACTCAGGGACTCGGAATTCAGACAACGAAAACAATAAAAAAGCGCAATTCATTGTTGGTTTATACCCAAAAACATGGCTCAACCTCTATAATCACCGCCTTTCTTTACCTTCTTAAGTATAGGCCGTAAACCAGCATGCAAGAGCAATACAATCCCGCGCACGTAGAAGCCGAAGCCCAGCAATACTGGGAGGAGCACGACAGTTTCAAGGTGGTGGAAGACCCCCAGAAAGAAAAGTTCTATTGCCTGGCCATGTTCCCCTACCCCAGCGGCAAGCTGCATATGGGACATGTGCGCAACTACACCATCACTGATGTGATCGCGCGCTACCAACGCATGCAAGGCAAAAACGTGCTGCACCCGATGGGTTGGGATGCGTTCGGCCTGCCCGCTGAAAACGCGGCTATCCAAAATAATACCGCCCCCGCCAAGTGGACCTATTCCAATACCGATCATATGCGCAATCAGCTCAAACAACTGGGCTTTGGCTTTGACTGGTCACGGGAGGTCACGACCTGTAAGCCCGATTATTACAAATGGGAACAGTGGTTTTTCACCCGTCTCTACGAAAAAGGCCTCGTATATAAAAAGATGGCGACCGTGAACTGGGACCCGGTAGATCAGACCGTACTTGCCAATGAACAGGTTATCGACGGGCGCGGCTGGCGCTCCGGCGCGCTGGTGGAGCGTAAAGAAATTCCGCAATGGTTTATCAAGATCACTGCCTACGCGGAAGAGCTGCTGGACGACCTGGACAAACTGCCCAACTGGCCTGAGCAGGTTAAAACCATGCAGCGCAACTGGATCGGCAAGAGCCGTGGTCTGGAGATGCGCTTTGACCTGGCCGAGCCGGTGGGCGAATTTACCGGTTTCGATATTTATACGACTCGCCCCGATACGCTCATGGGAGTCACCTATGTGAGCCTTGCGGCAGAGCATCCTATCGCTAAGCTGCTGGCGGAGAACAACCCGCAACTGGCGCAATTCATTGCTGACTGCAAAGTACAATCTGTCGCCGAGGCAGATATGGCCACCATGGAAAAACGTGGACTGGATACCGGCGTCAAGGCGCTGCATCCCATCACGGGCGAGCCTGTTGCGGTGTGGGTCGCCAACTATGTGCTGATGGATTACGGCTCAGGTGCCGTGATGGCCGTACCAGCCCATGACCAGCGGGATTATGAATTTGCCCAGAAATATCAGTTGCCGATCCAGCAGGTAATCGCACCACAACACGGTGAAGACATCGATCTGAGCAAAGCTGCCTTTGTGGAAAAAGGCCTGCTGGTTAACTCCGGCGAATATGACGGCCTCGACTTCAATGCCGCCTTTGATGCTATTGCCGGCACCTTGGAAGCGGCTAAAAAAGGCCAGGTGAAGATCAATTACCGTCTCCGCGACTGGGGCGTATCCCGCCAGCGCTATTGGGGTGCCCCTATCCCAATGTTCAATTTGCCCAAGGGCGGCGAGATTCCGGTCCCAGCTCACAAGCTGCCGGTGCTCCTGCCAGAAGACGTGGTGATGAACGGTGTGCAGTCACCCATCAAAGCTGACCCAGAATGGCGTAAAGACGAGCTGGACGGCCAGCCGGTTGAGCGGGAGACGGATACCTTCGACACCTTCATGGAATCCAGCTGGTATTACGCGCGCTACACCTGCCCCAACTATACCGATGGCATGATTGACAAGGCGGCGGCCGACTACTGGTTGCCGGTAGATCAGTATGTTGGCGGTATTGAGCACGCCATCCTGCACTTGTTGTACTCCCGCTTCTTTCACAAATTGATGCGCGACGAAGGCCTGGTCAGTTGTGATGAGCCGTTTGAGCGCCTGCTCTGCCAGGGCATGGTGTTGAAAGACGGCACCAAGATGAGTAAGTCCAAGGGTAATACCGTCGATCCGGCAGAATTGATCCAACAATACGGCGCGGACACCGTGCGGCTCTTCTCCATGTTTGCTGCACCACCAGAGCAAAGTATGGAATGGAGCGACTCCGGCGTAGCCGGTGCGTATCGCTTCCTGCAACGCTTGTGGAAAGCGGTAGAAGGTCATATCAACGCTGGCACTCCCGGCAAACTCGATGTCGCCAGTCTGCCCCAGCAACAAAAAGATCTACGACGCAAAACTCACGAAACCATCGCCAAGGTGAGCGATGACTACGGCCGCCGCCAGACTTTCAATACCGCCATCGCTGCCACCATGGAACTGTTAAATGAAGTCAGCAAATTAGCCGACCGCGCCAATCCGCAGGGTCTGGCTGTGGAGCGGGAAGCACTGGAAACCGCCATTCTTGTGCTCGCCCCCATAGTTCCGCACATCACGCAGGTGCTCTGGCACGCGCTGGGCCATAAGGACATCCCATTGAATGCCAGCTGGCCGAAACTGGATGAATCTGCTCTGGTGCGCTCAACCATTGAGGTTGTTGTGCAGGTCAACGGTAAAGTACGCAGTAAGCTGGAAGCACCTGTCGATGCGCCGCAGAAGACCCTGGAAGAATTGGCGCTGGCTCAGGATAACGTGCAGCGCTTCCTCGAGGGAGTCACAGTGCACAAGGTCATCGTCGTACCCAACAAGCTGGTTAATATTGTGGCTAATTAATCACGCGGGTGTGCGGGGGTTTTCACATGAACGCCCCCAAAACCCGCAGCCGGATGACCTGTAGGTCGAATTAGCCTCAAGCGTAATCCGACAACTCATGACAGCATGGTCGAATTAGCCGAAGGCGTGATCGCATACTTATTCGCCAGGCACGGCAAAAATTGTAGGTTGAATTAGCCTCAAGCGTATTCCGACAATTCAGCAGCAAACCACTTCCGCGTCGGATTACGCCTTCGGCTAATCCGACCTACGCATACGATAGGATTTTTCGTTAACTATGATCAGGAATGTTATGAACAAAATTATCGCCTGTTTACTGATAACCAGCCTGATCAGCGGCTGTGGCTGGCAATTGCGCGGATCAGCCAACCTGCCCTCTCACATTGACAGCCTCTTCGTCACCGCCAAAGACGCTCACGGTCCGCTTATTTCCGAAGTCCGGCAACTGCTGAAAGCCAATAAAGTGACGGCCGCTACCGAAGCAAGTGCCGCGCCCTATGCGCTGGTAATTGTGGAAGAGCGCGATGACCGGCGCACCGCTGGCGTAGGCAGCGATGCACTCACCAGCGCTTATCAAATAATTCTGTCCGTGGATTACGAAATACGGGATCGTCAGGGTGTTTTACTCGCCCCTATGACTACCGCCACCAACAGCCGCACTTATGATTACAGCGCGGGCAACGCCAGCAGTGCTGCGCAAGAAGAAGCTCTATTATTACGCGAAATGCGTCGCGACATCGCGCAACAGATGCTGCGTCGCTTACAGGCGGTAAGTATCAACAATCCGACTGGAAGTGCTGATGGCCAAACTGCGCCCTGAACAGCTGGGCCAGGCGCTCAGCAAGCAACTGGCTCCGATTTATCTGGTCAGCGGAGATGAACCGCTGTTGATTCAGGAGGCCTGCGACGCCATTCGTCAGGCCGCCCGCCGTGCCGGCTTTAGTGAGCGCGAGCTGTATCACGTCGACAACAATTTTGAATGGGGACAATTGCTCGCGGCGGCCAATAGCCTTTCGCTGTTTGCTGAGAAAAAAATCATCGAACTGCGCATGCCCAACGGCAAACCCGGTGATAAAGGCGGCAAGGCCTTGATTGAATATGCTCAGTCACCCGCGAGCGATAATCTCCTGCTCATTGTCACCGACAAACTCGACGGCGCCACACAAAAAAGCAAATGGTTTAAAGCCATTGATGACATCGGCCTTCACATCCAGGTCTGGCCGATCACCGCAGCGCAATTGCCGCGCTGGATTGGCACCCGCATGCAACAGGCAGGCTTGCGCGCTGACAGCGGCGCAATTGATCTGCTCGCTTCACGGATTGAAGGTAATTTGCTCGCTGCCGCCCAGGAAATTGAAAAATTAAAATTACTCGCCCATGACAATGTCGTGAGCTATGAGCTGATGGCCTCAGTCGTGGCCGATAGCGCGCGCTACGATGTCTTCGGCCTCGCCGATAAAGCCTTACATGGCGATGCACGAGCAGCCGTTAAAACCCTGCATGGTTTAAAAACCGAAGGGACCGAACCGATCAATATTCTCTGGGCGTTAACCCGGGATATTCGCAGCCTGGTACAGATCTCACTGGCGGTAAGCCAGGGAAAACATTTTGACTGGGCCGCTAAGCAAGCCGGCATCTGGGATAAGCGCCAGCCCCTCATCAAAGCAGCTCTGCAGCGACTTAAGCCCGCGCAATTACAACAACTTCTGCGCAAAGCGAACGGCATTGATAAAGCAGTAAAAGGTATGCGCAATGCTGAGCCGTGGGATGAATTGCTCGATCTGGTGTTAAACCTGGCGGGAGTGCAAAGCCTGCATCCACACAACGACCGCCTCGCACTGAAGATTTAACCGCGCAGTTCTTGTTCACGTATTTTCACTGACTCTGAAGCCTTATAAAAATCTGACACTGGAGCCACCATGATAAAAACGCACTCCCAATCTAACCGGTTACATCGCCTTGCTATCGCCACCCTACTCCTATTCATCACTCTCACCGGCTGCGCCGCCGAGACATCTGCCCCGTCATCCGTGGTTCCCGCGCCACGCACGGTTGAATATCCCTGGATGTCGGTAGAACGCTGGCATGAATTCTTCGCCGAAGATATTGAGGTTGCCCGCCGTGGTGATGTGGACTTGTTGTTCGTGGGCGACTCTATCACCGAAGGCTGGCCCCCCGCCTTGTGGCAACAATATTTTGCGCCTTATAACGCGGCGAATTTTGGCATTGGCGGCGACCAGACGAATAATCTGTTATGGCGACTGGAGCATGGGGAAATCGAAAAGCTACAGCCCAAGGTGGTGGTGGTGATGATTGGCGTAAACAATCTCGGACTTGGCGCGCAAAAGCCGGCCGAGGTTTTTCAAGGCGTGAAGGCAGTAACGGAAAAACTTCGCGCCGCATTTCCCGATGCAAAAATTTTGCTGAACGGCATCTTCCCTTATCAGGAAACGGCCCAAAGTCCGATGCGCGCCCCGGTGATCAAAACCAACAAGCTGATTCAAACCCTGCATGATGGTAAGCACATTTTCTTTCACGATTTCGGCCATCTGATGTTGCAGGATGACGGCTCAATTTCGCCGGAGATCATGCCCGATTTTTTACACCCCGCCGAACCCGGCTATCAAATCTGGGCCGATGCCATGATGCCGATACTGCGTAAGTGGCTGGATTAGTTTCATCAATAATGAGTCAAACCATGCGAACCTTAATAGCAAAAACAGGGGTGCTGGCACTGACTGCGGCTGTCTTAATCAGCCTCGGTTGTGCCACGCCTTCGGAGCCTCGGAATATAACCATGAACGATGCTGTCATCTCCCGCGTTTCGCTGACCGGTTCTCGCTTATACATAATGGGACGCACCGAGGCTCTTGCTGATGGCGGGGTGCGCTTCGGATACCCCGGCGTAACAACCCGTTTAGCTTTTTATGGCAAGGGTCTGTGGCTGCAGGCGCACAGCACCAGCGACCAGAGCCACCTTGAAGTTATTGTGGATGACGGCGAACCGCGCGTGGTTCAGCTTTCTGCACAGAGTCAACGCATAACACTGCTTGATCAGGCCGCCGCCGCGGAGCATCAGGTAACCATCATCCATCGTGGTGAAACCTGGCACGGGGTTGTTACGCTGGAACATCTTGAGGTCAGCGGTGAGCTGCTCGATCCACAGCCGTTACCCACCCGGAAAATTCTGGTGCTGGGTGACTCGGTTACCTGCGGCGAAGCCATTGAGCGCACGACAGATTGCCAAAAGAATTCGCGCTGGTGGAATCCTCGCTTGTCCTACGGCATGCTCACCGCGGCCGCGCTGGATGCACAGGTTCATCTGGTCTGCTATGGCGGGCGTGGGCTGGTGCGAAGCTGGAACGGTCGTACGGACGAGCTGAATCTGCCGGACTATGCCGAATTGGCCATCGCTGATCAGGCGGCGCCGGTGACATGGAATCACGCGACTTATCATCCCGACCTGATCCTGAGCGCAATCGGCACCAATGATTTCAGTCTCGATATTCCCGAGCGCGAAAATTACGTCGCGGCTTATGTGGCCCTGGTGGAGCGATTGCTTGAGCTACACCCCCAAGCGCAGATAGCTTTGACCGAGGGGGCGATATTGGATGGCGAAAAGAAGGCGGCCTTGACTCAATACCTGCAGGAAACGCAGCATCAACTGGGCAATGCACGCGTGCATCTGGTGCCTTCCAATCACTACCCCGGCGATAGCTGCGATGCACACCCTACCAAAGCACAGCATTCAGCCATGGCGCGCGACCTGACACCCCATCTTAAACAGATCATGGGATGGTAGATCTGCGTTTCTCACTGTACCCGACGCTGGTCGGGTGCATTTTGAGTCCTCTCCCTAATAGTTTTTCCTCATAAGTTTTCGCGCCACCCTTCAAGAAAGTTTAGGCAGGCTACCGGCGCGTAAAATATCTTTTCATCTTATAGTCGACTTGAATATTTATGTGCTATGTTCACTAGTACACATGTATTCGGCGCCAATGCTGGGATTTCATGGTGATTAAAATGCCCACTAAATCCATTTGTAAAAATGTATTCATCAGTGAGCAGCGGCACCCACACTGATCAACTGAGACGTCAGGTGCAAACCCACTCGTTGTAGAACACCGTCAATCACTACCCGCGATTGAACTGGATAATAGTTAGCAGCGCTTTCTTCGGGTAGTTGAAACACGGCAACAACGTTCAAAAATAAAAAGTAGTTTCAAGATAAATATAAAAGGAACCACCTCATGATTAAACAACTCTCCTTGGCTGTATTGGTTACTGCATTGATAACCGGCTGTGGCGGAAGCAGCAGCGACAATGACTCGAAAAGTTCATCCAGCACTCCAGCACCTTCGTCCAGCAGTGTTGCATCCAGTGAAGCCCCCGCGTCGAGCGTGGCTGCATCCAGCGAAAGTTCAGCGGCCTCATCCGTGCCCTCTGCCGATTTAAGTTATGGCTTTGAAGACGGTATTACTGGCTGGTATGTGAATGGTGCTGGGCCCACTGTCACCGTTACCTCAGAGCTGGAATTAGCGCACGATCAAATTAACTCGGCGCTGGCGCTAACCCCATTGACGTGGGTAGGAGACAATTGGAGACGGCAGGCACGAATAGCATTGCCCTCCGTAAGTGACTTTACAGGTGCCACAGTTACTGTAGTTGTGAACATACCTGAGTCGTATAAAACAGACGGCTCTTTTGTGCTGCAACTCGTAGCTGCAGGATCTGGCTATGCCGACTCCTGGAATCCCATTACGGAGTTGGTTGCAGGGGACAACACCATCACCTGGAAACCAGCCCCGGAAAATCCAGCCGATGCAACCGGCGTTACACATTTCGGCATTCAGTTAAGCACAGCACCCAGTGATACTGCCATTCTGGATGCAATACTGGTTAAAAGTGTACTCATCGACCTGGCTGAGGGCGGCGCCAGCTCAAGCAACGCCTCTTCCTCGAGCGGCAACGTATTGACCTATACGTTTTCCGAGGACACAGAGGGTTGGGCTCAAGATTACGGATCCGCGGTAACCGTTACTCACAACGCTGCAGCTTCCGCCGCTGAAATCACGCCCGCGTGGTCAGAAAAAGACCAGAAAGTCATTAAGATGATCGATCCCACGGATTTCACCGGTGCCGTCATCACCTATGTTTATACGCTTACCCAGGCTCAAGTTGATGCTGGAATAACAGTTCAGGGTTACGTGCAAACCGGCGCACCATCTTACGCACCTATTTACGGTGCACTGGCAACACCCGTTGCCGGGGAAAATACGCTCAGATACGAGCCTCAGGATAGCGGAAGCAACATTCAGATCATCGAACGCATCGGCTTCCAGATCAAAGCCCCGGAGCCAGACGCGGCACCCAGCGACACCATTTTGCTGAATAGCGTAACGGTTACCCTGGCTCCATAATCTTTTCGTGCTATAGAAAAAACCCGGCAACCGCCGCAATGCTGTTCACTTAAGGATTGCCCTCAAAAGTAAATAGCCAGAAAATCCGA
>CAYUVQ010000040.1:15503-27095 GCA_964448175.1 uncultured Cellvibrionaceae bacterium | reverse complement strand
CCATTACAAATCGGCTGAAACGCCGTGAGTCGATCCATCATCGCCCCGCTGCCCAAACCATGATTGGGGAACAGCATGGGGAACCGGCCCTGCTCATTGTGCAACGCCATGTAATTTAATATCACCATTTCCACCAACGAGTTAACGTTATTGGCGACGGGGCTGGAGGCGGTTTCTACATCGCCGCTCGCGCGCATGTAGCCGATCTGTTGGTGCTGTGCTTGCTCCGTTGCGGTGCCGCCGATCAACGCAGGTCGGCCGCCGGGGTTGTATACCAGGAAGAATGATGAAGCTGTTTGCTGGTCATCACCGGTCCACACGCCTTTGCCACGTCCAGCTTCTGAATTGTCCAGCATGCCGTTGCTGAAGACAGAGCCATCGCTGAAGACATAAATCATGATGGGCACACCTTTGCGGCGGGCATAGTCGAGGCAGGCACCGATGCAGCGGCCGGCGCGCAGATCACGCTGCTCGCCCGTGGCACGTTCGCCGGTGTGATAATCGTAGCCGCCCATGGTGACAGTGCCCGCGCCCGCATAACCTTCAACTACCAGCTTCATGACGGAAGCGGTCTTGCGGAATTCGCCATCGCGACTGAATTCTGCCTCGCTGAATATACCGGAGGCACCTACGATATCGGGATCAGCCTCAGGATTAATAGCCGCTGGATTGCCGAATCGATCCGCCAGATCCGCACTTTTCACGTAGCCACAGCGCATCATTTCCTTCAGAACTTCATCTTTGGTTACGCCGGTATCGACATGGTCCAATTTGCTTTTGCTTAACCGGTAGATGGACTCCATCACCGCAACGGTGTCCTCCTGACTGAGCAATCCAACCAGATCGCCCACATCCACCAGTCCCGTCACATCGCGAGGATTATCTACCTTGGTGGGTCGCACTTTAGGATTGATCATCGCCGCCGGTGCCATGGAGTTGCCACCGGAATCGCCGGCGCGGGAGCCAATCAGCGCAAGTAAAGAGCCATTGGAGCCGGCGCGGTTGATGCCGTACATGGGGTTGTGGGGATTATTGCCCGTATCGTTTTCGGAGCGCGCAGGAATGACAGCGCCATTGGTGGCCGGTGCGGCTGCAAGGGCTTTTTCGAGGATACCCCGCAGCATCTGGCTATCAGAATGAAACGCCAGGCCGAGGTCGGTATTAATGAAATTACCCACCGAGGCGTTAGGCACCATGTCTGCCGGCAGGCCTTGCTTGCTGTAGCCGCTGGCGGTGAGGAAGTCGAGCTGGCCATTTTGTTTGCCGACCAGGACATTAGAGCCGGCGATGCTGGCGCCGCCGGCCAGATCAAAGCAGATAAAGGGAATCTTGCCTGCGCCTTGGGCCGCAATGCCGCATAAATCACGCGCCGCTGCCACGTCACTGGATAACGCTGCCTCGGCCTGGCGGGGATTAGCAAACAGGCTAAACACCGAGCCGCCGAGTACTGTACCAAGGCCGGTTTTAAAACCCTGCGCAATCAATTCACGCCGTGTCACCGGTCGCCGATGGCTGTTGAGGAGCAGCGGCGCATCAGGGTGGAGTGGAGGTGTGCGTTTAGCCATGGTTTTTCCTTCGCTACCGTATTTCGTAGTCGTTGTTCGTATCGTTGTTCTTCACTAAACCCGAGACAAAAGTATTACTGCAGCAGCATGATCGCGCTGCCAAAGGCCGCTGCACAGGTTGCCATCGCGATCTGCGTGGTACCGGTGCCGCCATTTACGAGTCGGGTGATTAATTGATCCAGCTCCAGACGCAGTTCATCCGGGTCAGCCTGATTTGCAAGCTTGCTGCCTTCGATTTCATGGGTCAGGAGTTTTGCCAATAACGGCGTAATAATCCGCTCACGCCCAGCCTCATTGAAAGCCGTCGCCGGCACCGCACCAAAATTAAAGCCGGAGAAGAAACTGCTGCGACGGCTGGTATCACTGATCAAGGCATTACAGTAAGACACCGTCAACTGTGTCACCCCCATTTGATGGGCTGCCAGGAAGCCTTCCATATTCGGGACGGTAGGTAATTGTTGCTGTACGTTCTCGTAGGTCCTTGCCACCGCTGCAGTGGTTGCTGGAACAGTGGTCAGCGTGGCGAGGGTGGCATTTACTTCGGCGAAGGTTCGCAGGCCAATCAGTGCCTGATCTTCCACATCGGGCGGGGTGGAAGCGGCCGGAACAGTCGGCTCTGGACGCACGTAAGTACGCGTGCCGATCCGGTCAAACGTGAGGAAGAAATCATCCAGCTCCGGCCCGCGCTTGGCTTCCACCACGGTACCCAGAGACGACAGAAGCTGCCGCCCTTCAACCATCTGGGTCTGATCCAGCTGGGTGCGCAGGTTGGCAAACACTTGGCCTACCATCGCTTCCGTACCATTGATACCGATGCGAATACCTTCAATGTCCACCGGGCGAGTCATCTGAGCCGTGGTGCCAGTGTCTGGATCGGCCAGGATGGTGAAGAAAGGCTGGGTAAACAGATAACCGTAATCATCAAACTGCTGCACCTCGAATACGATGTAGCTCAGCGGCACATCAATGAGTGAAGACACGTTAAACAGCAGCAGGTAGCGTGCGCCGACCCCCACTTCGAAGTTCTTCACGATGTCCTCAGGCGCCATGGCGCGGTTGTGGATACCAAGGAAACGAACACTGCCCTGCCATACGCGGTTGCCAGAGGCTTCATTACCCACAATCAGGGCATAACTGTCGTTCCAGTCTTTCAGTACGGCGCCGGGAGTTGGATCTTGATCGCCGGTGTACTCACCATTAACGTAAATACGGCGGCCATTGATGGGATCGAAGGTGGCCACGACATGCTGCAGCGTTGCCTGCAGGCGCTCGTCGTTATCAGCAGTAGCCAGCGTGGCGAGGCCATTGGCGTCGCTGAGGCTGGTGCGATTCATAAAGCTGTAGTTGGCGTTGTACTGGCCGAGGGTGAAATTACGCTCCGCAGTCCCGGCGGACAGGCTGACAATCCGGGCAGGGTTATTGTTATCTGCTCCCTGCGCTGTGTTATCGGGGATTATCCAGGCTTCGATACTGTATTCACCCGCAACGCGAATCTGGTTGAAGATCTTGCGGCTTTCGGATACCGGCGCTTGCGCCTTGCCAGTACTGCCGATACGGATACCCCAGGCGCTGCTCCAGCCCACATTGCCGGACAGGACAAGGTTGGTGGCAGGCTCAATACCGCTGGTGTCATAAGCGATGGAGCCCGAACCGGTTTTGAATTCATATTTGGCGATCAGACTGGAGTCGATACGGCCGCCGCTGCTGACGACAAACGCATCACCCAGGCCTACGGCCTTGCTCATGATGAGATTTTCATCAACCACAGTCGGCGCAATGGTGTCAGCGAAGGCCTGGATAGCATCACGCATTGCGGCCGCGCTCGCGGCACAGTCGTTGCCCCAGCAATTATGGAAATCCGTCCCGAGTCGTTGGACAAAACGCGAAGCAGCGGGGTTATCGAGGCGCATCCGCGCTTTCGATGCCTCGTAAGCGACACTGACATCGCCACTGCTGAAATAAGGCTGCTGGCGGGTGGCTGCATTTTCAGCATGGCAACTGCCACAGTGCTGCATCAGCAAAGGATAAACCGTCGTGGTGAACGCACCAGGACTGTCGGGAAAGCTCTTGCTGTCGCCCACCTCCCGCTCTTCCGGCGGCGTCAACACGATAGAGTTGGGTTCCGTCCCGCTGCTCTCCGCCCATGCGGCAATCCAGGTAGTAATGATGTCGCCGCACACCACTGGATCAGCAGCCCAGCAGTTGTGTCCACCCAGTACTTTGGTCACCAGTCGGGAATTCGACGGATTGCCTAAATCCACCAGCGCGTTATCAATGACCGCCGCGTAGGCAAGGTTAATGTCATCACCACGGGCAAAGACGGGCGGCTGGCTCTGGCCATGACAGTTTCCACAACGGTTTTCCGGCGCGATTTTTACCCAGAGGCTGTTCTGGAACTTCAGCACGTCTGGCGTCGATGCCGGATTAGTCCCTTTATATACAAATGTGTCATCACCGTTACCATTGCTCGGCGGCGGCGCAGGCGGTGTCGTCGGCGCACCACTGCTGGAGCCACCACAACCCGCCAGCACCAGCATGGCGAACAGCAGGAGTAAAAGCAGTTCTGGACGAAATAGACCACGCGAGTGGAAAGTAGGTTGGCTCAGTGTGTCCACGGTAATTACCTGATGTTTTTTTATCTTGTGCCGGCGCACCACAGCGCCCGCATTCCCCAAGTAGCGGCTCCGAATCAGGGGCCTTTGCAATAATCAGCGGTATCGATAAACACCTGCTTCAGGTTGTGCCCGTTGCTGACGAAGTTATTGGTCATCGTCTCCAATTGGCCATGATCAACCCCACTGGGCTGGCGCAGGCAGACATTGCGAAACACCTTTTCCACTTGGCAATGAGCAAAGGCGCGGCTGTGCGCCAGCTCCATCCCCATGGACTTCGCGCCATTGCCACTGCCGGGCAATGACGTATCCCAGCCCAGCGCGGCGTTCTGACCCTTGCGCCAGTAGTTATCCCACCGGTCATCCGGGGTAACGAATCCATAGCGAAAGGTGGAGGCATTGATGAGGTATTTCTTTTCCACTCGGCTGTTAGTGTCCGGGTCAATATCCGTAGCCGTGTTGTAATGGATGCGGCCGTTGATGCCTTCGGGATCAGTATTGATATCGTATTCGTAGTCGTAATAAGCGAACGCCTGCGCCAGCGGGTCCATGCCGTTGTGGCAGCCCATGCAACTGTTGAGGAAGACGCGGCTGTCACCGCCGGGACTGCGGCTCACATCCTGGCGAATCCGATCCGGAATCAGCGCCGTGTCATGTACCTGCTCCAGATCACGGCACATATGATTTAACAGGGTAAACCGGAACATCGCGCGGTTTGTACCCGCGATGAAGAATGCCTTGGCGGCAGCGCGGGTGGTCAATACACCCGAAGTCGCCTCGGCGGGAAGGCCGGTCACCGAGGACTGGGTGCGGCGAACCAAGGTGTCTTTCAGACTGTGACCGGCCGTCTCCAGCGCCTGATAGTGATTATTGTTGTCCGGGGCGTATGCAGGCAGCCCGCCAGCATTGCTGATGTAGAGCACATCGTCGTAGAGGATCTTGCGGAAGTCATCGTCATCGCGCACCAGGCCAATCACCGTCGCGGTGTAATCATTCAGCGGGGCAAAGACAGTCTGGTCACGGTTGGTCCATGGGGTAGCCATGTTCTTGAGCGTGACGCTGTAGAAGGCTTCGTTATTCATCGCGATCTGAACCGCCGCAGGCACATTGCCACCGTCAATTAACGCCGCCATCTGCAGCAGCACAGCTTCCGAAGGCGGTACCCCAGCAATCCGGTTGTGAATTTGCAGTGCCTGTTCCCGCGGGCCGGCCATAACCAGGGACGCGATCAGGGAGACCAGCAAGAGTGCGCCGGACATCATTCGGCGATGCACAGAAGAACGCCATCCAGCAGGTTTGCCGGAAAGGAAGAAGGCTAATGGGGTCACGGCTGCTCCAGATTTTTATTCTGCCTCGACTGAAAAATCAGTCTAGCAGGCTAAATGTTCGCCACCGATTATATGTCGCTGAACGGTTTAAACCTGTGGATCGTTTGTATCCACACTGTCGACCTCATCACAGATTCGTTAATACGCGCCACTTCGACCGCGGGTTCCTTAACATCGAAACAGCGGGAGTCACGGAATTCAGCTATTTTTAGAGCCACTATCTTTAATCACCCTTCTGCTGCGTAGAGCCGATGCCATGATCCACCACCTCCGTTCATCACGTTTGCACAGCTGGCCCCTGTGGCTTGCCTGTTTATTGGTCACGGCCTGTGGCGGCGGAGGCGGCGGTAAAGAGGGAGGAGGTCAAAGCCCCGACCCCGCGACTGTGGATTTACCTATCGCATTCATTGATCGTCCTTTGCCGGCCGATGAAGATGACCCGGATACCCTTCTACCTCTGGATATTCTCGACCCGGCCGCCTTCAACCCGGGTGCAGCGGTGTATATAAAGCCCCGCGCGACGGCGCTGGCAGCAGCAGAGAACGTGACCGCCAAAGCCTTTATTGCCGATGACAATTTTGACCCCGAAGCACCTAATTACGACGTCAAAGACCTGAGTATTCACCCGGCCGGTGATCGCTTGTTATTCGCTATGCGCGCGCCGGAAATTCCCAATGCTGACGACGATGAGCAACCGAAATGGGATATCTGGGAATACCATCTCACTGACAAGGTCCTGCGCCGGGTGATCACCTCCGACATCATCGCCGCAGCTGGTCATGACGTAAGCCCCCGCTACCTTCCCGATGACCGCATCGTCTTCAGCTCCACCCGCCAGACCCGCAGCCGTGGCATGCTGCTGGATGACAATAAACCCCAGTACACGGCCCAGGAAGAAAGCAACAACGGGCCAGCGTTCGTGCTGCACGTCATGAACGATGACGGCACCGAGATTCAACAGATCACCTACAACCAAAGCCACGACCTGCAGCCCACCGTGCTGGATAACGGGCGCATCCTGTTCGTCCGCTGGGACCGCGCCACCCGCAATCATCTGAGCCTGTACACCGTCAACCCCGATGGCACCGACTTGCAATATCACTACGGCTTCAACAGTCTTAACAGCACGCCCGTGGCCCAGTCCTTAACGCTGTTTCGCCCGCAGGAAATGCCGGATCGCAGGATCGCCGCCATCTTTAAACGGCGCAGCGAATTCCTCGGCGGCGACATGGTGATGATTGATACCGAAAACTTCGTGGAAAATGAGGTGCCCATCAACGGCAGCGGCGGTGAGGCCCAGGAGCGTATTTATCATCTGGATATCACCACCGATGACGAGCGTTCGCGCAATGGCGTCTTCAGCTCACTGCATCCGCTGTTTGATGGCACCAATCGCCTGTTGGTGAGCTGGAGCCAGTGTCGGATGCAGGTAATCGCCAGCGGCCGCCTGGTTCCCTGCACCGATGAATGGTGGGAAAGTGAAACCACCGAAATCGCGCCGCCGCTGTTTGGTATCTGGATCTACAACATGACGGATAACACCCAGCAGCCGGTGGTTCTGGGCAAAGAAGGTCGGATGTTTACTGAAGCGGTCATCCTGGAACCGAAAAGCCCCGCCACTTATATCGCCCCGGTCACCACCAGTTCGGACGTGGGCATCCTGCATATTCGCAGCGTGTATGACGGGAATTTCGTGACCGGAAGCGGCGTCCCCGCCAACCGCGCTAACCTGAATCTGGCGGCACTGGCGAATCCGAGCATGACGCCCGCGGACGCGCGGCCGGCCCGCTTCCTGCGAATCATCAAGGCGGTAGCCATTGCCGATAATGACGTGCTCGACGAGCAGGAAGACACCGTCTACGGCAACCGTTTTAACCAGAACACCGGTCTGCGCGAGATCATCGGCTATACCCCGGTGGAGCCGGACGGTTCGGTGCTGGTCCAGGTGCCGGCGGATATTGCCTTCACTCTTGAGGTTCTGGATGGCGAAGGTCGGCGCATCAGCAATAACACCACCTACTGGATGCAGGTGCGGCCGGGCGAAAGACGCGAATGTAACGGGTGCCTCAGCAGCACCAATAATCAGCCGATCAGCCGCGCCGATACCTTGCCGGATTCCATCAATCCCGGCGCAGCGGGTGGCGTGGTATTTTCGGGGACAGAGCGGACGGATCAATTAGGCACCCCAGAGCGGCCGCAACCAGGCGAGACCATGGCTGAATTTGCGGCACGCACGTATTTTGCCGTGCCCGGCCCGCAACCCGGAGAAGAGATTCACATCACCGCCGGCCTGCGCGAACCTACCGTGGATTTAATCTTTGTCGATGAGTGGACTGATCCAGCGCTGGCTCCGGGCCGTCCGCGGGACGACTCTTTTGCGTATCGCTATGACGACCTGATCCCCGGTGATACAGAAGCGTCGCGGCTCAAGGCACCGCTCAAAAACAAAGGCTGTATAGACGACTGGACCAGCGCCTGCCGCGTCGTCATCAATTATGAAAACCACATTCAATACCTGTGGGAAATTGAACGAACAGCAGACCGTGTGATTGATGAGGACGGCGACCTCAGGCCGTTTAACTGCATCGGGTGTCATTCGGGCAGCACAACCCTCCCTGATGTCACCAACGAAAACCTTACCGGCGCGATTCAACTGAACCTGACGCGTGCACCGCGACAAAACACCGAAATGATTTCTTACTTTGAATTGCTCAACGCGCGCCCGGGGCGCGAAGTGGATGATGCGGGCAATGTCATCACTGTGCCGCGATTCCTGCTGGATGCCGAAGGCTTGCCACTGGTGGATGAAGAAGGCAATCCGATCCCTGACCCCGCCTATTTTGAAACCCCGGCCAGCATCGAGCGCGGTAATTCACGTAACAGCAGTTTCTTCCCCCGCTTCGGAGACAACGGCTCCCATTCTGGCTTTTTAAACGATAGTGAGTTAAAACTGCTGCGGGAGTGGATCGATCTTGGCGCCCGCTATTACCAGAATCCATTTGACTCGGCAGACCCAATTCAAGAATAAAACGATGATAAACGCTGTATCGCCATCCCTTTGGGACTTCTGCTCCGCGTTGCGCCGCCGCTGCCGTACAGGCGTCGGCGGTTTGTTATTTCTGTGCATCGGATTGTGCTGGAGCCAGGCCGCGCTGGCTGATGAAGATCCGCAAGTCACCGTTAACGATGCCTTTATTAATGTTCACAACGGTCCCGGTCGGGGCTATCCAATCTTTCATGTGGTTGAGCGCGGTGAAATTATTACGCTGCTGAAGAGCCGCACCGACTGGATCAAGATCAAAACCTATCGCGGCAAGACCGGCTGGGTGCGACGCAGCGATATGCAATACACCCTGGGCCCCGACGGCCAGCCACCTGTATTTGCCAGCTCCACCCAGCAAGAC
This sequence comes from uncultured Cellvibrionaceae bacterium, assembly GCA_964448175.1. GTDB lineage: Bacteria > Pseudomonadota > Gammaproteobacteria > Pseudomonadales > Cellvibrionaceae > Cellvibrio. The sequence goes on along the minus strand of CAYUVQ010000040.1, from coordinate 18,186 downwards.
TATCTCACCGATCGATTTGAATTGGGCGTGGCGCTGGGTGATTTTCAAGGCGCTGATTCACTGACCGGAACCCTGGGTTACCGTTTTACCGAAAACCTCACCGCTGAGCTGCGGGTTGCGCAGAACACCGGCCAGTTTTCTGACAGCCAGATTCTCGCCGTCGCCTTGTTGCACCAGCCATTTCCGGAATGGCGAATCTCACCCTTTTTCAGTCTCGGCACCGGTGAAATAAAAACCTTGCCCAGCGCGACCCTGGTTGAGCCGGAGGATCGCAAAGACACGCTGATCCAGGCGAGCCTTGGAAGCTATATCCACTTGACCGGCCGCTTTTTCATGCGCGTTGAATACACCAACCACATGATCCTGACCAGCCGCAACAACAATGAAGAGGTCAATGAATGGAAAGTCGGTTTCAATATCTTTTTCTGATGCGCGAACCGTTTGTTAAAGCGTTATGTGCAGCATGCCTGGGCGGCCTGTTAATGGCCGGCGCGCCAGGGAGCCTTGCGCAGTTCGCGGACGACGAAGATGAACTGGGCCAGATCATTTCACCGGATATCGAGCGCCGTACCATCAAGGAAGAGATGATCGACAGCGAAAATTTTGAATTCGGGGCTTTCTACGGTTTGCTGGGTATCGAAGACTTCGGCACCAACGATGTCGTAGGCATAACCATGGCTTATCACATCACTGAAGATCTTTTTGCCGAAGCCAGTTACGCCATGAGCCGTCTGGAGAAAACCAGTTACGAATTGCTCAGCGGTGGTGTCGAACTGCTCACCGACGAAGAACGTGATCTCACCTATTACAATCTCTCCCTCGGTTACAACCTCTTTCCTGGCCGCATCCAGATCAGTGATAAATGGGCATTCAACACGCGCATCTATGTCATTGCCGGCGCAGGCAATACGCAGTTCGCTTCAAAGGATTACTTCACCTATAACTTTGGTGCCGGTCTGCGTTTCTTTGCCACCGATTGGGTATCCTTCGACCTGAGCATGCGCGACCACGTGTTTACCCACGAGCTGTTCGGCGAGAGCAAGAAAACCCACAACCTCGAAGGCCGTATCGGTCTCTCACTCTTTTTCTAAATTCGCAGGAGTCTTCTTATGAAATTATCTCTGCCAGGTTTAAGTGTTGTTGTTCTGCTGGCTTTTGCCGCGTTTACTCACGCCGCCCCCGCTCCGGATTTCACATTAAAAAGCGCGAACGGTGAAAACGTGCGCCTGGCGGAACAGCGCGGCAAAGTTGTGATGCTGAATTTCTGGGCCTCTTGGTGCGGTCCATGCCGTACCGAAATGCCGCTGCTGGACGAGATGTACCAGCGCTACAACAAAGCCGGCTTCGAACTCTACGGCGTGAATGTTGAGCAGGACACTGCCGCAGCCAAAAAACTCATTGAAGATCTGGGTGTGACTCTGCCAGTGCTTTACGATTCGGATAGCAAGGTAAGCAAACTTTATAAAGTGGATGCTATGCCAACCACCGTCGTCATCGATAAAAAAGGTGAAATACGCTACGTGAATCGTGGCTACAAAGCCGGCGATGAAAACAAATACCGCGACCAGATCCGGGAGCTGATCCGCGAATGATTCCCTCCGCACCTAAAGCTATTCGCGCATCCCTGCTGATCGCCGTGTTCAGCCTGTGCGCCTGCGGGCGCATTGAGCCCTGGATAAAACCGTACGAGCGGCAGAATATTGCTGATCCGCTGATGAGTTTCGACCGCGATCCAGTTTCCAGCGCATTTCTACATCACGTTTACGATGCGCGGGAAGCGGCACGGGGTGGCGATGGTGGTGCAGGAGGCGGCTGTGGCTGTAACTAACTGCATACGCACCTGCCGCGTTTTATTCAGCATCGCATTGCTGCTGTTGATCAGCAGCGCACGCGCCGACGTTCTACCGGATGAGCGCATCGACATCATGTACCACAGCTACAACGGTGGCGGGACGCAGATTGATGGTCCGGCCATTCTGGTACGCAAAAATTTCGGCAATTCTGTTTCGGTGTCTGGTCAATATTATGTAGACAGCATCAGCGGTGCGTCCATTGATGTGGTCGCTGCGCGCGGTGTGGATGTAGATTCAGGAGCAAGCCCTTATGCAGAAAAGCGCAAACAGAAAGATCTCGGCCTGACGTATCTGCACGATCGCACCACAATCAATCTGGGCTACTCCACCAGCAAAGAAAACGATTTCGACTCGACGACTTATAGCTTCAGTATCAGCCAGACCTTCTTCGGTGATTTAACAACGGTCAGCCTCAACACCAGCTTTGGTGATGACTTGATCAGCCGCAATGATGACCCAACTTTCGAAACCCGCGAGGCCGAACGCCGCCGCTACAGCATCAATATTTCGCAGATTCTGACAAAGAGTCTGATCGCGGCTCTCAGTCTAGAAAGCTCCGTTGACGAAGGCTATCTGCAAAACCCTTATCGCACCATGCGTTATTGTACCGATGGCGATAACCTAAACCCGCTCTGTGTTTCAAGCCAGAGCGCGGCAGAAATATACCCCGAAACTCACAACAGCGATGCGGTTGGCCTGCGTGCAATTTATTACCTGCCCTACCGTGCCGCCATTCGCGCTGACTACCGTGAATTCTCCGACAGCTGGGGCATTGAAGCGAGCAACTATGAGCTGCGCTACACGCATCCTTACAAAGAGTGGTTATTCGA
>CAYUVQ010000040.1:0-15403 GCA_964448175.1 uncultured Cellvibrionaceae bacterium | reverse complement strand
AACGTGCAGCTGCCGGTCTCGATCCGATCCCCAAGGGTTCGGAGCCACTTTATCAATATGATGCAAACGTAATCCGACTCTTCTGGTCATTCTGGTATTAATAATGGCCTGGAAGACGAGATAAATGTGGCAGAGTTAAAGCAATATATATCCCTGGTCTAACCTGGAAAAATAGTTGCCAAAAATAAACGAGCTGCGTGCCGTAGCTCAATTTCGCAGCCTGTTCTATTCTGCGATTATAAAACCTTACTGTCAGCCCCTATTTAGATGAAACGAAGTAACTTGCATCCAGTCAAAACGCAAATGTTTATGTATAGCCTGGACCGTTCGCTTCAAGCTTCAAGAAGGTAATCTCATGAATCATTCAAGGACCAAAGGGCCGCTGCTTGCCACCTTTCTTCTGATCAGTGCGGTGATCGCTGGCTGCACCAACACGATTTCCGGCGATCTTTATTATCGTGAACGCATCGCATTGCCGCCGGACGCCCGGGTCAGCGTGAGCCTGGAAGATGTCAGTCGCGCGGATACGCCGGCAACCACCATCAGCAAGGTCGAGTTCACACCCGACACTCAAGTGCCTATTCCCTTTTTACTGAATTACAAAACCTCGGATATCAACAATAAACATCGCTATGCGCTACGCGCTCAGATTCACTCAGCGGACAATCATCTGCTGTGGGCCACAGCGGAACATTATGGGGTGCTCACTCATGACAGCCCGAAAGATCGAATCTCTCTGAATCTCGCGCGTGCTGATCAGGCCAGCGTTACTAAAACATCGACCGGTGATGCACGGCGTCTGGCCTATGAGTGCGACGAGTTGCTAGCACTGGTTATCGTGGACGCTAATACCGCCGTAATTAATTTCAAAGGGGCGAACCTGGAGCTGACACAATCGCCAGCGGCGTCGGGCGCTCGTTACACCAACGAACAGGCGGAGTTCTGGAGTAAAGGGGATGAAGCATCTATCACCGTGAATGGCCAGTCCCTTACCAACTGCCGCAGTAAACCAGAACAATTACCCTGGGCAGAAGCCAAGGCGCGCGGCATCGACTTTCGTGCAACAGGCAACGAGCCGGGGTGGCTGCTGGAGCTGGACGCCGACCTGCAAATTGAGTTTGTGGGCGATTATGGTAGCTACCGCGTCATTACGCCGGTGCCGGTGCCGGATCTGGATTCGCCACAACGGAGCAGTTATCACGCCGTCACCGAAAGTCATGATCTTTTATTGACCATTGAAACCAAGCCCTGCCAGGACAGTATGAGCGGTGTGCAATTTCCCCAGCAGGTTCGTATTCTGCTGGATGGTCGTGCTTATAACGGCTGTGGAAAATCGCTTTAAACCCTTGGTATTTTTCTCTGCCAAGCGCTATCTTGTGCAGCGTTTTGACGCCGGTAACGGACCGGAACACATCATTCATAACGAGGAGGTTTGCATGAAAACATTGGTACTTTTATTGGCTATCGTCACCCTGAGCAGCGCCTGTACCTGGGTGAAAGTAAACGATACCGGGAGCAGCGTGGCCGTGGCGAATATGGCCAACGTGCGCAACTGCGAGAAGCTGCGCAACGTTAACGTGAAAGTGAAAGCCAGCGTAGGCCCGATTGATCGCAGCGCGGATAAGGTAGCAGTTGAGCTGGCGAACCTGGCACGAAATGAAGCAGCCAGCTTTGGCGGTGACACTGTGGTTCCAACGTCTGCTGTAGAAAACGGCAGCCAGAACTTCGGCGTTTACAAGTGTAAGTAATCCTCACCGAAACCAGCGCAGGGAGAGAGCAGCTTAAACTTGAATGGAATAAACTCAGGCACAGACAGCGAACTGACTGTGCCTGAATTTTTATTAGTTGGCTGTCGCGGGGGCTTCTTTGGACGATTCAGCCTGTTGCTTCGCAGCAACCACCGCTTGGGCAAACACTGCATCAAAGTTGATGGGCGCCAACATTAACGGCGGGAAGGTGCCGCGACTCAGAATGCTGTCAATCGCTTCGCGCGCATAAGGGAAGAGAATCTGTGGGCAAGCGGTGTTGATTACCTGGCTCAACTGGATACCTTCAAAACCAGCGATAGCAAAAATCCCCGCTTGTTTTACTTCCACCAGAAACACCGTGCGCCCTTCAATCTTGGCAGTAATGGTCAACAGCAATACGACTTCGTGCGTGGTCTCATCCAGCTGATTAACCTGCACATTCAGATCCTGCTGAATATTTGGTTTGAATTGTTTGGTAAACGCTTCAACACCCATGGGCGTTTCAAAGGAAATATCCTTGAGATAAATACGCTGGATGGCAAAGTTCGGGCCGTCGGCCTGCTCGTGATTATTGAGTTCTTGTGAATTATTTTCTTCAGACATAATGCACTCTATTAATTAATTGCTGTTTTGAAAGATAAAGCCGGACACGACTCCAGTGGCAAAAAATTATTTCGCCAACAACTCATCCAGCTTGCCGTTTTTATCCAGCGCCCACAAATCGGTAAATCCACCCACGTGGACATCACCGATCCAGATCTGTGGCACGGTGCGCTGCTTACTTTTTTCCATCATTTCCTGGCGCAGATGAGGTTCACGATCGACACGAACTTCTTCCACCTCTACACCTTTCTGTGCCAGCAATTTTTTTGCGTTCACACAGTAGGGACACACTGCTGTGGTGTACATCAAAACCTGCGCCATGGTGACCTCCGCAATTACTTTTTAACGAGCGGCAGATTCTGCGCCTGCCATTCTGCAATACCACCGGAAAGACGACGCACAACAAAACCGTGTTTCCCCAGTGTTCGCCCTACGCTGCCGGCGTGCTGACCCAGCTTATCGGCAACGATGATGATCTTGCTTTTGTGGCTTTCCAGTTTATCCAGTTCCGCCGCAACTTTACCGAACGGAATATTGATGGCACCCACGATATGACCAGCTTTAAATTCTGCACTGTCACGCACATCAAGCAGGATCGCAGAATCCTTATTGAGCATTTGGGTGACTTCATGCACAGAAATCGGGGGACCATTTTTGATGCGTTCACGCCAGGCGTAGATATAAATCAGAACCACCAGCGTACTGACCAACAGCCATTCTTGACTGATAAATACAAAGAAATTCACAGGTTACAGATTCCTTTTAGCAAGAGCCGCAACAGGTCGCATCAACTTGTCACCATCGCTCCAGCGATAAGCCTGCGAAAGATGTGGAGGCAGGTCGATGGATATCAAGGCAATAAACGCGCTATGTCACAGATAGATTTTTTCAAACGGACCTGCACACCGAACCCCGGTAACATGGACCGCACTAAATACGATGACCCGAATATCCGTTATGGGGCGCAAAGAAGGGCGGCAGTATACACCATGCTTCGGGTATTTCTCAGTCATTGTCATAGTGTTAGCCCGCTTAACCGGGTAGAATATGCCGCACTCGCCGATGCGCAACAGGCAGGAAAAAGCGTCCTGATGTCGGCAAATTCCTGAATAATTCCCTCACCTCTGGATTAGTAGAGCGACGACTGAGTATGACCGCGACCAAGAAACCTCTCGTATTGATTATCCTCGACGGCTTTGGCCATTCGGAAAACACCGAACATAACGCTATCCATGCCGCTAATTCCCCGGTTTGGGACAAGCTGTGGGCTAACAATCCCAAAAGCCTCATTGCCACCTCCGGCCTGGAAGTCGGCCTGCCGGAAGGTCAAATGGGCAACAGTGAAGTGGGTCATATGACCCTGGGTGCGGGGCGCGTGGTTTATCAGAGTCTTACCCGTATCAACAAAGCCATCAGCGATGGCGATTTCTTTACCAACCCGGTGTACGTGGAAGCTATCGACGGCGCCATCGCCAACGACAAAGCCGTCCATATCCTTGGCCTGCTGTCCGAAGGCGGTGTCCACGCTCATCAGGACCACATTTACGCAATGATCAAAATGGCGGCCCAGCGCGGCGCCAAACAGATTTACCTGCACGCCTTCCTTGATGGCCGCGACACGGCACCACGCAGTGCCGAAACATCCCTGCAAAAAGCTGAAGACTTGTTTCGCGAATTAGGTGTAGGCAAAGTTGCTTCAATTGTCGGCCGTTACTTTGCGCTCGACCGCGATAACCGCTGGGATCGTGTCAAAGAGGCTTACGACGTCATGGTTACCGGTGCTGCAGAATATGATGCACTGACTGCCGTTGAAGGACTCAAAGCGGCCTATGCCCGCGACGAGAATGACGAATTTGTTAAAGCGACCCTCATCTGCGGCGAAGGCGAAGAAGCCGGCACCATTCAGGATGGCGACTCAGTCATCTTCATGAACTTCCGCCCCGATCGCGCCCGCGAAATTACTCGCGCCCTGATCGAACCGGAGTTCGACGGTTTCGAGCGCGAATTGGCCCCAAAAATCGCCCACTTCGTTCAGACCACGGAATATGCGTCGGATATCAAAGCACCGATTGCTTTCCCGCCGGAAGATCTGACCAATTCCTTTGGTGAATATCTCTCTAACCAGGGCAAAACTCAGCTGCGTATCGCTGAAACTGAAAAGTACGCCCACGTGACCTTCTTCTTTAACAGCGGTACCGAGACTGTCTATCCCGGTGAAGATCGTATCCTGGTGCCGTCGCCCAAGGTGGCCACTTACGATTTACAACCCGAGATGAGCGCGCCGGAAGTAACCGACAAACTCGTTGCTGCCATCGAGTCTGGCAAATACGACGCCATCATCTGTAACTACGCCAATGGCGACATGGTGGGTCACTCCGGCATCTTTGAAGCAGCCGTTAAAGCAGTCGAGGCTCTGGATATATGTCTGGGCCGTGTATTAGCTGCAGTGGAAAAAGTGGGCGGCGAAGCCCTGGTTACCGCCGACCACGGCAACGTGGAAGAGATGTTCGACGCGGAGTCCGGCCAGGTCAGCACCCAGCACTCCACCTTGCCGGTGCCCTTCGTCTTCTTCAGCAGGCGCCAGGGGACCATCGCCGAAGGCGGCTCTCTGGCTGACGTGGCACCCACCATGCTGCATCTGATGGGCTTGCCCCAACCCGCCGAGATGACCGGGCGCAATCTCATTACGCTGAAGCCCTGATCATCCGCCGTTTACCGTTAGAGACTGTCAATAAAATAACTGCTTTGCCACCCGGACCGACCACTGGTCCGGGATTCTCTCCGTAGGAATTGGTCCCATGAGCAGGCACTCAATAATTTCCCTCATCTCCTCATTGCGTATTTGCGCAATCGCTACCCTGTGTTTACTGGCACCCGCTGGCGTTGCGCAGCAGCAAGACATGAAAAAACTGCAGGAGAATATCCAGCAACTGCAGAAAGAATTGAAATCCATCCAGGGCGAGCGCAGCGAGCTGCAAAAAAACCTGCAGAAATCGGAAACCGAAGTCGGTGAGCTGCTGAAAAAAATTGAGCAGATCAACCGCGACCTGAAAAACCAGAACAACCAGCTTAAAGAACTGCATCAGGAACGTGAGACTCTGGAAGGCGCTAAGCAACAACAGCAAAGCGAAGTTGCCACACAGGTAGCCTCAGCCTACCAGCTGGGCCAGCAGAGCCAGGTCAAGTTGTTACTCAACCAGGAATCACCGGAGCGGGTCAGCCGGATGCTCAAGTATCACCAGTACTTCCTCGCTGCACGGGCAGAGAAACTGGCGGCTTATGTGGCCACACTGCAGCAGCTGGATGAGCTGGAACCCCGCATCGCCGCCAAGACAATAGAACTGAGCAACAGCCAGAAAACGCTGCAGGCACGTCATGAAGAACTGAAGCAGCGCCAGAAAGACCGTCAGCAAGCGCTGGCGAAGATCAATAGTACCCTGAAAAACAAGGATCAGGAGCTGCGCCAGCTGGAGGAAGACCGCAAGCGTCTGCAAGCTTTACTACAGCAGGTCACCCACACGGTCGGATCGGTTCCTTTGCCCAGCGGCAACGAGAAGTTCAGCAGCCGTAAAGGCCGGCTGCCCTGGCCCACTGAAGGCAAGGTTATCCATCGGTTCGGCAGTGCCCGGGTCACCGGTCAGATGCAGTGGAGCGGCATGATGATCCGCGCCGCCGAGGGCAAACCCGTTGTAGCCGTGCATCACGGCCGGGTTGTCTTTGCGGATTATTTTCGGGGTCATGGTCTGTTGCTGATTGTTGATCACGGGGAAGGCTTTTTGAGTCTGTACGCCCATAACCAAAGCCTGTTCAAGACCACCGGTGACTGGGTGCGCGCTGGGGATGCCATTGCCAGTGTCGGTAACAGTGGCGGTCAGGCAGAAACCGGGCTGTATTTTGAGATCCGGCATAACGGCAAACCTACCGATCCCGCCACCTGGCTGGCCCGCGCCTGACAAAACAGCTGGAACTGCCGGTATTTTTGCTGATCCATCCAATAATCGACACAAACTGTGCAGCTGCCGCTGGCCAGTGAGACCAAGTTGTTTTAGATTGACCGTCTTTTCCCCCGTTTCATGAGAATGCGGAGCTGAATACCGCAGGAGATTTCAATGCTCGACGCTTACTGCAAACGTTCACTATTGCTGCTGGCTCTGTTCAGCCTGGCCCTGCCGATCCAGGCCAAGGATGTGAAAGCACCCAAGCAGGATGAGGGTTTGCTGCCGTTGGAGGATCTGCGCACCTTTACCCGGGTGTACGACCATATCCGCAATGGCTATGTGGAAGAAGTCAGTGATGCCAAGCTGTTGGAATATGCCATCAAGGGCATGATTGCGGAATTGGACCCACATTCGAGCTATCTCGACAAAAAAGCCTTTGAAGACCTGCAGGAAAACACCACCGGTGAGTTTGGCGGCGTGGGCGTGGAAGTAGGCATGGAGAATGGCTTTATCAAAGTGGTTGCCCCCATTGACGATACCCCGGCGCAAAAAGCGGGGCTTGAGGCCGGTGACCTGATTATTCGTCTGGACGACAAACCCGTTAAAGGGATGAACCAGAGCGAAGCCATTCAGATGATGCGCGGCCCGAAGGGCAGCAAACTCAAGATGACCATCGTGCGCAAAGGCGTTGAGCAGCCGTTTGATGTAGAAATCATCCGCGATATTATCCGTACACAAAGTGTGCGTACCCGCCTGCTGGAAAACGATTATCTTTATGTTCGGATTGCCCAGTTTCAGATCAACAGCGGCAGGGATATGGCGCGCAAAATACAGGATCATATTGAGAAAAATCCTGACTTGCGCGGCATCGTGCTGGATCTACGCAACAACCCCGGCGGCGTCCTGCAATCTTCCGTTGAAGTGGCCGATGCCTTCCTTGACAGCGGTCTGGTGGTCTACACAGAAGGTCGTCTTGAGAACAGCGACGTTAACTATCATGCCACCCCCGGCGACATCGCCAAGGGGTTGCCCATGGTGGTGTTGATTAACGACGGCTCAGCGTCAGCCTCCGAGATTGTCGCGGGTGCGCTGCAAGATCATAAACGCGCAGTGCTCTTGGGCACCCGCAGCTTTGGCAAAGGTTCCGTCCAATCCATCATCACCATCAACGAAGAACGCGCCATAAAACTGACTACCGCCCTGTATTACACCCCCAGTGGCCGTTCGATTCAGGCCCAGGGCATAGAGCCTGATGTCATCGTCGAGCGCGCCCAGGTCACAGCACTCAAGCCCGCGGGCGGCACTACCGAGGCCGATCTGGCGGGTCATCTCACCAACACTCGCGGTGGTGATGAAAGCACCAGTCAGAAACGGGAGAAAGACCGCATCGCCACGCAGGAATTACTGACCAAGGATAACCAGCTTCACGAAGCACTCAACCTGCTCAAGGGGCTGCATATCTTCCGCCAGCAACAATCCATCATGCTGCATGCCGCACTGGATACGGAATCCGGTGAAGTGGAAGCTGAGGACACCTCACGGCAGACCACCGAAACCCGGGATTAATGTCGGCGTGAGTCGGCTGTGGTACCTCGCTCTCCTACTGTGGTGTTTTGCCCAGCCGGTGTTCGCCGCGCAGCTGGCCATCATCATCGATGATATTGGCTATAACGGTCCGCTGGGTCGACGTACCGCCAATCTCGAAGGTGCCTTTACCCTGGCTGTATTACCTTTCACCCCTCACACCCGTGAACTTGCCCAGCTTGCTTATAAGCAGGGAAAAGAGGTCATTCTGCACGCTCCCATGAGTAATACCCGGGACATGCCCTTAGGCAAGGGCGGGTTAGAGAGCGGTATGGAATATGATGAGTTTATAAATACCCTACGAGCCAACCTGGCAGACATCCCTCATCTTCGCGGGGTGAACAATCATATGGGCAGCCAGCTAACACAGGAAACGGAACCCATGGGTTGGCTGATGGATGAGCTGATTCGACACAATCTTTATTTTGTCGACAGTCGCACCAGCGCCGACAGCCAGGCGCTTGCGGTAGCAAAAGCTTACGGTGTACCGGCGCTCAAGCGGGATGTATTTCTGGATAACGTCCGCACGCTGCAACACATCCAGCAACAGCTGTTGAAAGCTATCCAGCTTGCCCAGCGCAACGGCCAGGCTATCGCAATAGGCCATCCCTATCCCCAGACGCTACAAGTACTGGAGCAGGCGCCGACACTGCTGGCCGAGCATGGGGTCCAACTGGTTCCTGTATCTCATTTATTGCGAATGCCGTCACAGCGTATAACTAAGGCTGGAACCTCCTGTCTCGCCCCGCCTCAAAAATTGTGGAAACGGCCATCCGCGCGCCCCGAGGCTGTAACCATCCACCGCTTGCTCAACGATGTTGTGGATTTTGGTTATCAGTAGTATCAGGTGACATAGCAACTCGATATATCCGCTGTAAAGGACGCACATTTATAATCTTTCGGTGGGATTTTTAGCTGAAAGACCTTACTTTGTTATCAAGGACGGCTTGGATGGCGACCACATCTGGCTGTTCATTCAGCTACATCGAGCCAATAGTGACTACAGGAGTCCAGTTTATGACTAATCGAGCAGGCGAACAGGGTAAAGTCCCCAGCCGCAGCGGCCGGTTCTTAAAGAAGGAAGGCTACTGGTATTACACCACGCGCGAAGGCGTAGATATTGGTCCTTTCGACAGCCGCGATGACGCAGAAATAGGTGTGAGTGAATTTGTTAACTTCATCTGCGCATCCGAGCCGATGGTGTTGGCTACTCTTAGACAATACCGCGCCGCATAGAGTAGCGGCGCGTGAGCAGTGGACTCTTAATGCGCCGTGCACAGGTAGAGACTTTCAGCCTGGGCGTAGATGAGGAAAGCCAATGCCCCACGAAAACCTCGTGCCGAATATCGAATCCAAACAACTGAACATCAATTAAAAAGGACGCCGAAGCGTCCTTTTTTATGCGCAGATAATTTTTACAAACGCACTTCGATTCCATGTTCCTGCATATAAGCCTTTGCCTGAGGCACCGTATATTCACGGAAATGGAAAATACTGGCGGCGAGCACGGCATCCGCCCGCCCGTGGAGAATACCATCCACCAGATGCTGCAGATTCCCTACCCCCCCTGAAGCGATGACGGGCACCCGCACCGCATCGCTGATCGCGCGGGTTACACCCAGATCAAAGCCATTTTTGGTGCCGTCGCGATCCATGCTGGTCAGCAATATTTCTCCCGCGCCATATTCCGCCATACGTGCAGCCCATTCCACCGCGTCGATGCCGGTTGGCTTGCGACCACCGTGAGTGAAGATCTCCCAGCGGGGGATTTCACCCTCACCGCTGACTTTCTTCGCATCAATAGCCACCACAATACACTGCGCGCCAAAGCGGTCCGATGCGGCTTTGACAAAGTCGGGATTGAACACCGCCGCCGAGTTAATGCTCACCTTATCGGCACCAGCGTTCAACATGGTGCGGATATCCTCAACCGTGCGAATACCGCCGCCGACCGTTAATGGAATAAACACTTCGCTGGCGATTTTCTCCACCGTATGCACGGTGGTATCACGGCCTTCATGGGTGGCGGTGATGTCGAGGAAGGTGATCTCGTCGGCGCCCTCTTCGTTATAGCGCTTGGCAATCTCAACAGGATCGCCGGCATCGCGGATATCGAGAAATTTCACGCCTTTGACTACGCGACCATTGTCGACGTCAAGGCAGGGGATTATGCGTTTTGCGAGTGGCATGGTTGACCTGTCAGAAAAAAGTCGGGTTAGTTGGCATCACACCAGGCTTGGGCTTCAGCCATATTGAGGGTGCCTTCGTAGATTGCACGCCCGGTAATCGCACCACAGATGCCTTTATGGGCTTCCGCTTTCAGCGCTTTGATGTCGGTCATATCGGTAATGCCGCCAGAGGCGATGACGGGGATACTGGAGGCTTGGGCCATGGCGACAGTAGCTTGGACGTTGACACCCTGCATCATGCCATCACGGGCGATATCGGTATAAACGATGGCGCTGACGCCGTCCTGCTCAAAGCGCTTGGCCAGTTCACTGGCCTGAATATTGGAGACTTCCGCCCAACCATCGGTGGCAACCCAGCCATCTTTGGCATCGAGGCCGACGATGATGTGACCGGGGAATTGTTTGCACATGTCGGTCACGAATTGGGGTTCTTTTACGGCTTTGGTGCCGATAATGACATATTCAACACCGGCCGCAAGGTAGTGTTCGATGGTCGCTGCGCTGCGGATACCGCCGCCGATCTGGATGGGCAGGCCGGGGTAGGCTTTGGCGATGGCAGTAACGACGCCGCCGTTGACGGGTTTGCCTTCGAAGGCGCCGTTAAGGTCGACGAGATGGAGGCGGCGGCAGCCTTGGTCGACCCATTGTTTGGCCATGGCGACGGGGTCGTCGGAGAAGACGGTGGAGTCGTCCATGAGGCCTTGGCGTAAGCGGACGCATTGGCCGTCTTTTAAGTCTATGGCGGGGATAATTAACATTAATCTTTCTCTTTAGGGTAAGGGTTCGTCGGCAGTGAAGAGAGGCCCCTGAGACACGCCGTAAACCCATCCCTGGGGGCTCGGATGCGGCATCCATGCCGCCTACGGTCTCAGAAACCTCTCTTCACTACCTCTGCATAGATCGGAGTTAATTCCGACCATCCCAATGTAAAAAATTCTTCAACAACTGCAGTCCGGCGGTGTGGCTTTTTTCGGGGTGGAATTGCACCGCAAAAAGGTTATCGCGCGTCAGCGCGGCATCGAAGCGCACGCCGTAGTCGCAGCTGGCGGCGACCAGGTCGCGGTCGCGGGCCTGCACGTAGTAGGAGTGCACGAAATAGAAGCGACTCAGTTGCGGGATGTCGGCCCACAGGGGGTGCGGGTTTTGTTCTACTTGGTTCCACCCCATATGTGGGACTTTCAGGGGTACGCCGTCCTGCTGGTGTTCGCCAAAGAATTTAACCTGGCCCGGCAGGATGCCGATGCCGTCTATGCCGTTGTTTTCTTCGCTGTGTTCCATAAGCGCTTGCATGCCCACACAAATTCCGAGCACGGGCTTGCCGGTTGCCACTTGTTCGCGCAGCAGCTGGCCGAAGCCGAGGCGGTTGATTTCGGTCATGCAGTCGCGAATGGCACCGACGCCGGGGAAGATGACGCGCTGGGCGTCGGCGACTTGGGCCGGGTCGGCGGTCACCACGACCTGCATGTCAGGTGCGACATGATTGAGTGCACTGGCTACGGAGTGGAGGTTGCCCATGCCGTAGTCAATCACGGCAACTGTTTGTCTGGTCATAGATTCAGTCAAAAATGTCGATGTCATGCGGCGCCGGTGCGCCGCCCGGTTATTAGCTCGGTTTACAGGGTTCCCTTGGTGGACGGCATGATGCCGGCCATGCGCGGGTCCAGCTCCAGGGCCATGCGCAGGGCGCGGCCGAAGGCTTTAAAGACGGTTTCAGCCTGGTGGTGGGCGTTGTGGCCGCGCAGGTTGTCGATATGCAGGGTCACGCCGGCATGATTGACGAAGCCCTGGAAAAACTCCCAGAACAGCTCGGTATCGAACTGGCCGATGCGTTTCTGGGTAAAGGGGATCTGCATAACCAGGCCGGGGCGGCCGGAGAAGTCGATCACCACGCGGGACAGCGCTTCGTCCAGGGGAACATAGGCGTGGCCGTAGCGGCGGATGCCTTTTTTGTCGCCCACGGCTTTGGCAATGGCCTGGCCGATGGTAATACCGGTGTCTTCTACGGAGTGGTGGTCGTCGATGTGGGTATCGCCGTCACAGGTGACGTCCAGGTCGATCATGCCGTGGCGGGCGATCTGGTCCATCATGTGTTCAAGGAAAGGCACCCCGGTGTTGAACACCCCCTTGCCGGTGCCGTCCAGGTTGAGACTCACACTGATCTTGGTTTCGAGGGTATTACGGGTAACTTGGGCGATACGGTCAGACATAAAATAAACTCCAGCATGGGCGCCACAACCGGATCAGATGCGGCGCCGCGAAAGATGTGCGCGGATTATATAGGTAAGCGCTGCCGAATTCATCGTTGGCCGCTCAATGACGGTGATTGCCTGCCTGTATGACTTAAAATCCCTACATTTTCTTTACTAACTTCCAGGCTGCGCCGATAGTATTTACCCTCAAGCTGTTAAGCTTGGGTACAGGTTTCCCTTACTAGCATCCGCTTCAACAACAGGCACCCTATGGAGAGTTATATATGCCTAAATTCCCTCACTTGGTTTCCCTTGCCTCACTGTCGCTGGCTTTGGCCGCAACCCCTTCGGTGGCTCAGGATGTTTATGAGAGCCGTTCATACGGTCCTACCAACGGCTGGAGCTGGTCAGCCCATGTTGACCACATCAATATCGATGAAAAAATCGCCGCAGAGCAAGGTATTGAAGATTATTTCACGGCCATTGGCGGTGCTGCTGAGTATTACACCAGCGAGAGCAATATGACCCTGTCCCTGGGATTGAGCATCATCCTGTACGACGACAATGCCGAGTTCAGGCAGTATGTGGAGGATTGGTGGGGCGACGACTACTACGAGAGCTCCGATGCTACGGGTGGGCAGGCATTTATCGAATACGGACCCAAGTATAAATTCGGGGTCAACGACAGCAGCTTTTTCGTCGTGCGCGGCGGGCTGAGCGGTATCTTCTTCTCCGAGCGCAGCATCAGCAACTGCCGCAACTGCTATTCCGAGGATATTGATGTGGACGGTGGGCTTTATGGCGTGTTGGGAATAGGCCATAAGCTCGGTTACTTCGACCTCGGCCTGCAGTTCCATCAGTATTTCACCGGCGACCTCGACAACGGCTTCAGACTCAAGCTGTCATCTTCTTTCTAGCGGGGCAACCCGCGGGGGAGGCTCATGGACATAACAATATGCTGCAGGGAAGCAGACCTTTAAACCCTTCCAGGTTCCATCTGTCCAACCTTTGATCCTGATCAATGCCAGACGGGATCAAAGCATCCAGCATAGGGTTGTACACCTGCACTTGGAGGACACTATGGTTATTTCGGGTACTATCGTGGTTATCTGCCTGGTCGGCAGTCTCACCCTGTTTGCCTTGGGCGGCATGTTATTGATTCCGCTTGAAAAGCGCTTGCATGGCAATCCTTCTGATCACCACCACTGATCCGGCAATTACCGGTAAACCTGCTCTGGCCGGCCCGTAACCGCGCACCTATAATGCCCGCACGCTTTTGACGGGCCGACGCATCCAGCGGCGCCCCTTAGTTACGGACGCTGCTGTAATTTATGTCCTATCATCCTGTCACACTGGCCGGAACACGCGCTGTTCCGGCCCATACTCCTATCCGGCCCGATCACGGCGGCCTGCGTATCTGTTTATTGGGTTATCGCAGCCATCCCCATGTGGGCGGGCAGGGAATCTACCTGCACTATCTGAGTAAGGCTCTGGTTGAGCTGGGCCATCAGGTCGATGTCATCTCGGGGCCACCTTATCCGGAACTCGATCCGCGGGTGAAACTGATCCGCCTGCCCAGCCTCGACCTTTATGCGGTGGAAAAGCCCTTGCGCGCATTGCGCTGGCGGCATCTGCGCTCTTTCACCGATGTATATGAATGGTGGAGCAAGATCAGCGGCAGCTTTGCCGAGCCTTATACGTTTGGCCGCCGCCTGGTGCGCTACTTTCGTGAATACTCGCCTCAATACGACATCATCCATGACAATCAAAGCCTGTGTTATGGCCTGCTGACCCTGCAAAAACAGGGGTTACCGGTGGTTGCGACGGTTCACCATCCGATTACCCGTGACTTGGAACTGGCGGTGGCTTCGGCTAAGGGCTGGGGGCATCGCTGGCTGATCCGGCGCTGGTACAACTTTCTGCTCATGCAGAAAAAAGTGGTGCAGCAGCTACATCATGTGATCACCGTGTCCGAGCAGTCGCGTCACGACATCGTGGCCGCCTTTGCACGGCCTGCACATCAGATCCAGGTCATCCCTAACGGCATTGATGTAGATATCTTCCGGCCACGCCCGGACATCCAGCGCAACCCGTGGCAATTGATGACCACCGCATCTTCTGATCAGCCGCTGAAAGGTTTGTCGGTCTTACTGCGCGCGCTCGCCCGCTTACGCAAAAGTCATCCGCAGGTGTCGTTGCTGGTGATCGGAAAGTTAAAGCCGGATGGCGCCACGGAGCGAGAGCTGCAACAGCTTGATTTATCTGGCTGCGTGCAATTTATTTCCGGCATTTCTGTCGAGGAGATTGTTGCGCATTACGCTGCCTCCAGCGTCGCGGTTGTTCCGTCACTTTACGAAGGCTTTGGTCTTCCCGCAGGCGAAGCCATGGCCTGCGGCATTCCGTTGGTCTGCAGCGACGGCGGTGCGCTGCCGGAAGTCGTGGGCGATGCGGCCCATCTTGTTAAAGCCGGCGATGTGGATGATTTGGTTCAGGCACTGGAGTTTTTATTGCACCATCCAGCACAGCGGGAATTATTGGGCCAGCGCGGGCGGGCGCACATCCTCCAGCAATTAAGCTGGTCGGTAGTGGCGCAACAGATGACGACTTATTACCGCCAGATGCTCGGCGAGTCGCCTGCTGATGCAAGGATCACGCAGGTCCCAACTCATTCAACCGCGACGATTGCGCCAAGTGCGACAACGACAGGAACAGGAACAACTACACCAGTGCCGGACGTTTATGCTAACGATTGATTTTAAATATTTTCCCCTACAACCTGGCGAGCGTGTACTGGACGTCGGGTGCGGCGAAGGCCGGCATGTAATTAACGCGTACCTTCATGGTGAGGTCACCGCGATCGGTATTGATCTGAACCTCAACGACCTGCGCACCGCGCGCGAACGCTTCACACCCTTTGCCGAACCGGCGAACACTGAAAAATTTTTTGCGCTGCAGGCAGCTGACGCTAAGCGCCTGCCGTTTGCGGATCACAGTTTCGATAAAGTGATCTGCAGCGAAGTGCTCGAACACATTCATGATTATGAAGCGGTGCTACGGGAAATTCGTCGCGTTCTGAAACCCCAGGGAATGCTTGCCATCAGCGTGCCGCGTTACTGGCCGGAAAAAATCTGCTGGCAACTCAGTCGCGCTTA
>CAYUVQ010000039.1:2265-27119 GCA_964448175.1 uncultured Cellvibrionaceae bacterium | reverse complement strand
CGAACCGGACTAGCTGGATTTGCAATCCAGAGCATAACCGCTTTGCTATCGCGCCGTTTGAGGGCCGGAATTCTAGCGGAATCGTTTTAAAAATCCTAGTGTTTTCTGAGGCTTATCGCCAGATTCTTGCGGTTGGCTAATATTTGCACGCTCTACCGCAACTTGCATCACATTATTTATTATTCACATCCAGAGCCAGAAATGGCCAGGCGGCGCGCAGATACAGGATCATCGACCAGAGTGTCAGGACCGCTGCCCCAGCCAGAGCAACATAGCCGATCAGCATCAGGAATGGAAGGTCCATCAGCAGCACGATGATCGCTGTCATCTGCAGTGTTGTCTTGATCTTGCCGATGTATGACACAGCGACGCTGGCCCGCTGGCCCAGCTCTGCCATCCACTCACGTAATGCGGATATGACTATCTCGCGCCCAACGATCACGGCGGCGGCGGCCGCAAACCACGCAGATTCATGATGCAATCCGACCAATAACAGCAGCGCAATGGCCACCATCAGTTTGTCAGCTACCGGGTCGAGAAAAGCGCCGAAAGGTGTGCTTTGGTTGTATTTGCGAGCCACGTAACCATCGAGCCAGTCGGTGATGGCGGCCACGCTGAAGATCATGGCAGAGGCAAAATGCGCCCATTTGAACGGCAGATAAAAGACCACGACAAAAAGGGGAATCAGGACGATGCGCAGGAGTGTGAGTTGATTGGCCAGAGTCATGTAATGAACGCTTCTCTCAAATTAGCAAATGCCGATTTGCCTTACTGCAGCTGCCGGCCCCAAGGGAACCGGTCAATATAAGTTGGCGATCATACTACATGGCTAGTCATTATGGAAAAAGGAGTAGATTTCTTCTGCCAGACGCTGGCTGATGCCTTGTACTTTGGCGAGATCATTCACGCTGGCTTTGCGGATTTCCGGCAGCCCGCCAAAATGGCGTAACAATTCTCTCCGCCGCCCTGCTCCGATACCCGGTACATCCTCCAAAGTGGAGGTTTTGCGTTTTTTATCGCGGCGCTGTTTATGGCCGGTGATGGCAAAACGGTGGGCTTCGTCGCGGATGTGCTGGATCAGATGCAGTGCGGGCGAATCGCCCGGCAGAACAATCTCGGCTCCCGTCTCTGCATTGAACAGTGTCTCAAAGCCAGCCTTGCGGGTTGTACCTTTAGCCACACCAATCATCAAAACATCATTCACACCGAGTTCGGCGAGCACTTCCACAGCCTTTCCCAGCTGGCCTTTGCCACCATCAATCAGGAGGATGTCCGGTAACTTGCCCTCGCCTTTTTGCAATCGCGTGTAACGCCTTTGCAAGGCTTGCTCCATAGCCGCGTAATCGTCCCCGGGGGTGATGCCGTCGATGTTAAAGCGGCGGTAATCGGATTTAAGCGGCCCGTTGGTATCAAATACCACGCACGAGGCTACGGTTAATTCGCCACTGCTGTGGCTGATATCAAAACACTCCAGCCGCTGCGGCATCTCGTCCAGTTCCAGCGCATCCTGCAACGCCAGAAAACGATCTTGGGAATTCTTTTTGCTGTTGAGGTGGCTGGTCAGGTTCTGCTGCGCAGCTGTTGCAGCCATTTGCAACCATTGCGCGCGATGGCTGCGAACATTGCTTGTTAGAAATACTTGCCGGCCGGTTGCCTCCTGCAAAGCCGAACACAACAGATCAGCCTCTTCAATGGCATGGTTGGTGATGATCTCGCGCGGGATTTCTCGGCCTTCGCTGGCGAGATAAAACTGTGGCAGAAACTGGCTGAGTACTTCTGTCGGAGACTCCGTGAGCCCTGCCTGGGGATAAAAGCTGCGGCTGCCCAATATACGGCCTTGACGAATAAACAGCACGTGCACGCAGATCACCAGCCCCTGCATGACCGCCGCAATCACGTCGATATCGCCCTTGCCCTCTTCCATTACCTGCTGGGTCTGGATGTTGCGCAGGGCCATGATCTGATCACGAAAGTTAGCCGCTTTTTCAAACTCCAAGGCTTGCGAGGCGGCATCCATCTGATCCGCCAGCTCCCGCATGAGCTTATCGCTGTTGCCGGTCAGGAACATGCGCGTATGGCGCAGATCGTTGGCGTACTCATCGCGATTGATAAAGTCCACACAGGGCGCCGTACAGCGTTTGATCTGATATTGCAGGCAGGGCCGCGAGCGGTTTCTGTACACACTGTCTTCGCATTGCCGTATGCGAAACGTCTTCTGCAGAAAATTCAGACTATCGCGCACTGCTCCAACATTAGGATATGGCCCAAAATATTCGCCCCGCTTCTTCTTTGCTCCACGATGAAAGCTGATGCGCGGAAAATCCTCGCCACTGGAAATAAATATATAGGGATAGGATTTATCGTCCCGCAGCAAAATATTGTACGGCGGTCGATTGGCCTTGATGAGATTCTGCTCCAGGATCAGCGCTTCTGTTTCACTGGAGGTTACGGTGACTTCAATGTGACGAATCTTTGCCACCAAAGCCTGGGTTTTGATACTTAGACCAGTTTTGCGAAAGTAACTGGCGAGGCGCGCTTTAAGATTCTTGGCTTTACCGACATAGAGGATGGCCCCGTCGCCACCAAACATCTGGTAAATACCGGGCTGTTGGGTGACGTTAGCGAGGAAGCGGGTGGAATCAAAGGGTTCAGCGGGCGCTGGGTTGTTGCTGTCGATAACCATGCAGTTGTTGAATACAAAAAATTGATGCAGGCAGTCTTAATTGCCTGCAGGTCAGTTAAATCGGTCGATTACACCACAGCTTCAGGGTCGAGAAAGTTGTGTTTGACGGCCAGGAGCGTCAATTCGACATCACTGTTAATGTTCAGTTTCTCAAAGATCCGGTAACGATAACTGTTAACCGTCTTGGGGCTTACGCAAAACGTGGTCGCAATATCATTTACTTTCTGGCCATTGGCAATCAGCATCGCTGTTTGTAATTCGCGCTGGGACAGTTTTTCGAAGGGCGACTCCTGGCTGTTGTTACCGCTGAAGTTCTTCAGTGCCAATTGTTGAGCAATACTGTTGCTCATGTAGAGATCACCGCGAATCACTTTGTTGATCGCGTCGGTAATTTCCGTAAATTCCGCTCCCTTGGTAACGTAACCAACCGCTCCCGCCTGCATCAAGCGAGTCGGATAAAGGTTGTCATCACACGCGGTGACGGCAATGATCTTCATCCCGGGGTTAATCGCCAGCAGCTTCTTGGTGGCCTCAAGGCCGCCCATGCCAGGCATCTTTACGTCCATCAAGACCACATCGGGCACTAGAGCGCGAGCCTTGGTAACAGCCTCTTCACCACTTTTGGCTTCTCCGACTACTTGATATCCATTCACGTCTTCCAGCATGCGCACTATTCCCATACGCACTAAATCGTGATCATCGACAACAAGTATCTTGGTCAAACCAACCCCCACTCCGGTCGAGCCGGAATCACATATTTGTTATTAATCGTAAAGACCGCTTGCGGGAGATTGTAGAGTCTGCCATCGCAAAGCGCTACCACCAGTCAATAAAGTAGCACCATCCCGCACCACCTGCCGAAATTACCGGTCAAACATTGAACACTTCAGATGAACAGTTTGCGCTAACCAGTTGAAAAACAAATTAATCATGCATTGGGATCGCTGTGGTTCCCGTTACGGATAAAAGCGCGGTTCTGGCTCCAGCGTCACGCCGTATTTCTCCATGACCGACTCCTGGATTTTTCCAGCTAAAGCTACGATTGCCCGCCCCTGTGCATGGCCCGGATTGGTAAGTACCAGTGCTTGCTGGTCATGCACACCCACCGGTCCGCAGGTTTGGCCGCGCCAGCCGGCCTTGTCAATCAACCAGGCCGCTGCCAGCTTTACCTGATGCTCATCCACGGGATAAGCCACCAGATCCGGGAAGCGGCCTTTCAGCTGTTCATATTGTGTTACCGGGATGACAGGATTTTTAAAAAAACTGCCTACATTCGGTATCTGGGCCGGATCGGGCAATTTGCTGCGTCGAATTGCACAGATGACCTCGCTGACCTGATGGGGAGTAATAACGTCAGTGCCGGTGGCGGCCAGCGCATCGCGCAAGGCAGGATAGGACAGGTTCATCTGGGGTTGTTTGCGCAATTTAAAGGTAACGGAGGTAATAACGTATTTATCCCGGAGCCGTCCTTTGAAGATACTGTCGCGATAGCCGAACTCGCAGGAATCTTTAGTAAAAGTTACGGGCAGCCCTGAACGAATATCAATTGCCGTTAATTCTTCAAAGACATCTTTCAACTCAACGCCGTAGGCACCGATGTTCTGGATCGGCGCGGCCCCGACGCTGCCCGGAATCAGCGACAGGTTTTCAAGGCCCCAATAATGGAAATCCAGGCAGTAGGTTACCAGCTCATGCCAGTTTTCCCCCGCCGCTGCACGCAGCCAGACAAATTCATCGTCTTCCGCCACCAGGGTTTTGCCGTGTAAACGGAGATGGATAACCAGGCCGGGAAAGTCCTCACACAACACAATGTTGCTGCCGCCGCCGAGGATTAACAGCGGCAGCTCTTTCCCGGCGGCGTAGCGAAGTGCTTCGAGTAATTCTTCCTCATCGCTGACGCTGACGTAAACGTGCGCCGTCACCGGCACACCTAACGTGTTGTGGTTTTGCAGATCAAAATTAGGCAGAAAGAGCAGCACAGTTATCTCGTCAAGCGCGACGGCGCTGTTGCAGTTGGCGTAACAGACCGGTGGAGGCATCTTCAATCAAATCAAGCACCAGATCAAAACCAGCGGCTTCGCCGTAATAAGGATCTGGAACTTCACGATGCTGCGAACCTTCAGCAAAATCCATAAACAGTCCCAGATGCCCCTGATAATGCGGCGGCGCTATGGATTTCAAGTCACTGAGATTGGCATGGTCCATCGCGAGGATAAAATCAAATTCATCAAAATCAGAAACCGTCACCTGGCGCGCGCGCAGGCTCGACAGATCATAACCACGGGTTCTGGCCGCGTTGATGGTGCGGGTGTCAGGCGCTTTACCAATGTGCCAGTCACTGGTTCCGGCAGAATCAATAATAATCTGATCATGCATCCGGGCATCGGTAATCGTTTTTCTAAAAATACCTTCCGCGGTGGGTGAACGGCAGATATTGCCCAGACAGACAAATAATATTTTTGTATTCATGGTCTCACGACTCCAACAATTGTTTTACACGCTGCAGGTCGGCTTCCGTGTCTACGCCGCCGGGAACCGGCGCGCAGGCTTCCGCAACATGAATGTTTTCCCCTTGCCACAACACCCGCAGCTGTTCCAGCGACTCAATTTGCTCCAGCGGGGCCTGCGGCCATCCCACAAAACGATTGAGCAAGGCCACGCGGTACGCATAAATACCGATATGACGTTGCGCGGGGAAATTATGTGGTAAGTCCTGCACCACCGATGCTGCAAAATGGTCACGCGGCCAGGGCACGGATGCGCGACTGAAGTACAACGCGCGGCCGGTTTTATCTGCGACCACTTTTACAATATTAGGATTACGAAAATCCTCCAGCGTATGAATTGGCTCGCTCAGGGTGGCAACACTGGCGCTGGGTGCATTCGCCAGGTTTTCAGCAACCTGATTGATAACCGCCGGCGGAATCAATGGCTCATCGCCCTGCACATTAACGATAATATCCTCATCACCCAGGTGCAGCTGCTGTGCAACTTCCTGCAAACGATCCGTGCCGGAGTTATGCGTTGGGGAGGTCATGCAGACCCGTGCACCAAAGGTTTTAACAACCGCTTCAATACGCGTATCGTCGGTAGCGATGATGACTTCGCGCGCGGCGCTATCGCAGGCGCGCTCGTAGACATGCTGGATCATAGGTTTGCCCGCAATCTCTTTCAAAGGCTTGGCCGGTAAACGAGTCGATGCGTAACGGGCGGGGATCACTACGTAGAAGCTCATGGAAACATCCTGCTAAGAATTTAGATTTTTAACGCCGCGATTCTGGCATCAAAGTCGCGCCAGAAATCCTCGGGCAAATGGGCGCCGACGGCGAGATAAAACCAGTCGGCTTCCGCAAACGTCTGGCATTTCACGGCATCTTTTGCGGTCATCACCACAGGCAGGCATTCTGCGAAAGAAAAATCGCTTTTTTGATACGCATGATGATCGGGGAAATCGTGCTCAACGGGGTGCAATCCCAGCTCCTTCAGCGTGCGATAAAAACGCTTGGGATTGCCAATCCCTGCTACCGCATTAACGCGGTTTTCTTCAGAAGTGGAATCAACAGTCAGTGAAGCAATATGACCGAGGGGATAACTCTGATCATCTACCAGCGAATGCCACGCCTGCGGAACGATGCGCATTCCATAGGCCTTTTTAACGGGTAGCGGCAAAGGTTGTGCAGCACTGTTAACCACCACAAAATCGGCTGATTGCAAACGGGACGCCGGCTCACGCAGGGGACCTACCGGCAAACAAAAACCGTTACCCAGGCCGCGCTGACCATCAATCACGACAATCTCAAGCGTGCGCCCCAGGCGATAATGTTGCAGCCCATCATCGCTCAACAGAATATTGCAGCCAATTTTTTCAAGTGTGCGGGCCGCTGTGACACGATCTGCATCTACGCAGACCGCGCAGCCGGTTTGCTGAAAAATACTCAGAGGTTCATCACCGCTTTCATCAACGCGCGTATTCTCATTTAATACAAGCGGATATTGTGCGGCTTGTCCGCCGTAACCGCGACTGATGACTCCGGGGGTCCAACCCTGGTGCTGCAGGTGTTTGACCAGCGCAATCAATAACGGCGTTTTCCCAGTGCCACCGACAGAAATATTGCCCACCACCACCACGGGAACCTGTAACGTTTGCTGGGCAAAACGGCACAGATAAAAACGGCGAAGACTGGCAATCAGGCGGAACAGCCACATCAACGGCAAGAGCACAAAAATCCATGTGCGCTTGCCATACCAGGCATTAAGCCAGAGGTTGTGTGATTGCTGGGACACGTGATTACCTGTGCGGCAGAAAGCTTATTCCGTCTCCGGGTCGGGTTGACGCGATGTGATGCTGAGCTGAACAAATCCCATTTGTCCGGCCGCATCCATTGCCGTCACCACAAACTGATGAGGCGTATTGGCATCGGCGGTAATGCTAAGTGGCAATTTGTTATTGCCTTGGGACAATTTTTCCAGAGCCGATTTCAATGTCTCGACTTTGTTATTGACCAGGCTGTGACCATTCACGGAAAAGTGTCCTTGCGCGCTGATCACAACATCCAGTTGATCCTGGGTTTCCGTGCTGGGTTCTCCCACCGCTTCCGGCAGATCTACACTCAGATGTGTTTCCTTGGTGAAGGTGGTCGACACCATAAAAAACAGCAGCAGGATAAAAACCACATCAATCAGAGGAGTCAGGTTAACCCCCTCTTCCTCTCTTGGCTGGCGACGAAATTTCATGGCGTCATCCTCGGGCTAAATGAATTCAAGGATCAAACCACTTTTACATCAACACGGCGGTCGCTGTGCAAAGCGTCTACCAGCTTGATAGCTTCTTCTTCCATCGTGACCACAATGGAATCAATCCGACGCAGAAAAAAGCGATGGAAAATCATCGCCGGAATCGCCACGATGAGACCAGCCGCTGTCGTGACCAGTGCAACGGAAATACCGCCAGCCAGAACTTCCGTATTACCCGTGCCTTGCAACATGATGGCATTGAACACCTGGATCATCCCGATAACGGTACCGAGCAGCCCCAGCAACGGAGCGATGTTTGCAATAGTGCCGAGCACACTGATGTAGCGTTCCAGTTCGTGGACAACCTGGGTAGCGGCTTCCTGGATACTGTCTTTCATTACTTCGCGACCGTGACGTGAGTTGCTCAATCCCGCCGCCAGAATCTGGCCCAGCATGGATGATTGTTTCAGCTCACGCAGTTTGGTTGCATCAACCTGATTGTTCTTTATCCAGCTCCACACCTGGGCCAGCAAATTACGGGGCGCAATCTTGGCCGGATTCAATGTCCAGTAGCGTTCAATACATACGGCAATGACAACAACAGAGCACGCAATGATGGGGATCATCAACCAACCACCAGACATAATGATTTCTAACACGTCATCTTCCTCTTGAATCCGGGCTGTACCCAATGCAGGTTTTTCGGTGCGGTACATTACCATATGCCACGCAGAAAACCATGCCGCCGTTCTTTTTTCCAGACCATGCTCCCGCTGGCTGAGCAAAGCCTAATCAAACCAGTAACGCGGCCGGTAAAGACGCTCTTGTCTCACCGGCTGCAACACACCCTCATGCCAGAAGAAGGATAGCGCACCACCGGTGGCCGTGTTGAACGCCTGGCTACCTTGCGCTGAATATCGGTCCACTACGTCCCTATGCGGGTGACCGTGCTGACTGCGGTAGCCTGCACTGTATACCACCAACTCAGGCCGGACATGCCGAACGAATTCAGCTACCGAGGAGCTGCGGCTGCCATGGTGGGCGGCCACTACCAGCGTTAACGACTCAGGCAAATGACCGGCGCGGATTAATTGTTTTTCCACACGGCCTTCAATGTCGCCGGGCAATAAAATTCGGTGGCCGGCGTACTCGATCATCAGTACACAGGAACGGTTGTTGGTGCTGCCGGAGGAATGACGCAAGGCTTCAGCCGTTGGCAGAAAACGAAAATGCACTTGATCCCATTGCCACGCATCGTAGGTGTGGCAGTCCTGCACTGGTGCACCAACGAGCGCCGCTGCTTTTGTCGGCTCACCCGCAATAATCGCATCCACCGTCAGGTTCCTGATCACCCCTTCCATGCCTCCAGAGTGATCCCGGTCATGATGACTTATCACCAGCTTGTCGACCTGCGACACACCGCGCTGTCGAAGAAAAGGAGCAACAATTGCCCCGCCCGCTTCAAATTTATCGCTGTAGGCCGGGCCGGCGTCGTAAATCAGGCGATGCTTCGGGGTTTCCACCACTACCGCTAATCCCTGACCAACATCAAGAACGGTAATCCCCAGGGGCGGGGCTGGCTTTCCCGGTAACACAAGGGCCACGAACAGAGCGGGATATCCGAGCCAGCGACCGCCAATTCCGCGCGGTAACAACAACAGGCCAACGGCAATAATCGCGATCACCAGCGCCCATCCTTGTAAGCTGATGACGGGGTTAGAGCGCGTGCCGGCAATCTCAAGCAACCATTGAAGCCAATGATCCAACCCACGCAACCCGTAATCTGCAATGCGCAGTAACAGCTGACTCGCCGGTGGAATACCCTCCTGAATCACCGCCGCCAGCAAAAGCGTCGGGACCACTGCGGTGGTTACCAATGGAATAGCAACAAGGTTAGCCACAGGTGCCAGCAACGAAACACTGTTAAGCAGAACACCTAATGGCAGGAACAAGCCGATGAAGACCGTCCACTGGCTACGAACATGCCCTTCTAACCACGTGCGTAAACGGGCCGATGAAGGCCCGAAACGGCCCGCGAAGCAAAACAACAATACGGCCACAGCGCCAAATGACAGCCAAAAGCCCATGTCGTAGGCCGCCAGCGGATCGCTGAGCACGACCCCCAGCAATGCAAGGCTGAAGACGTGACTGACGCGATAGGAACGCCGCAGCAGACAAGCCAGCTGCACAACCAGAATCATGATGACGGCGCGCTGGGTGGGCAGCGTAAAACCAGCCAGCGCGCTGTAGACCAACGCAAATCCTATAGCGCCTATATAACCGGGCAGGAGCGCCGGAATGCGGTGCCAACACAGATTGATGCCACGCCCCACCAGACTGCCGAACATGAAGCCTGCGACTGCCAGGAAACCGACGTGTAGACCGGAGATGGCCACCAAGTGATTAACACCTGTCAACTGCATCCGCCGCCATTGCTCAGCGTTCATCATTGATCGGTCGCCGATGAGCAACGCAAGCAGAACAGCGCGTTGAGGACTGTCAGAGCTGGCCAGCAGCCAGTCGCGTAAGTGCTGTCGATACGCACCGATATCACCAATACGAGACGATTCGAGGTGTCGGTTGAACGGGCTTTCACGGACATAACCCACGCCGCCGATGCCGCGCCGCATCAACCAGACCTGGTAGTCAAAACCGCCGGGATTCACCAAGCCGCGCGGCCGCTTCAAGCGGACCTGCCACTGCCACCGCTCCCCGCTGCGTATTAACACTGGCGTCTTGGCATACCAGCTGATCTGAATTCGCTTTGGAAAATCTGTAACAGGAGCACCACTCTCATCTGGCAGACGCACACTTTCTACGTCAAGAATGACCCGTTGACGCCGCTCATCACTGACCGGAAGATCTACCACCCGCCCGGACACCAGCACGTCCCTCCCCACCAAATCCTCAGGCAACATATTGTTCTTGATGCTGTGGCCGTAAAAAACACCCCAGACAATACCCAGGCATACCGCTGCAAGGGCTTTTAAACGGGGAAGCCGCAGGGAGAGAAACGCAATTGGAATAAGAAGAAGTAGCCCCTGAAGCGGGGGCAAAACCGGAAGGAACCCCACCATGAGGATGCCGCTGGCCATCGCAAGCAGATAAACAGGCATAACCGTCCTTGAGCAGTAAAATCCATTTGAAAACGAGATTATGCCGTACCAGAGCCCCATAGCAAGGCGAAATCGATTCCACTTTGGACGTTGTTACGGTGGAACCTTAGGCCACTTCCGTTTTCACAGCGTCGTGGCGCGTAGCCTCTGAGTCAGCTTCAATGTATATTGCGCGCGCCAGTTAACTTTTCACTGGGACAACATATCCAACGTAAATAGGCGCCAATGGCACGTAAGCTACTCAAACGTTACCTCCCAACCGCAGCCAAGGTTAAGGACAATCCCTCCCTGCATTTTCTGGGTGACCTGCTCCACGACCCCAACTTATTCCATCTGAACCGTCATTCTGTGTCGGTCGCTTTCTTCGTCGGCATTTTTCTCGCGTTTATCCCTATCCCATTTCAGATGCCGTTGGCGGCGCTGACGGCGCTATGGGTACGGTGCAACTTGCCTATAGCGGTAGTTCTGGTGTGGATCACTAATCCGCTCACCATGCCGGCGATCTATTTTGCGACCTACCAGTTTGGGCGCTGGCTTTTAAATGCACCCCCGGTGTCATTCTCTGTGGAGCCCACCTGGGAATGGCTGGCTAACGAGTTCGTCCTGATTTGGAAGCCGCTTGTGGTGGGTTCGTTGTTAACGGGATTGATATTTGGTGCATTGGGTTATGTCCTCACCCGGCTCTTCTGGCGCTGGCATGTCGTGCAGGGCTGGAACAAACGCAAGAAGCGCCCCAGACCCCCGGTGACCGGAACGGAAGAAGATAAGGATCGTTAATTATTCGTAGCGCAGCGCATCGGCCGGCTGAACCCGGCTTGCCCGCCAGGCGGGATAAAGCGCGGCAAAGAAGCTGATCACCAACGCTGTAACAGCAATCTGCGCCACATCCGGCCACTGGAGATCAGAGGGCAGATAGCTGATGGGATACACATCGGATTCCAGAAACCGGACGTTCAGCGCATGTTCGAGCCACTGGACAACATCGGTCACGCACAGAGACAAGATCACACCCACCACCACGCCCACCGATGTGCCGATCAAACCAATCAGGCCACCCTGCACCATGAAGATGCCGATGATTTCGCTGGTGGATGCACCCAGCGTTCTCAGGATGGCAATATCCCCCTGCTTATCCACTACGACCATGATCAAAGTAGACACCAGGTTAAACGCCGCAATCGCAATGATCAGGAACAGCAGCATCTCCACCAGGCTCTTCGACATGTGAATGGCCTCATAGAGATTGCCTTGAGTGCGAGTCCAGTCAGAACCATAGAAACCGGGCGGCAGCGAGTTAACGAGCTCGCGCACCAGCCGGGGCGCGCTAAACAAATCATCCACTTGCAAACGAATCCCCGTTACCGCGCCGGGAAATTCGGATAGCGAAGAAGCAGACTCCAGCCCCATCAAGGCCAGCCCATGGTCGATCTCGGTACCGCTGTCAAACACAGCCAACACCGTCAGCATCCGAATATTGGGGGTGGGATTGCCGTCACCGACGCGAGGAATAATCAGACTGACCGCGTCTCCCGCCTCCACTTGCAGCTTGTCTGCAATCCCGCGGCCGATCAATATTCCCGTGGTGGACTGCGTCAGCTGCTCAAAGCCACCATCCGGCAGATACTCCTTTAACGAAGACAGCTGGGCTTCCTGTTGCGGATCAATACCAAACAGATTCACCGGCGATACCCGCTTCTGGTGCGAAAGCAGGCCCTGTAGCTGTACAAACGGAGCTGCTGCTCGAACTTCTGGATGCGATATCAATTCCGCGATCAACGGCTGCGGCTCCTGAATACCGTAGCGCTGATAAATGGTGGCTTGGGGCATGATCCCCAGAATACGTTCGCGCAGCTCCCGGTCAAAGCCATTCATGATCGACATGACCAGCACCAGCAGCGCTACGCCAATGACCAGGCTGGCAATGGACAGCGACGAAATAAATGAAACCAGCTGACTGTGACGGCGGGAGATGCCGTAACGCGCGCCAACGAGGAAGGTAAGTTTATTCAACACGGGTTACACCAGGGTTCCATCGGTGAGGGTTAGCGTGCGATCCATCCGGGCCGCCAGGCGCTGGTCATGTGTCACCACCACAAAGCTGGTGCCAATCGTCTGGTTCAGCTCAAGCATCAGTTGCTGAATGCTGTCCGCCGCATGGGAATCCAGATTACCGGTGGGTTCATCCATCAATACGCAGGCCGGATTAGTGACCAGGGCCCGCGCAATCGCCACCCGCTGACGCTCTCCGCCGGACAGTTCTGAGGGTTTGTGTTGGACACGCTGGCTCAGGCCGACACGACCCAGCATCGTCGCCGCCCGCTCTTTAGCAACGGACATGGGTTGCCGACCGATCAGCAACGGCATGGCCACATTCTCCAGCGCCGTAAATTCCGGCAGCAGATGGTGAAACTGATAAACAAAACCCAGGCTGCGATTGCGCAGGCGGCCGCGCTGGTCTGCGCTCATGCGGGATAAAGGTTCGCCAGCAACAGTCACCTGGCCTTCATCGGGCACGTCCAACCCTCCGAGGATATTCAATAGCGTAGATTTACCCGAACCCGACGCACCGACAATCGCCACTCGCTCACCCGGATATACCTGAAGGTTAACGCCATTGAGCACACTCACCTTTTGCGGCCCCTGCGAGTAGTTCTTGGACACCTGATAGCAGGTCAACACCGCCGGTTCATTATTCATAACGTAAGGCCTCTGCCGGTTCGATCTTCGCGGCGCGATAAGCAGGATATAAAGTCGCGACCACGCTCAGTGTCAGCGCCAGTCCACAGATGAATAGAACATCCTGCCACATCAACACCGAGGGAAGCTGGGTAATAAAAAAAACATCGGGATCAAAGATCTGCCAGCCAAACACGGCTTCCAGCGAATTCATGATGCCGTTGAGCGTCAGCGCCACCAGGCAGCCAAGGAGCGCGCCTATCAGAGTCCCCGCCACACCCACCGCACTACCCTGCACCACAAAGATGGCCATGACCTGACGGGCGTTCAACCCCAGCGTCCGCAGCACAGCAATATCCGAGCGTTTATCGGCAACCATCAGGACCAGGCTGGACACAATATTGAAGGCAGCCACGGCAATGATGATGCACAGCAGCGCGGCGATAACGATCTTCTCCATCTTCACCGCCTGAAACAGACTGCCCTGGGTCTGACTCCAGTCCTTGACCGAGTAATTTTCATCGAAACCCTCAGCCAGATCTGCGAGAACCGGAGCCGCACGATAAATATCCGTTACCTTGACATGTAACCCCTGCACCCCCTGGTAACGGAACAGACGCTTGGCGTCGTCAATGTGGATCATGGCCAGTGTCTGGTCGACCTGAGCCCCCACCTCAAAGACCCCCACCAGGGTAAATGGCCGGGTGCGCGGGAACACCCCGGCCGGGGTGATATTGATGTCGGATAATGTGAGATTCACTTTATCGCCGGGTGCGATACCAAGCGAACGAGCCAGCAGGCGGCCCATGACGATGCCGAACTCACCCGGGCGCAGATCAGCGCTGGAGCCGACAACCATATGCTGTTCCAGTACCGAAACCCGGTTTTCTGCTTCGGGTAATATGCCCTGCAGCTGAATACTTTCCACACCACGCGCATAACTGATCAGCGCAAAGCCGCTGATATAAGGAGCCGTTGCCATAACGTCAGGATGCTGCTCAACTTGCCCGGCTACCGATTGCCAGTCACGCATCTGTGGCTGCTGATCAATAAAACCGTGAGGGATAACGCTGAGGATGCGCTGCTTCATCTCCCGGTCAAAACCGTTCATCACGGACAGCACGATAATCAGTGCCATAACACCCAGGGCCATGCCCAAGAGCGAAAACGCACTGACAAAGGAAATGAATTGGTTGCGACGCTTCGCACGGGTATAACGCAAACCAATATAAAGAGGGATGTTTTTCAGCATGGAGCGCATTTAAACCTAATGCCCACGGGAGCACAAGCGGCCGACATAATCACCGCGGCAGCGGTGGGATGTTGTGCTATCTTATTGAAAGCTGGTCACCGGGAAAATCAATATGTCTGAACGCCGCAGTTTTTTTCGCATCGATGAAAGCATCGCATTGGAATACAAAGAAGTGGATGAAAAAACGGCTAATGTCAGTGAGCCGGAAAGCCTGTACCACGATGCTGCCGACATCAAACTCTATGCGGAACTGAAAAAAATTGACAGCGATACCGCGCAACTGTTGTATCAGATCAAAGACAGTAATCGCGCACTGGGCGAATACCTGCATAACATCAACCGCAAGATTGAGTTGCTTGCCCAGAGGATGATGGCGGAACACAAACCAGCAGCCCTGACCCGGATTACACGGCAGGTTAACCTGAGTGAAGGCGGCATTGCATTCGGATGCGAGAAACCCATTGAACAAGGTCGTTTTATCGCCATGCGACTCACGTTTTTGCCCTCTTATATCGGGCTTATTTTATTTGCCAAAGTGATACGCTGTGAACTGAGTAGCGCTGGCGACTACCAAATTGCGGCAAAATTTCATCGGATCAACAATTCACAACAACAACTGATCGGCCAACAGATCATGCGCGCACAGATGGCCGACAAGCGCCGACTTAAACAACAATACTGATCTAGCAGGATAAGCCTATGAATAAAACATTACTGATCATCTTTCTCGCCTGCGCGGCCCTGGTCCATCTGCCGACATTCGCGGAAACTGTGCGCGTGCCCATCGGCCAGCAGGCCGACATCAGCAAGCCCCGCACCGGTGTAACCAAAGCCAATGTAGCCGCGCAGTTCGGTGAACCAATCAGCAAGCAGGGCCCGGTGGGCGAGCCACCCATTTCTTCATGGGAATACTCAGATTTCGTGGTGTACTTTGAATACGATCACGTGATTCACAGCGTAGCCAAACACCGCCCACGCGGAAACTAATTCAATAACATAAAAAAAGCCGCGCAGAGGTTCCTCTGCGCGGCTTTTTTTATCCAACGAAGGTTAGCGACGATTGATACGATTAATACCATCCAGCGCCGCAATACGGTAAGCCTCCGCCATTGTTGGATAATTAAAGGTCGTATTAAGGAAATAACGAATCGTATTGCCCTCGCCTTTTTGCCGCATGATCGCCTGACCGATGTGAACAATTTCAGCAGCCTCAGCACCGAAACAGTGAACACCCAGAATTTCCATGGTTTCAACATGGAATAACAACTTGAGCATGCCCACATCTTCACCGCTGATTTGCCCACGCGCTGTATTCTTAAACAACGCCCGCCCGACTTCGTAAGGCACGCGCGCTGCCGTTAATTCCGTTTCCGTCTTTCCAACAGAGCTGATTTCCGGCAAGGTATAAATACCAGTAGGCACATCTTCTACAGCGGGACAATCACTACCAATGATTCCGCCAGAAACCGAACGCCCCTGACCAAAAGACGCGCTGGCGAGACTGGGCCAGCCAATCACATCACCTACCGCATAAATATTATCAACGGCAGTCCGATAGTGATCATCAACTTTCAGATTTCCGCGGTGGTCCGCCTGTAAACCCACCGCCGCAAGATTCAGGTCATCGGTGTTACCACTGCGGCCGTTACACCACAAAATCGCATCAGCGCGTAATCGTTTACCGGATTTCAAATACAAGGTGACACTTGTATCACGCGCATCAATTGCTTCATATTCTTCACTATGACGCACCGTCACACCGCTGTCACGCAGGTGATAACTCAATGCATCCGAAATCTCATCATCAAGAAACGACAATAAACGATCGCGGTTATTAATCAGGTCAACCCGCACACCCATGCCAGAAAAAATTGAAGCGTATTCACAACCAATAACCCCCGCACCATAAATAATCAGATGGCGCGGTGTGTGCTGCATCTCAAGGATCGTATCACTGTCATACACACGGGGATGATCAAAATTGACATCCGCCGGGCGGTAGGGTCGTGATCCTGTTGCAATAACGATGCTCTCTGCAGTGATTGTTTCCCGCGCGCCATCCAGCAGATCAACGGTGACGGTATGGTTGTCAACAAAGGCTGCTTTTCCCAAATGCAGGGTCACGCGATTGCGCACATAAAAATTCGTATGCAACTCGACTTGCTTGGGAATAACCTGCCGCGCGGACTGGAGAATAAGTGGATAGGTTAATCGACGGCTATCACCGATTTCCCGAAAAAGGTTGCTGGACTTGTAATGAATGATTTGTTTAACAACGTGACGAAGGGATTTGGAGGGAATAGTACCTCTGTGTGCACAATTCCCACCCACTACCGAACGACTTTCTATGACACCAACACGTTTACCCGCTTTTGCCGCAGTGATTGCTGCACTTTCACCAGACGGCCCTGAACCTATTACCAAGACATCGTAAACATGGTCAGCCACTTTTGTTTCCTCTTGACCTAATAACCAATTAATCACTCAAAGCCGGTAGAAATTTTATTTTAATTGTTAACTTTATTTTTTATTTGTTGTTACTTCGTAAGCCAAAGAAGCTGAAGTTTTACCTGCAGCGTTTTGTTTTTCTTCACATTTGCTTTCATCGCCACCACAAATATCGCACACGTAATCCTTCTCGCCCAAGGCCTGGCCCACTCCACCACAGGAACCTGTAATAGGTTTACGCCCAAAAATAACCCCTACTGACATAAGGGTTACCACGAGCAGCATGAACAACAAAGTGACTAATATCGTACCCATAATTATTACCTCATTGGTTCATCGATAGGGTTCAAACGCTGTTGAATAACGATCACTAAACCCTTCGCTTTCTTTGACAATCATATATACCGCTAATTTCTCCCGATCAGCCACTTCCATGCCTTGCTCTGGCCCCAGCACGTTGATTGCCGTTGCCCAGCCATCAGCCTCAGCAGCGGTGCTGGCAATAACCGTGACCGACACCAGCTGATGAGCAATGGGATAGCCTGTCTGGGGGTCAATGGTATGGGAATAACGCTTGCCGTCCCGCTCAAAATAATTGCGGTAATCGCCCGACGTTGCCATGCCCGCATCCGTCAACGCGATGGCTTTGTGCACACTCTGCTGCATCATCGAAGGCTGTTCGATAGCGATACGCCAAGCCTGGCCCTGGGGGTTAGTGCCCTTGACCCGAATTTCCCCACCAATTTCTACCATGTAATGGTTGATGCCCTGGCGCGCGATATAGTCAGCGATCCAGTCCACGCCATAGCCCTTTGCTATAGCGGAGAGATCCAGCCAAATATCAGCTGATTTCCGCGCCTGCCCGTCGAGCACCTCCAGCTTGTCGTAACCCATCCGAGCTTTAACCGCTGCTATGGCTTCTGCGCCGGGAACATCATCTTCATGCTTATCGGGCCCAAAACCCCATAAATTCACCAGTGGTCCAACAGTAATATCAAAAGCACCACCGCTGCGCTCACTGATCTGCTGGCTCAATAGCAGCACATCCTCGAGGGGGCGAGATATCTTATGCCACTCCCCCGCCTGAAATGCGTTAAATCGCATCAGCTCGGAATCAGGAATATAAGTAGACATGTGCTGATTTATTTTTTGCAGCTCAGCATCAACCGCCGCTTGCAAAGCAGTAGCATCCACTGAAAGCGACTTGCCTTCATCAGCAACCAGGGTGATGTGATAAGTAGTGCCCATGGTTTCGCCAGCAAAGCGAATCACATCCCGTTCAGCCTGACCACAACCACTTAAAAACACTGTCCCAAAAAGCAAAGCCCAAAAAAACAAAAACGAGGTCAGCAACGCTGACCTCGTTTCGCAGTTTGGTAAAAAGAACTTAATCAAACTGATCTTAACCACCAAAGTCATCCAACATAATGTTTTCGTCTTCCACACCCAGGCTCTTCAAAAGCTTGATTACGGCGGCGTTCATCATTGGTGGGCCGCACATGTAGAACTCGCAATCTTCGGGTGCCGGATGATCCTTCAGATAGTTTTCATACAACACGTTGTGAATGAAACCAGTAAGACCGGTCCAATTATCTTCCGGCTGCGGGTCCGACAAGGCCACATGCCATTGGAAGTTTTCGTTTTCGGCTTGTAATTGATCGTATTCTTCTTTGTAGAACAGCTCACGCAGTGAACGAGCGCCGTACCAAAAGGTCATCTTACGCTTGGTCTTGAGACGACGCAGCTGATCAAAGATGTGTGAACGCATGGGGGCCATACCGGCACCACCGCCGATGAATACCATTTCGTTATCGGTATCTTTGGCGAAGAACTCACCGAACGGACCATACACCTTAATCTTGTCACCAGGCTTCAGACTAAACACATAAGAAGACATGATGCCGGGCGGTACACCCTGGGACTTCGGCGGTGGCGTTGCAATACGGATATTGAACTTCACAATACCTTTTTCGTCCGGGTAGTTCGCCATGGAATATGCACGAATTACCGGTTCGACCACTTTGGATTCCAGATTAAAGAAACCAAAACGCTCCCAGTCACCACGGAATTGCGGCTCGATGGAGAAATCCGAATATTTCACGTGGTGAGGTGGACATTCCAACTGCACGTAACCACCCGCACGGAAATCTACGTTTTCGCCTTCTGGTAAACGTAAGGTCAACTCTTTAATAAAGGTTGCAACGTTCGGGTTAGATTCAACTGTACATTCCCACTGCTTCACGCCGAAGACATCTTCAGGAACTTCAATAACCATGTCCTGTTTTACCGGCGTCTGGCAAGACAAACGCCAGCCTTCACGAGCGTCACGCTTGGTAAAGTGGCTTTCTTCAGTTGGAAGCATAGAGCCACCGCCTGAAACGACAACACACTTACACTGCGCACAAGTACCGCCGCCGCCACAGGCAGATGGCAGGAACAACCCGGCACCAGACAAAGTCTGCAGCAACTTGCCACCAGCAGGAACGGTTAATGTTTTCTCGCCATTGATATCAATAGTCACATCGCCACTACTGACCAGTTTGGATCGTGCTATCAGGATAACTGCCACCAGCGCGAGCACGATGACCGTGAACATGACAACACCCAATGTAATTTCTATGTTCATGTTTGGTTATACCCCGCTGATTACAGATCGATGCCGCCGAATGACATGAAGCCCAGAGACATCAAACCTACAGTAATGAAGGTGATACCCAAGCCACGCAAGCCGTCCGGCACATCGCTATATTTCAATTTTTCACGCACACCGGCCAGAACCACAATAGCCAAAGCCCAACCTACACCGGAACCTGCGCCGTATACGATACTTTCGCTGAAGTTATAGTCGCGCTCCACCATAAACAAAGAACCACCCATGATGGCGCAGTTAACGGTGATTAATGGCAGAAACACACCCAGTGCGTTGTACAGCGCGGGAACATACTTATCCAGCACCATTTCCATGATCTGTACCACCGCAGCGATTACCCCGATGTAGGTAATCAGGCCAAGGAAGCTTAAATCAACATTCGGCAAGCCGGCCCAGCTCAAGGCACCGTTAGCCAATACATAGGTGTAGATCAAATTGTTTAGTGGAACGGTCAGTGTCTGAACCACGACAACTGCAATGCCAAGGCCGATAGCGGCGCCGATTTTCTTGGAGATAGCAATGAACGTACACATCCCCAGGAAGAAAGCCAACGCCATGTTTTCAATGAAAACCGCCCTGATAAAAAGGCTCAAATAATATTCCACGATTAAGCCTCCTGTGGTTTGGTGTTAGGAGCGATTTTGAATTCGCTTGGTTCGACCTGATTCTTCTTCCACGAACGCAATGCCCAGATAAACAAACCAATCAGGAAGAATGCGCTCGGCGGTAACAGCAACATGCCGTTAGGCACATACCAGCCACCGTCTGTGGTTAATGGGAGGATTTCGAAGCCTAACAATTTACCTGAGCCAAACAATTCACGAACCACCGCAAGCGCAATCAGCATAGCGCTGTAGCCCAAGCCATTACCGATACCATCAAAGAAGCTCGGGACCGGTGGGTTCTTCATTGCGAATGCTTCCGCACGCCCCATCACAATACAGTTAGTGATGATCAAACCAACGAATACCGACAACTGCTTGCTGATATCGTAGGCGACAGCTTTAAGGATCTGATCAACAACAATAACGAGAGAGGCAATAATGACCATCTGAACGATAATACGAATGCTGTTGGGAGCATGATTACGAACTATCGACACAAAGAAGTTTGAAAATCCGGTTACCAAAGTTAATGCAGCGCACATTACCAGCGTCACTTTCAAGCTGCTGGTTACGGCCAGTGCAGAACAGATACCCAGGATCTGTAACGCGATCGGATTATTTTTAAATACCGGATCAAACAGAAGCTCTTTCAGTTTCATCTATTAAGCCTCCCCGTTTTGAAGGTTGGTCAGGAATTGTTTGTAGCCGTTATCCCCTAACCAGAACTGTAACATGTTGTGAACACCGCGACCGGTCAGAGTGGCACCGGAAAGACCATCCACCTGATACTTCGCGTTGCTGGATGAGGGGTCGACGCTGCCTTTGATAACGGAAATAGCAACATCTTCACCGCGGTAAACTTCCTTACCAACCCACTTGGATTTCCATATCGGGTTATCGACTTCGCCACCCAGTCCCGGAGTTTCCGCGTGCTCGTAAAACACCAGACCGGCCACCGTGTTGGCATCAGCTTCAAGGGCCAGGAAACCGTACAGAGTCGACCACAGACCGTAACCTTTTACCGGCAGAACAACCCTTTCCAATTGGTCATTTTCATCCTGAATCAGGTAAATAACGGAATAGTCTTCGCGACGAGAGATTTTGGCGAGATCTTCCTCAGCGCTAAGATTCGTTGAAAGAGACGGATCTTTGCTTGCGCGACGCTGATCGTAGGAAACGGGGTCCACCGCATCAGTAAATTTACCGGTCTTCAGATCCACAACACGTGTGACAACCCGCTCATTGAAGATGGTGTCAACGTCTTTTCCTGCTTCCAGCAAACCCACAGAAGACAAGATGTTGCGTTTGAAATCCAGAGACTTATTGGCCACCTGCGCCGGGCGTAACAGAACGGCAGCAGCAGACACAATCACAGAACAGACAATACACAGCAGCAAGGTAACTATGATCGTCTTTTTAATGGAATCATTATTAGACACGTGCCAATCTCCGCTTAACGTTCGCCTGTATAACAAAATGGTCAATCAGCGGGGCAAAAAGGTTGGCGAACAAAATAGCCAACATCATGCCTTCAGGGAACGCCGGATTCACCACACGGATTATCACCACCATGAGTCCAATCAAGGCACCGAACCACAGTTTGCCTACATTGGTCATTGAAGCCGATACCGGATCAGTCGCCATGAAGATCATGCCGAATGCAAAGCCACCAACAACCATGTGCCAATACCAGGGCATAGCTGTCATCGGATTGGTGTCTGCGTTGCCAACAAAGTTGAACAATAAAGCGGTTCCGGCCATTCCAACCATTACACCCAGCACAATGCGCCAGGAAGCAATACCCATAAACAACAGCACCGCACCGCCAATGAAGATAGCCAGCGCAGAAGTTTCACCAATTGAGCCATGCATGTTGCCGATGAAGGCATCCATCCAGGTCAGGCCGCCTTTCAACGCCTCCATACCATCTTGAGCTGCGATAGACAGCGCAGTTGCGCCGGTATAACCGTCAACAGCAGTCCATACTTCATCGCCCGACATTTCGGCGGGGTACGCGAAGAAGAGGAAAGCACGGCCAGCCAGCGCCGGGTTGAGGAAATTTTTACCGGTTCCACCGAAAACTTCTTTACCGATAACGACACCGAAACTGATACCCAGCGCTACCTGCCACAGTGGGATATCCGGTGGGCAGATCAGTGCGAAGAGTACCGAAGTCACAAAGAAGCCTTCGTTTACTTCATGACCACGAATCATGGCGAACAGAACTTCCCAGAAGCCACCAACCACAAATACAACAAAGTAAATGGGCACGAAGTAAGCAGCACCGTGCCAGAAGCAATCCCAGATACTTTGTGGATCGTAACCAGCAAACAGACTGATAAACGCACCGCGCCAGCCTTCTACTGCCGTCAAGCCCATATCGGCCATGATGGTGTTAGCCTGGAAGCCGAGGTTGTACATGCCATAGAACATGGCCGGAAAGGTACATAACCAGACGGTAATCATGATGCGCTTAAGGTCAATACCGTCGCGTACATGAGAGGTGGTTTTGGTTACATTGGCAGGACGATAGAAAATGGTGTCAGCCGCTTCGTAGAGCGCGTACCATTTTTCGTGTTTGCCACCTTTGTGAAAGTTAGGCTCGATCTTATCGAGAAAATTACGCAGGAAATTCATCTATTAACCCTCCTTCTCGATAAGGGTGAGGTTATCACGCAAGATCGGGCCGTATTCATATTTACCCGGGCACACAAAGGTACACAGAGCCAGATCTTCCTCATCCAATTCCAGCGCACCGAGCTTTTGAGCGGTGTCTGTATCGCTAACAATCAGCGAGCGCAGCAGTTGAGTAGGCAGGATATCCAGCGGCATAACATTTTCGTAGGAACCAACCGGTACCATCGCGCGCTCACTGCCATTGGTAGTGGTGGTGAAGCTGAATTTCTTACCTCTGATCAGGCCCGAGGTATAGATACGCAAAGTAGAGAAGAAGCCGAAACCAGGGCGCAGGTAATGCAGCATCGGACGATCACGACCTTCAAGCAGAACCGATACCTGATTGTGATAGCGGCCAAGGAAGGCAAACGGACCACGTGCGGTGCGGCCGCCGAAAACGGAACCGGAAATCAGGCGGCTTTCACCTGCTTTTAATTGTCCGGCAGCCAGTTCTTCCAGGTTGGCGCCTAAACGGGTCCGGACCAGACGAGGCTGTTCAACCTGAGGGCCGGCCAGTGATACCACGCGATCAGTAAACAGTTTGCCCGTAGTAAACAATTTGCCTACAGCGATCACGTCCTGATAGCCGATGGTCCATACCGTTTTGTTAGCGCTGACCGGATCAAGATAATGAATATGCGTGCCAGCATTGCCGGCGGGGTGAATACCACCAAACTCTTTCACTACCACGCGCTCATTATTCGGCGCAGGAATATCAGCACCCGGAGCCTTACACAGGAACACCTTGCCTTCGGTCAGATGAGCCAGCACGGTAATACCATGGACAAAATCTTCCGCGTGTTCACGGATGATCACGTCAGGACGAGCTGCCAGGGGGTTAGTATCAGTAGCGGTAATAAAGAGGGAGTGAGGTTTGCTATCGAGCGCGGGCACTTTGCTGAACGGACGGGTCCGAAGTGCGGTCCACAATCCGGCATTATTCAGATTGTCGCGCACAGTATCAGCGGATAATCCAGCAAGTTCGTTCGCGCTGTAGCTTGGGAAAACTTCAGCATCGTCACCTTCAACATCGATAACGACTGATTGCAGCACACGTCCTTCGCCACGATTGATGGCTGATACGGTGCCCGCAGCCGGGGCGGTGTATCTGATACCTTCAGTTTTCTTATCAGTAAATAGTAATTGTCCGAGCTTGACCTTGTCCCCTGCCTGTACTGCCATAGTGGGCTTCATACCGTGGTAATCGAAGCCGATAACAGCAACAGAGCGGACCTTGGGACCATCAACGATGGTTTGCTCGGGCGTACCGGATATAGGTAAATCCAATCCCCGACGGATCTTTATCATACGACTCTGCCTAATCACTCGTTGGATAACGTTAGCTCAGCGAAGCCTGAGCCTCTTATGAGAGGAATATTGAACGCGCGGCACATTCTCAACCAACATGATTTACAAATGCCGGAGCCGATGGAGTTAGGAAGATATCGGAAGCTGCGCGTTAGTCCCCTGGTTGGCGATAAAACCCTGCTGTTTTATACGCCGGCACTAGACCCAAGGATGTCAATGTCGGTTGCCCGACCGGA
The DNA here is from genome assembly GCA_964448175.1 of uncultured Cellvibrionaceae bacterium. Classification (GTDB taxonomy): domain Bacteria; phylum Pseudomonadota; class Gammaproteobacteria; order Pseudomonadales; family Cellvibrionaceae; genus Cellvibrio. The sequence continues at coordinate 2,735 of CAYUVQ010000039.1, read as the reverse complement.
GCTGCACAAGGTGACCCCCAGCATACACCGCATACTGACAAGCTAGTGGCCCGTAAAAACGCGGCAATTATAAAGATGGTATCCGGCAAAGACCAGAGCGACGCACTCTTTTTATGCATAAAGATTCGTCAGCCGGAACTGCTTCTTAATTATGAGGGATTTTTTGCACAGCAACGGAGTGAACGCGCCGGATTACTCATTTCCGGCATCCGGCTTCGCAGACGGGTACAGGCACCGATCAAAGACAGGTACAATGCCGCCTTTCAGATTTATGCGTTGTTGACTATGACCTCATACCAGCCCAATGCCCTCCCCCCCCAAGCCAAACCCGGTGACCGTCATTTCTGGGGCCAACTTCACGGTAGCGCCCAAACCCTGGCCATCGCCAATGCCGCCCGCCGCTTCGCCGGCTTAAGCCTGGTGGTGACCGCTGATACCAGCAGCGCCATCCGCATTGAAAATGAATTACG
>CAYUVQ010000039.1:0-2165 GCA_964448175.1 uncultured Cellvibrionaceae bacterium | reverse complement strand
CTGTTCCGTCAGCAGTGGCACGAGCGCTTTGATGTTAACTCCAAAGATTGCCCGGTTTATCAGGATGTCAATGCGGGGATTTCGCCCCCAGGCATTGAGTATTATCTGCCGCTATTCTTCAATGCGTGCAGCACACTGTTTGATTATCTTCCTGAATCGACCTGCATCTACGCACTGGGTGACATTGAGAAAGCGGCGGAGAGTTTCTGGGTTGAGACGTACCGCCGCTATGAAAGCCGGCGTGTTGACCCGCAGCGCCCGATCCTGCCACCGCGCGACATTTATTTACCCATTGACGAACTCTTTGCCGCGTTAAAAAACTTCTCGCGCATCTTTGTCGAGACAGCGCCAGTAGAAAACAAAGCCGGACACTTTAATTTCTCCACCAGCCAGCCGCCCAGCCTCCCCATTCGCGCTCAATCGGATAATCCTTTAGCCGCCGTACAGGCATTTTTAATGGAGTTCGATGGGCGGGTTTTATTCTGTGCGGATTCACCGGGGCGACGCGAGACACTGCTGGAGCTACTGGGACGGATTCGCCAACTTCCCAAAGTGGTAGACAGCTGGAGTGACTTCTCTGCGGCCAACGATGCACTGGCCATTACGGTTGCGCCACTGGAACAAGGTTTATTGCAGACCGCACACGGTAAACAGCCCGCCGTTGCACTGATCGCGGAATCACAGCTGTTTGGCGAACGGGTGCAGCAACACCGCCGCCGCAAACAAGTGCAGGACAATGCAGACTTAATCGTTAAAAACCTCACCGAGCTAAAACCCGGTGCACCCGTGGTACACATTGATCACGGTGTGGGACGTTATCGCGGCCTTGAAACTATCACGGTTGACGATCAAACCAATGAATTTCTCACGCTGGAATATGCCGACGAAGCCAAGCTTTATGTTCCTGTTACCAGCCTTCATTTAATCAGCCGTTACAGCGGCTCTGATGAAGAACTCGCGCCACTGCACAAGCTGGGCAGCGAAGCCTGGCAGAAAGCCAAACGCAAAGCAGCCGAACAGATTCGCGATACCGCGGCCGAGCTGCTGGATATTTACGCCCGCCGCGCCGCGCGCAAAGGCCATGCTTTTGAAGACCCCAAAGTGGCTTACGATAATTTTGCCAGCGCGTTTCCTTTTGAAGAGACGCCGGATCAACAGCGCGCAATCGAAGCTGTGATCGCCGACATGCTTTCACCTAAACCCATGGATCGACTCGTCTGTGGTGACGTAGGTTTTGGTAAAACCGAAGTAGCCATGCGCGCAGCTTTTATTGCCTCGCACAGCGGCAAGCAGGTGGCTATGCTTGCGCCGACAACATTGCTGGCGCAACAGCATTATGAATCGCTGAAAGATCGTTTTGCCGATTGGCCGATTACCATTGAAGTGCTGTCACGCTTCCGCACCAATAAAGAAGTCGAAGAAGTTCAACAACGTCTGGCCGAAGGCAAGGTTGATATCGTGGTCGGCACCCATAAGCTGCTGCAGCCGGAAATCAAATACAAAAACCTGGGCTTACTGATCATTGACGAAGAACACCGCTTTGGCGTGCGCCAGAAAGAGCAGCTCAAAGCGCTGCGAGCGGAGATTGACATCCTCACCCTGACCGCCACACCGATCCCTCGGACCCTGAATATGTCCATGGCCGGGATTCGTGATTTGTCTATTATTGCCACACCGCCAGCGCGCCGTCTTTCGGTGAAGACATTCGTGCGGCAGTACGATGAAGCCGCCATCAAAGAAGCCATTCTGCGGGAGATTTTGCGGGGCGGTCAGGTGTATTACCTGCACAACGAAGTAAAGTCGATCGAGAAAGTGGCGCGGGATCTGCAAGCCCTGATCCCCGAGGCGCGCATCGGGATCGGCCACGGCCAGATGCGCGAGCGCGATCTGGAACGGGTGATGTCAGATTTTTATCACAAACGTTTTAATATCTTGCTGTGCACCACCATCATCGAAACCGGTATTGACGTACCCAATGCCAACACCATCGTTATTGATCGCGCCGACAAATTCGGGCTCGCACAACTGCACCAACTACGCGGTCGTGTGGGCCGCTCGCATCATCAGGCTTATGCTTATCTGCTGACGCCTGAGAAGCGGGCCATGACCGGAGACGCGATCAAACGGCTGGAAGCCATTGCCAGCGCAGAGGACCTGGGCGCAGG
>CAYUVQ010000038.1:14391-27203 GCA_964448175.1 uncultured Cellvibrionaceae bacterium | reverse complement strand
GGTCTCTATCTGCTTTGGATATTAGTGACGGAAATGGCGCATTCCGGTAAACACCATAGCCATGCCGTGTTCATCCGCAGCAGCGATGACTTCTTCGTCGCGCATGGAGCCGCCTGGTTGAATCACGGCGGCGATGCCGACTTTTGCGGCGTTATCAATACCGTCACGGAAGGGAAAGAATGCATCGGAAGCCATGACGGAGCCAGCTACCTGCAATCCCGCATGTTCGGCTTTGATGGCAGCGATACGCGCAGAATTCACGCGACTCATCTGGCCGGCGCCGACACCGATAGTCTGATTATTTTTTGCATAAATGATCGCGTTGGATTTCACAAATTTAGCGACTTTCCACGCGAACAATAAATCACGCATTTCGTCTTCAGTGGGCACACGTTTGGTAACCACTTTTAAATCATTTTCCGTCACCATGCCGTTGTCACGGTCCTGTACCAGCAAGCCGCCATTTACACGCTTGTAATCCAATCCGCCGATGCGCTTAGTGCCCCACTCACCACAGGCCAGCAGACGTACGTTTTGCTTGGCTTTAACAACTTCAACGGCTGCTGCGGACACGCTCGGTGCAATGATCACTTCAACAAACTGACGCTCGATAATGGCTTTTGCCGTTTCTTCATCCAGCTCGCGGTTAAACGCGATGATGCCGCCGAACGCGGATTCGGGATCAGTAGCGTAGGCAAGATCATAAGCGGTTTTAATATTGCTGCTGATGGCAACACCACAGGGGTTGGCATGCTTGACGATAACGCAGGCAGGTTCAGTAAAAGATTTAACCGTTTCCAGTGCGGCATCGGTGTCAGCCACGTTGTTATAGGAAAGCTCTTTTCCTTGTAATTGTTTTGCCGTGGCAATGCTCACTTCCTGCGGATTTTTTTCAACATAAAAAGCCGCTTTCTGGTGCGGGTTTTCACCGTAACGCATCTCTTGCGCTTTAATAAACTGGGTGTTGAAAGTGCGCGGGAAATTTTCGCTGCCGCCATCCACCAGACGACCAAAATAATTAGCGATTGCACCATCATAAGCTGTGGTGTGTTCATAAGCTTTGATGGCCAGATCAAACCGGGTTTTGTAGGTGGTGCTGCCGTTGTTGGTTTTTAATTCTGCAAGTACGGCGGCATAGTCAGACGCATTAACAACGATATTTACAAATGCATGGTTTTTTGCGGCTGCGCGTACCATGGTTGGTCCGCCGATATCGATATTTTCTACCGCATCTTCCAGCGAGCAGTCAGCCTTGGCGACGGTATTTTCAAAGGGATATAAATTCACTACTACCATATCAATGGCGTTGATACCGTGTTCGCTCATCACGGCATCGTCCATACCGCGGCGGGCCAGAATTCCGCCATGGACTTTGGGGTGCAGAGTTTTGACGCGGCCATCCATCATCTCCGGAAAGCCCGTGTAATCAGATACCTCAACCGCAGGAATCTTGTTGTCGGTGAGCAGGCGGTAGGTGCCGCCGGTGGATAAAATTTCCACGCCTTGGGCGTGCAGTGCCTGTGCGAATTCCACAATACCGGTTTTATCGGAAACGCTGATTAAAGCGCGCTTGACGGGAACAAGATTAACGCTGGACATGTTGGTGATATTTCCCCATGGTTAAACAGAAATTGAAAACTGTTAAAAAGCAAAAGGGGTGGTTTTTATTCCACCCCTTTTATGGGAGACGCTGGTTCGCGCTCCGCGATACCGCCTTAGAGCAGGCCGTATTGCTTTAATTTTTTACGCAGGGTTCCGCGGTTTAAACCCAGCACTTGTGCAGCGCGGGTCTGGTTGTGACGGGTGTACTTGAGCACGATTTCCAGCATGGGAGCTTCAACTTCAGCCATGACCATGTCGTATACATCACTCACCGGCTGGCCATCCAGATTCTGGAAATAATTTTCCATTGCCTGTTCTACACAACCACGCAGGGATTGTGATTGCGCTGCCTGGGCAAAGCCTGTGGCAGTTGCGGTGGCTGGGGCTTCTGTCATAAAAGTTGCTGTGTTCATGCCGCTATATCCTCTTTCGTAATCAGCTGTTCAAAAAATGTTTGAACGCTGGCATGTTGTTCTTCTGCGTTTTCAAGACGATTGAACTGTTGGCGAAACGATTCACTGCCAGCGACGGTTCGCAGATACCAGCCCACATGTTTGCGAGCGATACGCGGCCCCATTACATCGCCATAGAAATCGTACAGTTCACGCAGATGGCTACAAAGAATTTCCCTGACTTCCGTCAGAGAGGGTTCAGGTAATTGTTCACCTGTACGCAGGTAATGCTCTATTTCGCGGAAAATCCACGGCCGCCCTTGAGCGGCTCGCCCGATCATGACCGCTTGTGCGCCGGTATGATCAAGCACTTGACGCGCCTTGGCTGCTGAGTCGATATCCCCGTTACAAAACACCGGAATGTCGACGGCCTGCACCACGGCAGCTATCGTGTCGTACTCCGCTGCTCCTGCGAAAGCACAGGCGCGGGTGCGTCCGTGAACGGCAAGAGCAGCGATACCATTGTCCTGTGCGATTCGTGCAACGCGTACGGCGTTGCGTTCTTCCATACTCCAACCGGTGCGAATCTTAAGCGTCACCGGAATATCTACGGCTGCGACAACAGCGCGCAGAATGTCACTTACCAACTGTTCATCTTTCAATAAAGCCGAACCCGCTGCTTTCTTGCAGACTTTCTTCGCGGGGCAACCCATATTGATATCAATAATCTGGGCTCCGTTGTCTGCATTCAGGCGCGCTGCTTCGGCCATCATGTCCGGATCACCGCCGGCGATCTGCACCGATATCGGTGCGGTTTCACCGCGATGATCCAAGCGCAAACTGCTCTTGCGACTGCCCCAGAGTTCCGCATTGGCAGTAACCATTTCGGACACTACCAGGCCTGCCCCGAGCTTCCTGCACAATTGCCGGAAAGGGCGGTCGGTTACCCCGGCCATAGGCGCGAGGATGACCTGACTGTCGATCTGATAGGGACCTATCCGGAACACGTGGCGCTCCATTGGATGAGCAGATTGCAAAAATGATGGAGGATCTCGCTGTTGCCAGCGGTGTGCCAAAGCTGTTATCCCGCGATAGGACTCACAACCTCTGGCCCATGGATTTTTGCGTTAAGGCACCTGCGTAAAAGGGCCGCCATGATACCTGTTTGCATCGTTAATGGGAACGTGGAAATTGTGCAAAGTGGTGTTTTTTTGAGCGGCTGACAGTGGTGATTGCAAGTGGGTTGCTTGTCAATATCTCCAGTAGATTATTCAGGAATATAGGCGTGGTAATTCACCGCTGCAGAGCCAGGATCGACCAGTTCCAGAGTGAGGTGGACCGGTTGGTTCTGTGGCATCAGGCTCCGGCCCGCCAATTCTCCCCGCAGATATTCCTGGGGTTTGAAGCGTCGCGAGGCCACCGGAACGTCTTCAATGGTGCTGAACTCCAGAATCAGGTCGGGAAAAGGCTGCTGAAAACTGGCGTTGTTTAACAGGATTGCGTCGACGATCAGGGCATTTTCCAGTTTGGGGTGATTGCGCACCACCAGGTTATAGGCCCGGATCTTACTGCGGTCCACCAGCGCCGGCAGCTTACAGCCCAGCATTGGACATACACTTTCATAAAAGCTGCGGTAAGGCTCGGTACGGTTGAGGTTGTCAAACTGCAGCCACGCCAGCTGGATAAGCAGAACCATGACCAGCAGTACCGAAAGGCCGCCCCACAGACGCTTGGTTGCAGTCTGCCGGTTGTGACGCGCCGTCATCTCCACCGGTTCGGGCATGATGTTCATCAGCAATGCCGCCCGGGAATTATCGAACGCACGCAGGGGGGAGTCATCCTTGCTGTGGACATTCATGGCTTGTTGATAATACGGGTTGTCGCTGTAAGGTTGCGCGTGAATATCCTCAGCCTCTTCCGCTGCCTCACTCTTTTCCGCCACGATGTTAAATATTGGCCCTTTGAAAGGAACGCTTGTGGCGCTGGATGATTCTTGTTGTTCTGGCCGCTCGTCCTCCAGGTCGGCATCACGTAGCTGCTCATCGGCATTGAAGTTGTCATCATCGACTTCTTCTGTATGCGGAGGACGATTGATAGACGAGAGACGCATTTCCTCATCAGCTTCGTCGAGTAATTCCATCGCCCAGGACTCATCCGGGTCAATCTCTTCTTCTTCCTGCTCTTTCTGCCGGATCTCCCGATCAAAGAGGGAGCCGGTTTGCTTGGGCAGGTTTTCGAGATCGAGGAAGCCGTCAAATTCATATTCCGAGCGATCCGGCTCGTCTGGCTCGTCCATGTCATCGCTGATCAGAAAGTCATCGTCACCGCTCAAGGCGAGTTCCCGATTGATGTCTTCCTGGCTGAAGGCCAGCTTTTGTTCTGCGGGTTTGGCTTCAGGCTGCGCAGGTGCAGGGGAAACCGGCGGGACCGTGGTGCTTTTTGCTACCGGTGCAGCAGCGGGTGCAGCGGGTGTGGCCGCAGGCGCAGAGGGCGTGGTGGCTGGAGCGGGTTTCACCGCAGGTTTTAGCGGGGAGTGCTCTCCCGCTGTCGTTTGGGCGCTGGCGCTTATCGACGGTTTGGATGGCGTGTTGCGAGCGGCGACCGGTTGAGCTGTGGTCGGTTGCGCGGTTCCTCTGACTAGATGGTCCTGCGCCTTAAAAATATGCAGGCAGGAGCCACAGCGCACCGCACCTTTGGCGGACTGCAATTGTGCGCTGGTGATGCGAAAGGAAGTGGCGCACTTGGGACAGCGGGTAACCATGTTGCTCATAAGCAGGTGTTTATCCTGATTTTATCGACAAGACGCGGTGTGATCAGTGTAGCTCTTAGGCGCCAGCGCGGTAAATTCTTCCGCGCCGGACTGTTAAATGCCCCGCATAAGCGGGCCAGCAGAGGAAGCGAATTATGAGCGGGTTTTGGTTGCTGTCAATCTTACCCATTCGTCCTGGCTGGTTATTGGGTCAAAGTCGAACCACGGAGCGTAAGCTGCCATCACACTTTCGGCTTGAATGCCCAGGATGCCCGACAGGCAAATTTTTCCACCGGGGCGGGTAAGTGCATTGAGGCTGGCTGCCAGCTCTGCCAAAGGTCCAGCAAGGATGTTAGCCAGGACCACGTCGGCTTCAATTTTGGGGCAGCGCGGGGGCAGATACACCGGCATTGCATCGGCCGGCAGGTTGTTGCGCTTGGCGTTTTCGGTCGTCGCGAGCAATGCCTGAGGGTCGATATCCACCCCAATCACTTGCTTGGCGCCCATCAGAAGCGCAGCGATCCCCAGGATCCCTGAGCCGCATCCGTAATCAACAATCTGCAGACCGGTGAGGTCCTGCTGGTCAATCCACTGCAAGCACATGAAGGTGGTGGGGTGAGTGCCCGTGCCAAAGGCAAGACCCGGATCGAGCATCAGGTTGATCTTGTCCGGCTCTGGTGGCTGCTGCCAGCTGGGGCAGATCCACAGGCGTTCTCCGCAACGGATCGCGTGGTAGTTTTTCATCCACTCCCGTTCCCAGTCCTTATCTTCCAGCAATTCCCACTTATGCTCGGGTAACTCCCCACCAAAGGCTTGTTGCGCCTTCTTACTTGCCACAGCGGTATCAATATCCGCGGAATAGAGGCCGGTAAGACGCACTTCCTCCCACAGGGGCGTTTCGCCCAATGCGGGTTCAAAGATAGGTTGGTCAGCAGCGTCCTGAAGGGTGACGGAAACGGCTCCGCTGGCCAGCAGCGCATCTTCGAGTTTTTCGGTCTGGGGGCGGGCGGCTTTGACCTTGAGTTGTAACCAGGGCATGGGAATCTCGGATTGGAAAAAGGCCGGCCACTGTTGTGACCGGCGCGCGGGTTTAGTTGGCGAGTTTCTTCTCGAGGTAGTGGATGTTTACGCCACCTTTGGCGAATTCCGTATCGCGTACCAGCATTTGTTGCAGAGGAATATTGGTGCGAATGCCGTCGACGATGGTCTCGTCCAGCGCGTTGCGCATACGATTCAGAGCGATCTCGCGGGTCTCACCGTATGTAATGATTTTCGCGATCATGGAATCGTAATTCGGCGGAACGGTATAGCCGCTGTAAAGATGCGAATCCACCCGTACACCGAAACCGCCAGGGGCGTGGTAGTTTTTTACCAGGCCGGGGCAGGGCATAAAAGTTTTTGGATCTTCAGCGTTGATACGACATTCAAATGAATGGCCGCGAATGACGACATCAGATTGCTTGATTGACAGCTTCTCGCCTGCACAGACGCGAATCTGCTCTTTGATCAGGTCAATACCGGTAACCATTTCAGAGACGGGGTGTTCTACCTGAATCCGGGTATTCATCTCGATGAAGTAAAAACGCCCATCTTCGTACAGGAATTCGAAGGTACCCGCGCCGCGATAACCAATATCGACACAGGCTTTTACGCAGGCGGCATAAGTCGCTTCGCGTACATCTTCTGGAATGCCGGGGGCCGGCGCTTCTTCCAGCACTTTCTGGTGGCGGCGCTGCAGGGAACAGTCGCGGTCACCGAGGTGAATGGCGTTGCCTTGGCCGTCAGACAGAATCTGAACTTCTACGTGACGAGGGTTCTGCAGGAATTTTTCCATGTAAACCGTGCCATCACCAAAGGCTGCTTTGGCTTCGCCCTGGGTGACGTGGATCGAATTCAGCAGGGCAGCTTCGGTGTGAACCACACGCATACCGCGACCACCGCCACCGGCCGCTGCCTTAATGATCACCGGGTAGCCGATGCGGCGACCGATCTCCAGACATTTTTCCGGGTTATCCACTGGCAGTGGGCCATCAGAACCCGGCACAGTCGGCACGCCCGCTTTTTTCATGGCTTTAATGGCTTCTACTTTGTCGCCCATCATGCGGATAACATCCGGGTCCGGACCAATAAAAACAAAGCCGCTTTTCTGCACTTGCTCGGCAAAATCAGCGTTTTCGGCAAGGAAACCATAACCGGGGTGTACCGCCACGGCATCGGTGATTTCCATGGCGCTGATGATCGCCGGAATATTCAGGTAACTCTTCGGAGAAGGGTTCGGGCCGATGCAGACCGATTCGTCTGCCAGGCGCACGTGTTTCAAATTGCGGTCAATCTGCGAGTGAACAGCCACGGTTTTAATGCCCATCTCACGGCAGGCGCGCAGAACGCGCAACGCAATTTCGCCTCGGTTGGCGATAAGAACTTTTTCAAACATAACCAGTTCCTTAAGCTCGTTCGTATAAACAGCGCCAGAGCGTGTTTGTTGGCTTGGATAACTTAAACGATTGTCACGAGCGGTTGGTCAAATTCGACCGGTTCACCATCGCCGACCAGAATGGCTTCAATAACGCCGGCTTTGTCAGCTTCAATCTGATTCATCATCTTCATGGCTTCGATAATGCAGATCACATCGCCCACTTTGACGTGCTTGCCTACTTCCGCAAACGCCGGAGAGCCTGGGCTCGGTGAGCGATAGAAGGTGCCTACCATTGGAGATTTCACTACATGGCCATCGTAGGTGGCCTTGGCCGGTGCTTCACTGGCAACTGGCGCTGCGGCTGGTGCGGCAGCAGGGGCAACCGGTGCCGCTGCATAGGACTGCATGGGTGCTGCGATATATTGCGGCTGACCCGAATAGTTGCGGCTGATGCGTACTGATTCTTCGCCTTCTTTAATTTCGAGCTCGCCGATATCGGATTCTTCCAGCAGTTCGATCAATTTTTTAATTTTGCGGATATCCATAGAGTCCTCTCTAGAACAAGGGTTGTATGAGAAATAGGGTTAGTGCTTCAACAGTTGAAAAGCGGCACGCAAAGCCAACTCATAGCTGGTTGCGCCAAAACCGCAGATGACGCCTTGAGCGACATCGGAAAAATAAGAGTGGTGCCGGAATGCTTCGCGTTTGTGGACATTAGACAGATGCACTTCAATGAACGGAATATCGACTGCCAGGAGCGCATCGCGCAGAGCCACACTGGTGTGGGTAAAAGCGGCGGGGTTAATCAGGATGAAATCTACCCCTTCCTGGCGAGCTTCGTGAATCCGCTCGATGAGTTCGTACTCCGCATTGCTTTGCAGCGTGAGGAAATGATGACCCGCCGCATGACACAACTCACCCAGGTGGTGATTAATGGAGTCTAGTGTGGCCGCCCCGTAAATTCCCGGCTCGCGTAAACCGAGCAGATTCAGGTTGGGGCCGTGAAGTACCAGAATGGTAGCCATGGATTTAAGTAATCCTGTTATTGATATCCCTGGCAGACCGACCGGCGGGCCAGGGAGGTTATGTCAAACTTCGCCGAATTTGAGATTATTGGGCTAAGACTAGTTCGGTTTATGAGCAAATCAACCCCGAAGTTGCAAAAAGCGGATGTGTTGAGCTCAAAAGTGTGGCGAGTTTGCCGTAAAAAAAACAACCTGTCCACGACTGCACGAAGATTTTGCATAAATGACCGAAAATCGCGGCAAGATTGCGGAAGTTAGGTGGTTTATAAGGGTTTAAGTGGCAGCTTGAAGATGGTTTCCGGGGCGAAGTCGACACGTTGGGAACCTATTCAGGGGTGTTTCGGGGGCTTTCCGCGAAAATGTACGAAAAAGCCCCCAATTTCGTCAAATTTGCATCAAAGTGTTCGGTTTTGGCCGCTTATGGACTCTATCACCCGGCCGGGTGTCAATAATTGCGGTAAAATTTCCGCTTTTCCCTCACCTCGGGGGGGAAACCACAGATAAAGGGGAACGCCGCTTCGACCGTATTCAGCCAGCAATTGTGTTATCTGCGGGTCACGATTGGTCCAGTCTCCTTTAAGGGTTATAACATCATAGGCGTCAAAAGCCTGTTCCACTTCCTCCGTATGTAACGTCAGGCGCTCGTTAGCCAGGCAGGTCAGGCACCAGTCCGCTGTGAGGTTGACGAACACCGGTGTTCCGTTTGCACGCAGTTGTTGTAGGCGTTCTGGTGAATAAGCCTGCCAGCGGGACGACTCAGCGGGCTGGCCGATCATCTGCCATGGTAAGACAAAGGCGCTGATCCAGGCCGCGGCAATGAGTGTGCGTCGCACCCATTGCCAGCCTCCTGTCGCAGAACGGTTAAGGAGCCAGCAGCCAAATGCGATGGCCACGGCGCCTGCAGCAACGATCATGCTCGCATCCACACCCGCTTGACGGCCGAGCACCCACAACAGCCAGACCGCCGTGAGATACAGAGGAAATGCCAGAAATTCTTTGAGATTTTCCATCCAGGCCCCAGGCTTAGGCAATCGATTGGCCAGCGCGGGGACATAACACAGCAGCAGTAAGGGCAGCGCCATGCCGAAACCCAGTGCAGCGAAGATGGCGAGGCAGACAATGGCGGGCTGGGTCAAGGCGAAGCCAAGTGCGGCGCCCATAAAGGGGGCGGTGCAGGGGCTGGCAACTATCGCCGCCAGTACACCGGTGAAAAAAGAACCGCTCAAACCGGATTTTTGCGTAAGGGATTGGCCGGCGCCCATCCAGCGGGTGCCGATATTGATCATCCCGGACATGCTTAACCCCATGACAAAAAACAGGTACGCCAACGCGGCAATCAAGAGCGGTGACTGCAGCTGAAAGCCCCAGCCAATCGCCTCACCCCCTGCTCTGGCTAACAGCAGTGCACCCGCAAAGGCCACGAATGACAGGACTATACCGGCGGTATAAATCCAGCCGTGCAGAGGTAAACGAGCGCGATCAGCCTGAGCGAGGCTCATCACCTTGATGGACAGTACGGGAAACACGCAGGGCATCAGGTTGAGGATGATCCCTCCGAGGATGGCGAACAATACGATCTTCATCAATGACGCCGGTGCTTCGACGTTAGCAGAAGCGGGTGGAGACTCGACGAGCGGGTCATCGGGTGGCGGCAGAATAGTGACCTGTTTGTTGCCAGGATCGACCTGGAGATGATCTGTATAGGGCGGATAACACAGGCCTGCGTCAGCGCAGCCTTGAGATTCGACCAACAAGTTGAAGGGCGCGGTGTCTGCTGGCAAATCGATAGTCAGTACGGCTTTGTCATAGAACACGGTCATGTCCTTGGCAAAGAACTCGTCAAACTTGGTAATTCCCTCACCAAACCGTGGTGTAAGAGGCAAGCCATTGCTGGCTGTCAGTTTGAAACGCTCTTCATATAAATAGTAGGCCGGTGCAATGTCCCACTCGAGCACCAGCTGGTTGCTGTTCATGCGTGCTTGCAATTGAAAGGCTTCAGTCACCAGCAGAAATTCGTCTGTGGGAGCCAGAATGCTGGTGTTCAGCGTGCTTTGTTTGGGGGTGTCGAAAATATCCTGCGCCTGACCTGCCGGTGAAAATAACAGGCAGCCGAGAACCACTGCAAGACAGGCCAAAAGGCGAGAGGCGTACTGATGAGGCAAATTAATAAAAGCAGGCATAGTCAGCGATTTCTTGTTGTGGGTTTGGCATGCTCGGGAGATGAATTGACGGAGGTGCCGTAAATCCTAGTAGTATATGCCCCCGATCTGATTCCCGAAAAATTCATGGCGTATAAGACACCGGAAAATTCTAGCGGATTAGACAGGCTTTAGTGTGTTGGTTCACACAACTTTTTGTTCCGCCTGTCATTCTGTTCAAGGGATTTTGATAGATTCGTATCATGTAATGTTGCTGTAGTCGAATTTCTTTTATCAGAGAAGCCTGTTTTATGCATAAAGTGATGTGTCGGTTGGCGATGGTCAGTTTGCTTTCAGTTGCGTTGAGCGCGTGTCAGACCGCGCCTAAACCCGCTCCAAAGGAAGGGGCTCCGGTTGCCAGTTCCGCGCCGCAAGCTCGCCCCGCTCCCAAACCGGTTGCTACCCGCGAACAAGTTATCAAGCGTTTGCTGGCAGATGCGGATTACGCATTAAGCCAGGATCAGCTGTTGATGCCGCTCAGCGATAATGCGCATGATCGCTACCACGCGGTTTTACTGCTTGACCCGAATAACAGTGAAGCGAAAACCGGTTTGCAGGCCATTACTTTGCGGTATCTGGAACTGGCCCGCAGTGCCGCAGGCCGCAGTCGTTATGCCGAGGCACAGGCGCACTTAAAAAACGCGCGTGATCTAGACCCGAAGAATCCCTTGGTTGACGAATTTGCCGCTGTTCTGCGTAAAGAAATTGCCAATCAGAAACCACCCGCACCGTACAAACCTGGACCGAATGAACATGTGATTGATGCGAAAGCGTTATCGGCCAAAAGCCCGAGCGTTATCGCGCAATTGGCGGAACTTGCCCAGACGGCTCGTGAAAGTGGTGATCTCGTTATGATCCATGCGCGCAGTGATGCCGAGGGGCGTTGGATTTACCAGCGAATGCGTGAAGCTGTTCCCGGCTTTCTGCTGCGCGGCGATATTCGGGTTACCCAACAGCCGCGTATTCAATTTGTCCCGCGCCTGCAATAAATTTATAACAACATAAGGATCACCGCCATGCTCAAGCCTGCGCATCAACTTTTTCTTATTGCTTGTATATGTTCGGTAACAGGAGGCGCACTTGCTGATTCTTCGGCGCGGTCTGCGGATGCAGGTGTAAAAACGGCACCGGTTAAAGTCGCCACTCAGATTCAGGTCGAAGGTGCTTATGTGAATGTTCCGATTCCCGGCACTCAAAATACGGCCGCGTTCTTCACGCTACGCAACCACGGCAATCAACCAGCGAGCCTGGTATCGGTTCAGGTGGACGTGGCACAGCGGACGGAATTGCACAGCCACACCACCAAAGATGGCATGATGCAGATGCGTCGTGAAGAGCAGATTCTTATCCCCGCCAAATCCACGGTAGAATTTGCATCCGGCTCTTATCATGTCATGCTGTTCGATTTGCGGCGCAGTATTCAGACCGGTGAGGAGCTGCAATTATTGCTGACTTTCGCGGATGGTAGACAGACTGTGACAACGGCAAAAGTAAAAAGCATCTTTGATAAAGTGCATCATCATTAAGTGCAATGGAAAACTGATCTCAAGGAATAACAGTCATGGCGTTACCAAAATTTCGAAACCTATGGGTGCGTGGTGTGCGTAAGGCACGTGACGGATATTCAGATACCCAGGATGATATTGTCGGCAGCAGTTTATGGTCTCGCATTATTCTGATCGTGCTGGCAATTTATCTGTTGATTGCTGTTGCGGTGGGAATCTACTGGAGCTTATCGCCGGGACTGTTTGATGTGCGTGAACACGCACAACAGGAGTTGACGCGCGAACAACACACACAAATAACTGGCACTGTCACCACGGCGACGCTGATCCGTGTGGCAGAAACGCTGTGGAATAAACCGGGTGGTTATCTCTCCAACGACATCATGCCGCCGGGGTTGTGGCTGGATGATATGCCGAATTGGGAATACGGGGTATTGATCCAGGTCCGCGATATGAGCAAAGCCATGCGCGAAGCGTTCAGTCGATCGCAATCACAGTCCCGCGAAGATAAAGATTTGATCCTCGCCGAACCGCGCTTTAACTTTGATAACGCCAGTTGGATATTTCCGGCATCGGAATCGCAGTATCAGGAAGGTGTGGATTATCTGCGGCGTTACCTGCATCGTCTGGCAACGGGTAACGCACAGGATGCGCAATTCTTTGCGCGGGCGGACAACCTGAATTACTGGCTTTCTACAGTGGAAACCCGGCTAGGTAATTTATCCCAGCGTTTGAGTGCAAGTGTCGGGCAGCAGCGGCTTAACCACGCGGGAACAGGAGTGGTTCCCCTGGCCATAACACCACTCGATGATGGTCTGGTAAAAACGCCCTGGAATGAACTGGATGATGTATTTTTTGAAGCGCGTGGTTCTGCCTGGGCACTGATTCACCTGCTCAAAGCGATTGAGATCGATTTCGCCGATGT
>CAYUVQ010000038.1:0-14291 GCA_964448175.1 uncultured Cellvibrionaceae bacterium | reverse complement strand
GCATCATTTGGTTTTGGATGATGTACGGTTCGCAATTATTTGTAGTGATCCATCACAACTTTTATTAATGCTGCCTGCCGCAAATCAATCGCTGCGCATAATGGCGTAGAATGCCCCACTAAGTGCAGCCTTGGGGCTTCTGGTTCAGCACCCTTGATGAAATAAAAAAGTAGGGAGTTCGAATGCGATTGTTAATGATGTTAGTGGGCCTTTCTCTGGGGATGATAGGCACGGCTCAGGCAGACGCGGATAAAGAACCGCTGTGGCTTGAGGTGATCGACCCTTATGTGGAGATGCACAGCGGACCTGGGCGCGGCTATCCTGTGTTCTATGTAATCGAACAGGGCGAGCGCGTAGATGTCATTACGCGGCGTCCCGGCTGGTACGAAGTGCGCATGCAGGACGGCAAAACCGGCTGGACCACTGCTTCACAAATTTCCCGCACCATTCAAACCACCGGGGAACCGGCTGACCTGCCGACCGTGAGCTACGGTGATTATCTTAAAAATTCCTGGCGTGCCGGCTTTAACACCGGTCAATTCTCCAGCGGTGAGCTGCAGGGCAGCGAACTTTTCAGTGCAACGGTTGGTTATCGCCCACTGGGTTGGCTGGGTGTTGAGTTGGAAGCGGGAAAAATCTTCGGTACGGATATTAAAGGTGATCTTTACGGCGCGAACCTGGTGCTGGAACCTTTTTCTGATTGGCGAATTTCACCCACTGTTTTGATCGGTCGCGGTGTGATGAAGGTTGATTCTCAACCCAAGCTGGTGCCCTTGGAGATCGACGACTCCGACTTTAATCATTATGGTCTGGGATTTAATTACTACCTGGGCAGGAATTTCCTGTTCAAAGGCGAGTATCGTTCGTATTCCGTTTCTACCGATGATAACAATGTGAGTCTAGAAGCATGGACAATAGGTTTCAATTCGTTCTTTTAAAGCTGAAAGCGACGGCTTTGGCCGCTGCATTATGTGTTGCTCCAACCGCTTTTGCGGATGAGCCAGCAAAAGCTGATATATCCAATATCAATAATGAAGTCTTTGAGCTGGGTATCTTCGCCGGTCTTATCAACATTGAAGATTTTGGGAGTGAGTTTGCACCTGGAATCAGTGCAACCTTTCGCGCATCAGAAGATTTTTTTATTCAATATAATTATCTTCAGGCGGATGTATCACCGTCTTCCTACGAAAAGAATCAGGGAAAGTTATTTGACGGTGATGACCGTACCTTCAGACATTACGATCTGTTGATTGGTTACAACCTGTTCCAGGGCGAGTTTTTTCCGTCGCCACCTAAGGCCAATCTGTCGAGCCTATACGTGGTAGCAGGTGTGGGCGATACAGAATTTGGTGGGGAATCCAGCCTGACCTATACGGTGGGAATCGGTTATCAGGTGTCGCTAACCCGTCGGTTTGCCTTCCATTTTGACTTCAGGGACTATATCTATCAGTCGACGCTGGTATCGGATGAAAAGCGCACTGTCGGTGCCGCGCAGATCTCCTCAGGTATAAAATTCCTTTTTTGACATAGGTTAATAATTCATTCGCTGGCGGAAGAGGCTTGGTGTTAAACCAGCATACCTTCCGCCAGTTTTGTTTTGTACGATGTAAAAAGTTTTTAGAGAGAGTTGTTGAGGGGGGTTAGCAAGGCGAGGGTAAAGAGCTGTGTTTAAACAGCCCTTTACAACAACCGACAGTGATTAGAAAAGGGCGTTTACGCCGATCACCATCTCGGTATTATTGGTCTTCTTTTTATCGTCGAGGAATTCTCGATCAACGATAGTATCCCGCAGGTCCAGATTGATTGTCATCCAGTCGGTCACTACGGCGCGGTAGCTCGCACCAATCACCATGCCCGTTTTATCGTTACCCGCAAAGCTTACATCGGCCACCCCGGCCAACAGATAAATTGCCGAATTAAATTTGTGGCGCTTGCCGAGAAATGAGCGGCCGTCCAGCAGATTGTACCCCGCCAACAGGTTGACGTACTCAAAATCATAATCGTCTTCGGCCAGGAAATTACCGCCTGCGACCTTTTCAAACGCCGCCTTTCCAACGGTTGATATACCGTAATTAGCCTGGGCAATAAATCTGGAATTGATGTGATAAGTGAAAGAAATCCCGGTCACCGGATTCGTGTTGAAATCCTCTACTGACAGCAGGCCGACGTAAGCTCCCAATTCAAATTTCTCAGTGTCGATGGCAGCGACCTGAACACTGGGCATCTTTTTGTCCGGCTCAATGACGGTAACTGGTTTGCTATCGCCATAGGTATGAACAGCGGTTCCCAAGCCTATAAGACAAGCCAAAATCTTGACGGAGCGTGACATCTTCTTTTTCTCGTGGGTGATGATGAGTTAGTGATTGGATCTGCAATATGTCTTTATTAATCGCCCTTGTTGGGCCGATTATGCGATTCCAACGCTGCTGATAACTATACCCGAAATTGCACGTAAATGAACAACCCGTTGGGATCAACAGATGTTAGTTGAGTCGCAGAATTTGCATGTGATGTGTTCGACAGCTAATCCGTGCGCAGCTGCATTTTATAAGTATTGATTACGTTTTCCGGTGGTGTTGATCAAGGAGCGTATGTTTATCCTGTTGGAAATTTTGAGTTGCATCACACAATTTTTTCTAACCGGTTAACTAACGAGGATGAAGTCACTGAGCAGATTTTCTGAGTGGTGCGGCTTTGCAACATAAAGTTGGTATTAATGTGGATGTTTTTTCATCGAGTTTTGACGGGGCCGACCATGCTTTTGGTGATTGGTTCATAAAATCACAACGTCAAGTGTGACTGGTGTTCTAGTTTTTGAAAATACTCCAAGCCTGTTCTGTGTTATCTCGTATATTAGATTTTGGTGCCAAACCCTGGTGTGTATCTTGGATGAAATGGGTAAATGACTTATGGCCAAAAAATCTCTGGTAGTTAAAATATCGACAGGATATCTCCTGGCAATGTTGATGTTTTTGTCTCCGTCAATGTTCGCATCCGAGCAAGCTGCTGATACCAAGTGGACCGCGACCGCTGCAAAAAAAACAACTGATACTTCCGGGGAAAATGACTCGGCAGCTACTCAGGATGCGGCGATTGAAGTCAATCGGGTTTCTAAAAATATTCAGCAACTGAAGCAGCAGGTTATTGATCTTAATAAGGATCTACGACTGATGGAAGAGAAACTGCTCTTTCCATCAAGTACCAAATTCTCTGTCTTTGTCTCCATGAGTTCCGGCCAGTTCTTCAGCCTTGAGAGCATAAAACTCAAGCTGGATGGCAAGCTCGTCGCCACGCATCTTTACTCCCAAAAACAGCGTCAAGCCATGATCCGGGGCGGCGTGCACAAGTTTTATATTACGAATTTGAATGAAGGCCAGCACACAGCAACGATATTTTTTACCGGTGTAGGCCCAAATGGACGTGCATATAAACGTGCCTCGACCATTGATTTTGAGAAAGGCCCGGCTGGGGAATATCTGGAAGTCGCCATTAGCGATGACAGTGTTACCCAGGAACCCGTCTTTGGAATCAAACAGTGGTAATCACATGTTACATAAGGTTGTAGTAACTCTTGTCTATTGCGCAGAACGACAGCTGGCTGCTGTGGTTCGGATAGTTTTATGTCTTGCCTTGGGTGTTGTCATTCTGCCGGCATCGGCAGCACTGTCAGTCAATAAATCCACCACTGATCTGGAGTACGGCGCTATTCTGTTTGATTATTTTCAACAGGATTATTTCTCGGCGCTGATTGAACAGGAATACGCCCAGGCTATCAATAATTCCACCGCTAAAAGTCCACGTGGTCAGGTTTTGAAAGGCGGCATGATGCTGTCCTATGGTATGGCCGATGAGGCAAAGCGTATCTTTGAAACCCTGCTGGATTCTGCAGCGTCTGAAGAAGTTAAAAACCGGGCGTGGTTTTACCTGGCCAAATTGTTTTACAGCAAGTCAGACCTGGCAAGCGCGCGGGAATCCCTGGGACAAATCCGCGGCAGAATGCCGGACGATCTGCACACTGATTATCATTATCTGGCGACTCTGCTGAATCATGAAGGTAATCATCTCGGAACGGCAGAGAACAAATTTAAAACAGTTTCCAAAGAGAATCCTTACTTCCCTTATTTGCTGTTCAACCTCGCCATCCTGCAGCTGAAAGATAACCAGTTGGAGCTGGCGGTAGGCAATCTTGAAGCCGTAACCAAGTACGCGGGGGTGAGCGAAGAGCTTTCATTATTGTCAGACCGCGCTCGCCACGGTTTGGCGGAGCTGGCGCTGCAACATGGCAATCTGCTGCAGGCCTGGCTTTATCTGAAAGACATCCGCACCACAGGACTCTATTCCAACCGTGCACTGCTTTCTTACGCCTGGGCTGCGATCAATCTGAAGCAGTACCAACAGGCGATTCCCGCGTTGGAGCTATTAAATGAACGATCCATTGCTATTCCTGAAGTGCAGGAAGCAAAGGTGCTGCTTGCCCACGTTTATGAGCAGGAAGGGGCGCCCCGCAAGGCGCTTAAGCGCAATCTGATCGCGGAGAAAGAGTTCCACGAAGGCGTCCAGATGATTGCGGAAGCGCGCAAAGTTATTGAGAAGCAGGACGTACCGCGTGAATTTATCACCAACCTTGACGCGATGATGGATGACAGCGACTGGTACAGCACGCGGCCCTCGGTTGATTATAAAAAGCTCACGCCTTTCCTGATCGACTTGATGGCCAGCCATCCATTCCATGAAACACTGCGCGAACTGGCCGACCTTTATGCCATTGAGGCGAACCTTAAATACTGGTCGCTTCAGGCGAACGAACATTTATTGATTTTGGAAAATGCTAACAAAAAGAAAAATTTTGATACATCGATTCAAGAGCTCATCAAGACAAGTGCAATATTGAACGAGCAGTTTGCGGATCAGAACACTGAGTTACGTCTCCATTCACTGGCTCTCAATGAAGCAGATCAGGATCGCTTAACGGCGCTGATCGAAACCACGGAGCGTGAGTTAAATTTGCTGAGCGGCCGTGTCAATAAATTCAAAGATTACAAGAAGCCTTACGAGCAGCCCGAGTACTACAAAAAGATGGTGGCGGAAAAGCACCGGGAAATTGAGCGGCAGCTGGCTGAAACCGGAAAATTTGTCCAGAGCTTTGAAACCATCATGCGGGGGCTGGTTAAGGTGGAACTGGATAAACATGAAGAGCGTATGCGCTATTACGCCGCACAATCCAAACTGGCGAAAGCCCGTTTATACGATATGACACTGCTGTCGCTTGAGAAAGCGAAATCTACCGTACAAGAAGAAGTTGGTGCTGATGCACAGGGGGATAAATAATGAAAAAGATGAAGACCTTGGTGCCCTTGGTGGGAATTCTGGTTATGTCACTCGGCTGTGCTTCGAACAAAAGCAATACGCTGGGTGCGCTGAAATATAAACCTCAGGAAAAAGAAGAAGAAATTGCATTCCAAAAGCTGAATCACCAGGAAGTCCGGGCGGAATACAAAGAGCTGTTGGATCTGTTTGAAGATAAGCAGCTTAAAGAACAGATTGAACGTCGTATCGCCGACGTTTATATGATGGAAGGTGTTCACGATCAGAATCAGAAGACGCAACGCCAAAGCTATTATGTTGATGCCATCAAAGCCTATCGCAATATCCTGGAAAAATATCCGGACTCACCAGACAACGCTGAAGTGCTTTATCAGCTGGCCAAGGCCTATGATATGGAAGGCGATCAGGATGAAGCGCTTAAGATGCTGACACAGCTGACCGCACGTCACCCGGGTTATACCAACATTGCTGAAGCCCATTTCCGCAAAGGCGATATTCATTTCAATAATCAGGATTACCGGCGCGCCGAGCAATCCTATGTCGCGGTAACACAGCTGGATAAAAGCAAGCTCGCCATAAATGCGCATTACATGCTGGGTTGGGCTTACTACAAGCAGACGGAATTCAATAAAAGTGTTGATGCATTTACGTACGTATTGGATCAACTGCTGCTCAACCAGTCGTCGATTGAAAGTCTGGGCAAAGCGGAAAAGCCGCTGGTAAAAGATACACTTCACTCCATGACGCTGGCGCTTGATCGTATCGGTGGGGCAGAAACTATCGCTTCATTAAAGTCGATCGCGACCAAAAGTTATGTCTGGATGATCTACGAAGATATTGGTGAGCATTATCTGGAAAAAGAGCTCTACGAAGATTCGGCCAGTGCGTTCAGACTGTTCGTCAACAACCATCGTCATTCAGCGCATGCGCCAATGCTGCATGAAAAGCTGATCAATACTTATATTAAGGGCGGCTTCCCGCGCAAGGCGCTGGATGAGAAAGAGGCATACGTTAATGCTTACGGCCTGCATTCAGATTACCAGGGCAATCGCGGTGGTATGCCAGAAAGCGTGAGTAAGTCGGTTAAAATATACCTCGACGAGCTGGCCCGCCATTACTACAACGAAGGGCAGGGTTATCAGGAGCTGGTTGCCGAGCTTTCTGAGAAAAAGAACCGCGACGAGAAAGAGATCGCCGAAAAAGCTGTTCTCTCGATTGCATCCTTTGATCGTGCGGCAGACTTCTATCAACAGTACGTTGTGACCTTTCCCAATGACGAGCGCATTGATGAAATTTACTTCCTGAAAGCTGAGGCCTTGTTCCTTGCCAAGCGTTACGCGGAAGCGGTCGGCGATTACGAGCGCGTTGCATACCGCCCTACGGGGAAAAGTGCAGAGAAACACGCACCAAACGCTGGTTATGCGGCGATTATCTCGTATCAGAAGCATATTGAAACCCTGGCGGCCAACAGCCCGGACGTGAAGAAATGGCAGGCGCAGGCCGTAGACAGCAGCCTGCAGTTCGCTAAGACTTTCCACACTGATAGCCGCTCACCTATGGTGCTGACGAACGCTGCTGAATACCTCTTCAGCCTCGATCAGTACCAGCGCGCGCTGGAGGTGTCGGGCAACCTGATAGCGAACAATCCGCAGCTGGATAAGACTCTCAAGAAGACTGCTTACGGCATTATTGCCCACTCTCACTTCAAACTGGGGGATTACCAGAACGCCGAGAATAATTATCTGAACCAGCGCGAACTGGTTGATCGTACCAGCGACGAATACACACAGATCTCCGAGCGTCTCGCGGCGGCTATTTATAAAAAGTCCGAAGGCATTGTGGACAGTGGCGAAAAAGAAGTTGCCATCGGACAATTGCTGAAAATTAAAACACTTACTCCGAATTCGACGATTCGTGTTACTGCACAGTTTGATGCAGCCAGTATGTTGCTGGAGCTGGAACAGTGGAGCCGAGCAATTACAGAACTGAAAGAGCTTGCTGCGCTATATCCTGAGCATGAACTGGCGGTGGAATTCCCGCGCAAGCTTGCGTTTGCGTATGAGAAAAACGAAGAGTGGGCACTGGCTGCCGAAAGTTATCTGGGGCTCAGTGAAAAAGATCCTGATGCGGAAGTTCGCCGTGAAGCCCTGTTTCTCGCAGCCACCATGTTTGAGAAAAACAAGAACTACGCCACATCAATCGAGCACTTTAAGCGCTACGATTCAACCTATGAAAAACCCTTTACTTCCCGTATGGAAGCACGCTATCACCTGGCGAGCCAGTACGAGAAACTGGGGGATACAGAAAAGCAGATATTTTGGCTAAAGCGTTTAATCGAGGGCGACCAAAAAGCGGGCGCTCAACGCACGGATCGCAGCCGATGGCTTGGGGCGTGGGCAAATATAAAACACGGGGATTACTTCGCGGCTGAATTTTCATCACACAAGCTTTATTTGCCTCTGGTGAAAAGCTTACCCGTAAAAAACAAATCTCTGGAAAGTGCCATCAGACAATATCAGTCTTCTGCTGATTACGGCATTCTGGAATTTGTCACCATGTCCAGCTTCAAGATTGCGAACCTGTATCAGCAATTTGCTGCAGAGTTGCGCGCGTCACCCAAACCGGGCGGGTTATCGCCGGACGAACAAGCTATCTACGCAGAAATTATTGAAGAGCAGGCATTGCCATTCGATGGTCTGGCCATTGAGCTGTATCAGGCCAATATTGATCGCGCATGGGAAGGCAAGTTCAACGAGTGGATCGACCAGAGTTTTGCCGAGATGATGAAGCTGAATCCGGCAAGATATAACAAGACGGAAATAATGGTGAGTTACGGCGATGAAATACGTTAATGTAATTGCATGCACATTGCTGGCCAGCGGACTGTTAATCAGCGCGGGCTGTGCCACTACTTCAGGATCAAAGATCAATCTTGTGGTAGATAAAAACCAGGAAGCTACGCTGGTATCAACCCTGGATTATTTGCCGGTTCCCAAGACTGACGATGCGGGGGCATACCTGCCTTATGAGCCTTCACCCAATCCTTATCTTGCCCAGCGCGGCAAGATAAGGCAGGAGTCCATCGTTAAGTACATTGATGCGAAACGTGCGCTCAAGCAAAAAAACTACCGTCACGCCGAACAGCTCTTCAAAACCTTGACTGAAGAAGACAAAAGTTTGTCAGGTCCATGGATTGGTCTGGGTGATGTAGCAGTGGAGCAGAAGCAATACGAGCAGGCCGTAGCGCATTACGTCAAAGCAATTGAACTCAACAATAAAAATGTGAACGCCTACATGCGGCTGGCTAAAGCCCAGCGCCTGCAAGGTAACTTCCTCCACGCACAAAATACCTATGCAAAATCCCTGGCGCTGTGGCCGGACTTCCCGGAGGCTCATCTGAATCTTGCGGTGCTTTACGATATTTATCTGAATCATCCGCTGCGAGCGCAAAAACATATGGAGGCTTACCAATTTCTTACCAATGGTGAGAACAAGGAAACCGCCAAGTGGCTCGCTGAAATTCAACAGCGTACCGGGGTGCCTATCAGCCTGGTGGTGGAAAAGCAAAAAGCTGAATCCAAGCCATTATCTTGAAGTGATGTAAAACATGTTTATGAACAGATTATTGATTATCGTTGCTTTGCTCACCGCCGCCAGTCTGGTGTGGGCCGAAGATGCTTCCGAGAGGCCCAATCAGACGATTCTGCTTGAATCAACCTTTATTGGCGATAAGGAACAGCCGGCGATCAGTTATTTTATTCCGTGGAAAGGAAATACCACACCGGATAAATTGCAGTGGAATATGGAACCCAAGCACGACCAGACACTGCAGGTTGTTGACCGGGACGTTTTGCTTAACTCGATGAATATTTACAACGAAATGAATCTCGAAAGCCCCGTTTCAGCAGACTAATTGTTAATAGAGAGAACTTATCATGAACGATTTATACAATATGGTAACCAGCTTCCTTCAGGACGGTGGATTTTTTATGTATCCGATCGCTCTGGTGCTAGCGCTTGGATTAGCAATTAGTCTGGAGCGCTGGGTGTATCTGACCCGCGAGCGAGTACGCAATATCAAAGCATTCGAAAATTTCCTGCCGTTGCTGCGCACCACGGACATGGAAAAAATGCAGATGTATTCCCGCGAGAATCAGGCACCGGTAACGCGCATCATTGCGTGCGGCCTGGATATGATGAAAGTATCCAAACAGCGTGCGGATATTGAAAATTCTATGAACGAAGGCATGCTCGAAACCATGCCACGTCTTGAGAAGCGCGTAGGTTATCTGGCGGTTCTCGCCAATATTGCAACACTGCTCGGGCTGCTGGGTACGATCATTGGTCTGATCAGCGCATTTACGGCTGTGGCCAACGCCAATCCGGCAGAAAAATCCCAGATGCTGTCCATGTCAATTTCGGTTGCGATGAACACCACTGCATTTGGTCTGATTGCTGCTATTCCGTTGCTGGTGCTGCACGCGGTTCTGCAAAATAAAGTAGGCGCCATCGTCACCAGCATTCAAATGTCCGCCGTGAAGTTTCTCAACATTATGACGCTGCACCGCTTGATCGAAGCTGGCGCTCCGCGTCCTCAGGAAACTCTGGTTGCACCGGTACAGCAGCCGGCTCCGGCCGCTGATGCTATTCCCGCAGGCGCTGCATTAACTCAGGCCTAAGATCATGGACCTTAAATTTCAGTACAAGGGTACCGATGAGGCCGAGCTGGAAATCACCTCGTTTATGAGCTTGATGATCGTGCTGGTACCGGTCCTGTTGCTCAGCATGACGTTTACCCAGATCACGGTGCTGGATGTCAAATTGCCCGAACTGACGGGAGGTCCCGCCGTGAGCCAGACCGAGCAGTCGCAGCTGGAAGTCCGTATTACTGAAGAAGGTTTCAAGATTTTCTACCCGGATGATGTTCTGGTTAAGGAAATTCCTCTGCTGGAAACCGAAGGCGGAGAGGCCTACGACTACGTTGTGCTGTCCCAAGTCATGCAGGAAGTAAAACGTCAGTTGCCAGAAAAACGCGACGTGCTGGTGCTGTCTAATCCGAACATTGATTATCAGAATCTGGTGTTCACCATGGATGCCGTCAAGTCATATAAGACTGTTGTGGCAACCAGTGTGGTGGAAATTGAACTTTTCCCGGAGATTTCTCTGGGGGATGCCATTAAGAAAAAATGATGTGAGTTGATGACAAAATGATTGGATCAACTATTTTTTACACCAAGCCCAAGACGCCTATCGTCCCCAAGCTTAATCTGGTCGCATTGATGGACATCTTCACGATTCTGGTGTTCTTCTTGCTGCTCAATTCCGGTGAAAGCCAGAAGATTGAAAATGCGAAATTCATTGAGTTGCCGGATTCCATCTCTGGGGTAACGCCACACAATGAATTATTCATCATGATTGATGAAGATAAAATCTGGATCGGTGATCAGGCGGTAGCGGATGTCGCAGAGGTAATGAAAGCACCGGATAAACCGATTGACGCCTTGACACAAGCTCTGGTTGCGCACAAGGATTCGCTCGGTGAACTCACCGGCTACGAAAAACATAACGGTTTACCCGTAACAATTCTTGGCGATAAAACGGTCTCTTACACGCTGTTGAAGAGCGTTATGGCGACCTGTCAGGGAAGCGATTTCCGGGAAATTTCCTTGGCGGTTAATCAGGTTATCGCAGCGCCTGATGGTGTGGGTGTTGCGGCCAGCGCTATTGTTAATGCTTCTTCGAAGGTCGGAGGTTAACATGTCCGCAAGTATTCAACCCTTTGCGTTGGAGCTTCAGCTGCCCTGGCATGCAGATGAGGAGCGCGAGAAAGCGTTTAAGAATATTCTGAAAAGAGTTCTTATTCCGCTATTGATTCTGTTCATTACTGTCCCTTGGCTGAGTCAGATTGAGAAAGAATATGTGCCTGATGAAACGCGGGTGCAAACGGTTGTTCTACTCGATCCCCCCAAACCGGTACCGCCACCACCACCACCGCCGGTAGTTCAGGAGAAGCCCAAACCGGTTCCCGTAGAGCCGCCTAAGGTTGCTGAGCCCAAACCGGCTACCCCTGCACCCAAAGTGGATGATCGTCCTAAAGCTGTGGCAAAAGCGCCGACTGTGGATACCAAGACCTCAATTGCTAAATCCCAGGGGCTGACCGAGTTATCCAGCCAGCTTAAATCGCTGCGCGGCTCAGTTGATGTGGCCAAGATGCAGAAGAAAAACGTATCAACCAACGCCGGTGGTACAGTGGCTGCCAGCGATCGTTCGGTGTTAGGAGCAGATAATATCGTTCGGAAAAGTGACGGTATTGTGGTCAGCGAAGAAATCATGAAGGGTGAGCTGGTTGCCTTGGCTGAACACCAGTCTACGGAAGTGGAAGGTGTTGTTGGTGGTGACTCGATTGTGGGTAGTCAATACAGCCATTTATCAGGGCAGTCCGGTAAACGTGATATGGAAAGTATCCGGCGCACACTTGAGCAAACCAAAAGCAGCGTGTATACGCTTTATCAGCGTGCTTTGCTGGATCACCCTGAGCTTGCCGGCAAATTCACGTTTTCTATTGTGATCGAACCCAATGGTTCTATCTCCAATTTAAAACTGGTGGTGAGCGAGCTGGGGATTGCGGAACTGGAAAACAGTATCCTGGCGCGGATCAAGCAGGTGAACTTCGGGGCGAAGGATGTATCCCCCACCGTCATCGAATATAAATTCGTGTTCCTGCCAAGCTGATTAGATGTTCCCCCTTAACAAAACCCTCGATCGCAATGTGCGTCGAGGGTTTTTGTTTATTCAGGGGCTGACTTGTTAAAGAATGGTTTTAAAAAATCTTCATAAGCGAATGATGCAAGCATCGCGATTTGTTCTTTAGGTGGACATATTATTCATCTGGTCGTGAAACGCTTGGCAGAAACAGCTAAAAAAATCATGATCAAAATAAAATCCGCGCCTTTTCTAAATTGTCTGGCTCACATTAAAGCTTTAAAAAATTCCGCCTTCACCAGTGTTTAAGTTCACAAAAAAATAAAACGGAATAACCCGCTAAATGGATTTTATAGCAATTGTGATCCGGTACCTTTTTCCTTCGCTTGCTGCTGGCAACATGGCAGTGTCCAAAAAAAATCCGTGGAAAAAGTTGTTGTTCAATGTAGGGCGCCAACTCTCCCGGAAACAAAAATCCTTTTTAAAGGATATACATTGCTTGACTTGGGGTACTGCTAACAGCACTGCCAATCCCTGCTTTGCGGTCTTCCCGTAATCCATTGCGACAACAACTATCATGGTGCTGAAAATGTCTTGGCTAATCAAATCCTGTCGAAAATACTTTGTGTTTTTTGTCACGCCTTTGATTTTGACTGCCTGCGGCGGCGGGGGTAGTGGCGGTGATGCGTCCTCCGAAAACCTCGGACTGTCACAGAGCACTCCCTTTGTATACGTTGAACGGAACCTTGCTAACGACAGCCAGGCGAACAAAGAGCGTTTTAAAAGAGCCATGAAGGGGCAGGAGCGAGCGCCGCTCGATCTTGAATCTCCTTACCAATATCGCCCCGGCGCCAAACTGATGAGCCGTTCCAGCCTTGATGTGAACGCGATGGACGCCGAGGTACTGGCCGACTATTTCGGCTCCACGGAATACGACGTTAAAGACCTGAACGTATCGGCCGATGGTGAGCTGCTGGTGTTTGCTGCACATGGCCCCGCCAATCATCCGACCGATTACACCTGGAATATTTACGAATACAGTTTCAAATCAAAAACGGTTCGCCGTGTTATCAAAACTCATAGTCTTGCTAACGCCGGCCAGGATACCAACCCGACTTATGCCCTTGACGGTACCATCATATTTTCCTCGGATCGCTCCGCTGGCAACCCTAACAGCCCGATCGACAATATTGTCGACGAAGATCAGTTTGAAAATTGTTACAAAGTCGGGCCGAGTGAAAAACCTTCTTTGCTGCACTCCATGACTCCGCAGGGCGAAAATATTCTGCAGCTGACTTACGGTCGCAATCACGATACCAAGCCGACGACATTGAAAGATGGGCGCATCGCGTTCATCCGCTGGTCACGCAGTTATGAATTAATTCAAGGTTGTCCGCTTGATAACAGCGCGGCGAACCTCGAATTTGACGAATTCTTTAACATGCAATATCCCCGAGGTCTGGATGCACCACCGGAGTGGCCTCATGAAGCTTTGTGTGCGTTAGCACAGTCTACGCCGCTGGGTAAGGTCGTTGCGAGCAACCATTACACAATTCTGCGGATTACTGCTGACGGCGAGGAATTACAACAACTTTATAAGACCGTCACACTGAAGGGATCGGATGCAAGCTTTATCGAGCTGGATCAGATTGTTCAGGCGGAGAATGGTCATCTGGTGGCATTGATCCATCACAAATACAACTCATTCATGGGCGGCAACCTCCTTGAGTTGCAATCGCCAGACAGTCCGGACACTAACAAAGTATTTGGCAACATCGCGCCGCGTCCATTAATCAACGGCAGTGTTGACCTGTACCCGAATCAATATTCGCTCAATGGCTGGTACAGCGCGGTGTGGCCATATCGTGATGGTACTGAGCGGATGCTGGTCAGCTGGGCACAATGTTCCGCAGTGAATGGCGGTGTGAATTCATTCTGTAAAGCGGAAGGTACCGAAGGGCAGGTGAACAGCCAGTATGGTATCTGGGTAGTAGACCAGAAGACGGATACACGTCTGCCAATCGTGCGTGCACGTAAAGATATGGTGTATAGCGATATTGCCGTCGCGCAACCGCACCGTGGGCTGGATTTGCCTTATCACGCTTACAACCCGAACTTTGTTGATGATCTGGATACCAATCGTCTGATTTGTAACGATCCCGGTGTTGATCCGAATCCAGAAACACCCGGTCCGGAGAACCCTGGTCCTGAGAACCCTGGTCCGGAGAACCCCGGTCCGGAGAACCCCGGTCCGGAGAACCCTG
>CAYUVQ010000037.1:16308-27435 GCA_964448175.1 uncultured Cellvibrionaceae bacterium | reverse complement strand
GGTGGTTAATCTGGTGACGAATGAGTGGTTGGAGAAGATTCGGCGGGATGTGGCGGGGCTGGTACCGGCGGGGTCTGAGGTTGAGATTGTTGAAGAGAAAGTTGAGAAGCATTCTATTTTTTAGTTTCTAGTTTTCTTGGTTTTAGTCACGTGGGTTCTGGGTTCTGGGTTCTGGGTTCTGGTTCTGGTATGTGGTTGGGAGCTGGGTGATGTTATAGCAGACACGCCGTGAACCCATCCTTGGGGGCTCAGCAGCGGCGTCCTGCCGCTGATGGTCTGCCATAACACCACCCAACTCCCTAGCCGGAAATTTTCTTTTAAACATGCTTTCTGAAAAGCAAAAGCAAAAGCAAAAGCAAAAGCAAAAGCAAAAGCAACCTTTTAATTATTCAGTGGTGACGTCGCACCATGTGAGTTTGTTGTAAGGGTGGCAGTTTCGAAACCCTCAAGTCACGACTGTATGGATGCAGGCGGTTGAGAAACGCAGGAGCAGTTGCCGAGAGATGACTTGCGGGAGCTCCAGGGTTGTATGCATGCGTTTTCGAAACTGCCACCCTTACAACAAACGGGCTACGAAGTGCATCTGGCTAAAAATTATTTAACGCCCTAAAAAATAGAATTTTACTGACCATTGACGGAAGTCATTTATGTATCTGAAAAAATTTATCTACGTCAATTGGGGCAATGTGCCGAATACCGAATTTGAATTCGGGCCGATTAATTTATTTTCCGGGGGCAATGGATCGGGTAAGACCACCGCTGCGGATGCGGTGCAGACGATTATGACCGCTGCGCACGATAACTTGTTTCATTTTAATCCGGGGCAGGACGAATCAAGTCAGCGCGGCCGTGGCGGTAAACAGGTGCGCACGCTTGCTTCTTATGTGTTGGGCTGTGATGACGGTGCTTATGCGCGGCCTTATGGTTGCGATGGTTATCTCGCGGCGGTGTTTTATCCCACCCAAGGTGAGGCGAGTGAACCTTTCACGGCGTTGATGGGAATGCGCGCGGTCATTGAAGGAGCGGGGCAGCAGCGGGTTGCGCGTTTGGAAGAGACGCAGTTTTTTATCTTGCCTGACGTGATCCTGAATCTGGGTGACTTGCTGAAGGAAGACAAAGCCGGTCGTTATGTTCAGCCGCTGGATAAAGTTTATGCGAGTCTGCGCCGGCAATTTGGCAATGATCAGGTCGAGAAGTACGATAAGAAAAAGGCGTATTTGTGTCGCCTCTATGGAATTTTACGCGGCAGTAAAAAAGATGCGGTATCCGAACGCGAGGCGATGAACGCGGCCCGCGCATTTTCACGGTTTATGGCGTACAAGCCGATTAAAGGTATTGATGAATTTGTTGCGACCGAGGTTCTGGAATATCGCGACCTGGGTGAAGCAATCCGAAACGTATCGGCGATGCTCAAACGAATTCATACTATGGAATCCGATGCTCGACACCTGCGCGAAGCGATTGCGCGGATGGCGGCCGGGCGGGATACAGCAGACAGTTTTATTGCGAACTGGCTGGAACAACAGGTTATGCATTACAGCCTGGCGCGACGTCGTTATAACGACAGCCAGGCGCGCTATTTGAAAGAAAAACAACAGCAGCAGGTTTTGCGTGAGCAACTAGCCGCCGATGAACAATCGCTGCTGCTGTGTGAGCAGCGACGGGAGGAGTTGAGTCATCAGATTCTGGACGTGAATGCACGCCGTCTGGGTGTACCGGCGTTGCGCGATAAAGATCAGTTACTGGCTGATAAAAAGCAACTGGAACAGCAGATTCATCAGAGTGTGCCGGAGTTACTGAAACAGGATCAACAACTGCAATTCAATCATCAGGCGGCGCAGCAGATTATCCACGCCTTGCGCCAGACCTCGATCAGTCTGGTGATTCCTGCGTTAGCGGATAAGTCTCTGCAAAAACTGACTCGCCAATTAATTGATGATGAACTACATATCGACTTCCACAGTTTATTAAACCGCGACTGGATTGATATCACGCCGCTAGAAGATAAATTGGATGCGGCACTGCAACAGCAATTGCTGCACAACCAACTGGTGTCACACTGGTTTGGCGATGCAGATAGGTTGCACGATAATCTGCGTGATCAGCTTGCCCAGGAGCGTGACAAACGTCAGCAGCTGGCAGAGCGTTTGCAAAAACAGGTTGATGCTAAACAGCGCGATATTCATACGCTGGAATCCAATCAGGTAACTTATCCGACATTTGTGCGTGCAGCTTTAGAAATGTTGCAGCATCAATGTCCTGAAGCGGATGCGCGGGTACTGTGTGATTACGTAGAAGTGACAGATCGCGAGTGGCAATCTGCCATTGAAGGGTATATTGGCGCAGCACGTTTCGGAATCATCGTAGCGCCGGACTCTGAAGCTGAAGCTATTCGCCTGGTGCGCAACATGCCGGGGCAGGGCAAGAGTGCGCGGGTTATTCAAGGTGAAAAAGCGCGGCGGGATATGGAAAAGCTATCCAGCCTGCCGGGCAATTCCATCGTACAGATAATGAGTTTCAGCCACGCGACGGCCGAGTATTATCTAAAAGCAAGTTACGGCAATGTCGAGCGTGTTGTCGACGCGGATGCTTTGCGTAATACCCGCCGGGGGGTAACCAAAGATGCCATGGGTTCTGGCAATTATGCGATGTTCCGGTGTGATATTTCTGACAGTGAGCTGGTGTTTGGTCAGGAGGCACGTGAACGTGCGCTGGAAGAAAAGCGCCGGGAGTTGGAGCAGCTCACCCGTGAATGGCAGGACGCTACCGACCATGCCAATGAAATTCAACAGCTTCTGCGCACTGTGGATAAACTCAAGTCAGTGAGCTATGCGGATGTCCTGCAAACGATGCTGGTAGCGCAACGTCGTGTACAAACCATTGATGATAAATTGCAGCATTTGGATCTCAGTGATTTCGCGGCGTTGGACGATGAGCTGGAGAAATTGCGTAAAGCGGACAAAGAGCTTGCGTTAGAGCATAAACAGTTAAACGATGCGCGGGTTGAGTGCAAAGCAAAACTGCATAACGTTGACGATCGTTGCCGAGCATTGGACGCTGAACAGGAAAAAACCTTGGATATTGTTGATCGCGCCGAAGAAAACCTGCGCAGCATAGCGGCGCTCTGGCCAGACTTTGATCCAGAGCAACGCCTGATGCTGGCGGATCAGGATTGTACGCATCACGACCAGGGGTATTTTGAGCAGCAGTTGCACGCTGTTACTGCAGAATTAAAAAGCCATTTGCATCGGCTGCAGCAGGCAGTTTTACAACACAACCAGTTCTGTAGAACGTCTGACAGTTTAATGTTTTCCCTTGATTTCAATGATGATCTGGGCCAGAAAAATTTCCGCGAAGTCTGCGAGATCCGCCGTCATTTTGACAAACTGTATAACCGGGATAAAAACCATATTCTTGCGCAACGCCATGCCGAACTGGAGTCTCTCCGGCACAGCTTCAATAACGCCTTTGTGACCAACTTGTGTCACTCAATTTATCAAGCGATCAACGACGGTAAGAAAATTCTTGATGATCTCAATAAAGAGCTGGAACATCATCGCTTTGGCGCGGATCGTGAACGTTTCCGGTTTGATTACGAATGGGTGCCAGAATTCAAGGAGTATTGGCAGTTCTTCAAAGCGGTGATTGATAATCCCAGCCTGGGGGACGGGGAAACCTTGTTTGAGATGAAGCTGGAGCCAAAACATCAGCAAGTGCGCGAACGGTTGATGAATATGCTACTGGATGAAGACGAGCAAAAAGCATTGCGGGAACTGACCCGTATTGCGGATTATCGTAATTATCGCCGCTACGAAATTTATAAAGAACCCGAGGGCAAACAACCTATTCCCTTAAGCCAGTACGGTACGGGTTCCGGCGGCCAGCTGGAAACGCCTGCATATATTATTCGCAGCGCGGCCATCACCTCAGCATTTCGCTTTAACGAAGGCAACAGTCATTTACGGATGGTGCTGGTGGATGAAGCCTTTTCCAAGATGGATGAACACCGCTCCCGCGAAGTCATTAATTATTTAACCGAGAGCCTGGGCCTGCAGCTATTGTTTATTATGCCCAGCAGCAAATCCGGTCCGTTTATGGATCTGATTTCCAATCAGTTCGTCTTCAGCAAATGCCCCACAGCGGAGCCGGTCGGCGAACTGAAAAGCCGGGTAGTGCTGGACCGCCAACAATGCGCGCCGGAGAAGATAAAAAAACTGATGGAGAACCACCGCCGCACCATTCGCCAACAGGCGGCGCTGGATTTTATGCAGGAAGTGGAGGCTGACTGATGCAGCCACCGGTTTGGTTTCACGATACAGCGGCTGAACCTGTTGTTGAGCTATTGCGCTGGTTTGTTCTACAGCTGAACAAGATTGGACAAGAGCAGCGGCAAAGAAAATTAGCACGGAAGCTGAACAGTAATAATTTCCCTGCGTTACATAACTATAATAATCCCGATGAAATTGATTTCATCAAAGAGGCATTAAGTGAGCTTGCCGAAAAGCCTTACTGCATCTGGGATTTATCTTGCTCTCGTGAGGATCAAACCACAGTAACGTTTAATTTTTCAACAGAGCCTATTGTGCGAGAGTGGCTGAATATGCCACTTATTGATCCAGTACAGCAGACATGGATTGACGCAATCAATAACTGGACAGCTCCACCAGAACTGGATAAGGGCTTATTAAAGCTTTCGACTTATCCGGGCGTTTATTCGCCTGATAAACTGTTGGAGGCGTTGGGAAATTTAGCGGTAAGTTTGAACCAAGAGGCAATAAAGAATGTTACTTGGCGCCGCCTAAGTGCTCGTTTTTTCTTCGGTGATTCTAAATATCTGGAGCCTATCTCAAGACAGCAATGGATGCTGAGCCTGTTTCCAAAATTGCTTGCATCTATAGAAAGTCGAACGTTGCTGCTCAATGTCTTCTTAGTCAATGAGCCTATCGGTATTTTGCTGATAGAGAATCAGGATACCTTTTGTTGGTTGATGGGGCTAAGCGGTGGGGTCAACAGCCTGAAAAATCTTATTCTTGTGTATAGCCAGGGTTTTATGGGAAGTGCCCAACGGAGTCGAGATGCTCGAGCTGTGCAGTTTATGTATCAGGGGCGCATAGAAAATGTGGAAGCTTTTCAAGCGCAATGGCTGCAGTCACACGAGATGGCTTTGCCATTGTTTTTTTGGGGAGATCTTGATTACGCTGGCATGTCGATTTTGAAATCTCTACGTCAGGTATTTCCGACGATAACAGCATGGATACCGGGGTACAGACACATGATGAATGCATTAGAGAGCGGGGCAGGCCACGCACCTGCTCAGGCAAATAAAGCAGCTCAAACTATTGTTGAGTTCTGCGGTTGCGATTATGCGGATCGATTTCTTCTGCCCTGCTTAAGAAAAACAGGCCGATTCATTGATCAGGAGTGGGTTGGCCCGATACACATGGAAGATCAAAACTCCTTTTGCTAAACGTTCAACGCGTAGAATTGTTAGTTTTCGTTACGCTAAACCTGCTGCTCGGGCAGCCAGATAACTATGTTCTGACTAATCAGGAGTTGCTGTGACCCAATTTGACCATCTTATCAGCCGTCTCGAACGCTTGATTGACCGCGTAGAAAATGTCCTGCCGTCTGCGCCACCTTCTCCGGACTGGAGTGCGCAGGCATTTCGCTGGCGCCAGCCGGCAAATGGTTTGGGTTATCTTCAGGCAGTTAAAAATCCCCACCGAGTTGCGCTGGAATCGTTGCAGAATGTTGATCGACAGAAAGAAGCAATCCTGCGTAATACGGCGCAATTTGTTGCGGGGCATGAGGCGAATAATGTCTTGCTCACCGGCGCCCGTGGCACCGGTAAATCCACCTTAATCAAAGCCTGCTGGAATCATTTTGCGGAGCAGGGACTCAAACTGATCGAAGTTGATAAGATCGACTTACTTCATTTGCCAGACATTGTTGATCTTATTGGTGAGCGCCCCGAACGCTTTATTATTTTTTGTGACGATCTGTCCTTCGAAGAAGGGGAGATCACTTACAAGGCATTAAAGTCTGTCCTTGATGGATCTATCTCCGCCCCAACGCCCAACATTCTGTTTTATGCCACGTCCAACCGGCGCCACTTGTTGCCGCAAAAGATGCGGGAAAATCTGGACGTAAGTTATGAAGATGGCGAAGTTCGCCCCAGCGACAGTATCGAAGAAAAAGTATCGCTTTCTGAGCGGTTCGGTTTATGGCTGAGTTTTTATCCATTCACGCAGGATGATTATCTGGTGACGGCACGTTATTGGGTAGAACATCTGGGCGGACAGTGGACCGATGCAACCGAACCGGAAGCGTTGCGCTGGCATATGACACGTGGCGCGCGCAGCGGCCGGACGGCTTGGCAATTCGCAAAGGATTACGTCGGGCAGCAGTTCAGCAACCAATAAATAGCTTCAAAAGAGGGAAGCTTTATGGAATTTGATTTTGATATTCCCGTACAACGTGAAGGCAGTCATTCCGTAAAGTTTGATGGTCGCCAGCAATATTTCGGCACGGCCGATGTAAGCCCCATGTGGGTCGCCGATATGGATTTTTCCGTGCCTCCGTGCGTTACGCGGGCGTTGCTGGCACGCGCTGCGCATCCTGTGTTTGGATATACCTTGTATCCGGAAAGTTTGTACCAGGCACTCATCGGCTGGCTTCAACGGCGACACCACTGGCATATCGAACGGGAATGGATTGTGATGGCCCCCGGCGTGGTGCCGTCACTCCACGCCTGCTGTCTGGCGTTTGCTGAGACAGGTGAGGGAGTTATTGTGCAGCCGCCGGTTTATTTCCCGTTTTTTTCTGCTGTCACCAATACACAGCGACAGCTTGTTTTAAATCCGCTGCAAAATATGAATGGTCGTTATGAGATCAATTTTACGCAGCTGGAGAGCCAGGCACGCCATGCCAAAATTCTACTACTTTGCACACCTCACAATCCGGTCGGGCGAGTCTGGAGCAAGTCTGAGCTGCTCAGTGTGTTACACATTGCTAAAAAATATAATTTGATTGTGCTGTCCGATGATATTCACGCTGATCTGGTTTACCCCGGTGTGACTCATACTATGATGGGTACCCTGGACGCGGAGCTAGGTGAATTTGTTCGTACCAATGTCATTACCGCTGTTGCACCGAGCAAAACATTTAATATTCCTGGGTTGGGCTTATCCAGTCTGATCGTACCAAATCCGCAACATCGTAAAGCGCTCCATAAAGTCTTCGAGCTTTTACATATCGGCAATAATAATCCATTCAGTATCGCAGCGTTCGAAGCCGCTTATAACGAAGGTGATGTGTGGCTGGACAGCTTGATGATATATCTGGAGCAGAATAAAGTCTGGGCAAGAAATTTTATTGCAAAGCATTTGCCGCAGATTCGTTACGCTGATTCAGAAGGAACCTATTTGTTATGGTTGGATTGCTCCACATTGCAATTATCTGACTCCGAGTTACAGAGATTTTTTATCGATAAATGCAAGGTTGGCATGAACCCTGGCATCGTCTTTGGTGAAGAAGGAAAAGGGTTTATGCGGATGAATATCGGTACTACCCGGGCTAGGCTTGCAGCCGCCCTCGAATCAATTAATACTGGTTTGAATGATCTAAGATAATACGTCTTTATTCAGTTGTATGCTGGACTTCTTTGGAAAAATGATAGTTAAAAAAGGGAATGGAAAATGTACTTTATTAAGCAATTCAGTTTCGTCATATTGTTGTGCGTGAGTATTGCGCAGGCCGCAGATGCGCGGACGTTGAACGTTGTTCCAGATGCAATGCAAAAGAAGGAGGGAGGAACTTACACCCTTTATCAGGCGATAGAAAAAGCAGAAAAGGGCGATAAGATAGTGCTCGCCCCTGGAACCTACAAAGCTAATATCGGGATGAGGCTGGTTGGAACACCGGAGCAGCCAATTCAGATTATGGGCCAGGGTAATTCAACAATAATTGAGAGCGCTTCAGCTGAAAGCAAATTCTGTTTGGGATTCAAAGGCTCGCATTTCATCGAATTTCATAATTTATCCTTTCGCAACTGTGGTGATATCCACATCGTTATCAGGGATTCTACTCATTTTACGTTTAAACATATCAGTTTTCTTGGCGGTCGATTTCCTGTCTACGCTGATGGAAAAAATACTCATCATATTCTTATTGATTCAGTTTCCTGGGATCAGGACCTGAGCGGGCGCATTTATGGTGATATTCCGTGGTCGGAATCACATCATGGCAAGTACGCCCACTTCAATGGAAGCCTGATCTATGCCAATGGTATCGCGGGCAGCGTTATCTTGCGCAACAGCACAATCAAAAATGCGTTTAACGGCATTCGAATGAAAGGAGTAAAAGACCAGCTTGGGTTAACGAATATGAACGTGGAAATTTATAATAATTTATTTCAAAACATACGAGATAACCCTGTTGAGCCAGAAGTTGACGCAACCAACTGGTGGATTCATCACAACAAAATACTGGATGCTCATGCGTACTTTTCTTTCACCAAAGTTGCCGGAGGTGACTGGTACGTTTTCAGGAATATTGGTATCAGCGAAAGAATACTCACGGGTGAACACACCGGTGGAAAAATTCTTAAATTTGAGGATCACGGACCCTTGCCAAGCGGACCATTTCTGGTGTTTAACAACAGCTGGCTCGGGCCAAGACCTATAGCGACGGGTGGCCAAAGCCGCAATCTGCAATACCTTAACAACGCACATCAATTTACCGGGAAGATTAAGCCTTTAAAAAGAGAAAATTATCATGAGAGCTATCAGATAAAAAATAATGTGGTAAATATCGACCTTTCGCTGGATAACGTAAAGAAGGACAATATTTACCATGCTGATTTTACATTTTCCAACAACACTGATCTTCGCTCTGACCAATCAGCGCTGATCGATTCCGGCACTCAGATTAAAGTCATGGATTATGTTGTCAAGCATTCCGGCAAAGCACCGGATATTGGCGCTTATGAGCATGATGGGGTTTCGGATTACCCGCCTTTCAAATTTAATAACTCGGTCTACGAGGAGCACCCACGGATTGTAAAAATTGACAGGAATGAAAAAAATGCGTTGGTTTTATGGAGTTCCGTAGAACTGGCGCCGCGAAAAAAAGTGTATGCCAGTGCTGTTAACAAAGATGGCTCTGTGCTTAAAGTTGAACTCCATATCGAAGGTCGCAGGATCATTGTCAACTCGTTAAAGCCTGGAGCACTAGCTGAGCTTCAGCTGCCATCATTGCTTGGCACTAACGGCTTGAAAATGCTCACCTGGGGGATTGTCGAATCGGAATTTAGAATTACGATTGATCTGTAGGATATTTGAGATAGCCGCAGATTGGAGCAAAACCCAGCAACCAAAGGACGATCGATCGCGGCTCGCCTTGTCACCAATAAAATATCCCTGCCGCTTCGCTTGACTCCTTAATGACGGCGATATACTGTATTTGCATACAGTATATCGCCGTTGTGTTGTGAATCATGAACCGAACCCTCGAAAAACTTACCATCCTGTCTGACGCGGCCAAGTATGACGCGTCCTGCTCATCCAGTGGCAGCAAACGCGCTAACCACAATAAGGGGCTGGGCAACTCTGACGGTATGGGCATTTGCCACAGCTATACCGAAGATGGCCGCTGCGTTTCGCTGCTGAAAATCCTGTTTACCAACCATTGTATTTACGACTGTGCTTATTGTGTAAGCCGGCGCAGTAATGACGTGCGTCGGGCGGCTTTTACGGTGGAAGAAGTTGTTGATCTCACCATCAATTTTTATCGCCGTAATTACATTGAAGGGTTGTTCCTCAGTTCAGGTATTTTTAAAGACGCGGATTACACCATGGAGCGATTGGTGCGGGTGGCGAAAACCTTACGGCAGCAGCATAACTTCAATGGTTATATCCATTTAAAGGCGATCCCTGGTGCGAGTCCGGAGCTGTTACATGAAGCTGGGCTTTACTCTGACCGGTTGAGTGTCAATATTGAAATTCCCTCGGAGATGAGTCTTAAAAAAGTCGCGCCGGAGAAAAATTACCCGGACATCATCACGCCAATGAATTATCTAAGCGATGAAAAAGATCGTTATACGGATGAGAAAAAGCATCTCCGTAAAACGCCGCTGTTTTTGCCGGCCGGGCAGAGTACGCAATTGATTGTGGGAGCTTCCCCCGAAAGCGATTTACAGATTCTTAATCTTGCTGATGACTTGTATAAACAACAACGTTTGAAGCGCGTTTACTATTCTGGTTATGTGCCGATCGCGACGGATAACCGCGTACCAGCGCTAAAAGCACCGCCGCTGGTGCGGGAAAATCGTGTTTATCAGGCAGACTGGTTGCTGCGCTTTTACAAGTTTTCGGTTGACGAAATTGTCAGCGAAGCGCATCCGAATCTGGATCTGGAAGTTGATCCAAAAGTGAGTTACGCATTGCGTAACCCCGAAAAATTTCCGGTAGATATCAACAAAGCGGATTACGAGATGATCCTGCGGGTTCCGGGTATCGGCGTCAAGTCGGCGATGAAGATCGTGAAGTCCCGTATGCATCAGCGGTTAAACCTGGATCATCTGCAACGTATGGGGGTTGCGTTGAAACGGGCGCGCTTTTTCATTACCTGTCCCGGTGTTCAAGGTCTGCATAAAGATTATGAAGCCAGCCACCTGCGCCAGCTGATCTTGTCAAATGATTCTGCCGCGCGGAAAACGCCCCAACTGAGTTTGTTCGGATAAGCCATGAGCTTATACCTTTATGATGGCAGCTTTGATGGTTTGCTTACGGCCATATTTGAGTGCTTTGCTGATCGGCGCCAACCAACCAATATTCTCCGCCGCGATACGTACCAGGGTTCTTTATTAGATGATCTGCGCCCGGTGGATACGGACACGGCCAAAGCGGAGCGGGTCGTAGCTGGCGTAGACGCGCGGTCCGACGGCAGAGGTGGCGAACTCATTTATCATTTATATTTGTCTGAGCAGGACGGCATTGAGCTTCGGATTTACCGGTTGGTGGCTTTACTGGTTCGCCAGAACAATCCGGCAATTCTCGAAAATTTTGGCGATGCGGACATACTTTGCAGCGCACAAATTCAAAAGATGATCCGTCGCGAAGTTCATCG
>CAYUVQ010000037.1:13961-16208 GCA_964448175.1 uncultured Cellvibrionaceae bacterium | reverse complement strand
ATGGCGTGGAAGATCAATACCAGCAGTTATGGAAACAGTATTTTAAATCCGTCACGATTCAGGAGCGGCGGAATATTAAATTGCATCTGCGCCATATGCCGCGCAGATATTGGAGGTATCTGGTGGAAAAGCAAGTGAACGATAAAAAATAAAAGCAGAATGCGGGCTTAAAATTCAACTGTTGGCTTTAGGGATCATAGGTTTTGATGATCTTTGGTTCGTACCAGTTTCTCCAAAAAAACCGGCAACACGGTTGCCGGTTTTGTTTTACATCTCCATCACTGCAAATTAGGTGTAGTCCAATTAATCCACCGTGCACGGTCCACGCTAAAGTTGCCATCGGTGCGCACGACATTGGTATTACCGTTGCCGGTTCCGATCAGGAATTTGTCCACAAAGGCATTCACTTCCGCCTGCTGCGAGGAAGGGAACGCGCAATGTTGATGTCCGCCGACCTGAGACACGCCCATGCGATCCGCAATACTTAACGCAGTCCAGATTTCTCTGGCGGCAACAGAGGCGGTATAGGTACTGACGTTGCCCAGCCATTCCATGCCCGTGTTCTCAAGAACAAGCAGCGCGCGCGGTGCAACCAGTCCCATCACCTGATGATGATCGAAAGGCAAGCGATTGGCGGTGGATGCGAATTGTGAGAAAGAGCTTCTGAACCATACGTTTTCGGTCACGATTTGACTGAGTGTCTGCACATTCTGTCCCGCTGAACGTTGTGCGTCCGACACCCGCCAGGCTGCAGAACCACCGGAGCCACTTTCCTGCGGGATGGTCAGCAGAATGCGCTCATCCAATGCTCCGACAATCAGCGCACCTTTACCATTGCGAGAGCAGCCGGTGACACCCAGGCGTTCCGGATCAATATTGGCGCCAGGGGTTTTCTCTAAAGCATCGATCAATCGGCTCACACCCCAGGCCCAGGCAGTCATTGCACCGGCTCCGTGATTGCTGCCATAAAGCGTGTAGAACTTGCCACGCCCCCGTGAACTGCCATTGGTTTGTTCAGCAATTTCGTTGTTGGGAAAATTAATTACTGCCACACCACGGCTGAGTAATGCGGAGTTATTCAGGTTTGAACCACCGATACCAATCACGGCCGGGTAGGGGGCACTGCCCGTCGTCGGCAATTGAATGTTTGCGTTAAAGGAAATGGATTGTCCATTGGCCTGCACGTTTACCGTGATGGTAGAACCACTGGCGGATGCCGTGACATTCGCGGTTGATGGGGCAGGCTTTTCTCCCAATTCATACAGCTGCGCCTGCTTGCTGACTTCCGCACGGCGACAGGTCCAGTCGTAACGGCTGGTGATCCGCGAACCATCCAATGACAGGAATGGATCAGGTAGTGCCGGATTCGCCGTCAAGTTAGCGTAGACGGGTAGGCTCGGTATAAAGCATCCCGCGCCGGAATTTTCCACGCCGGCAGGCTCGAGTGGATCAGAAGGAGAAATGCTCGATGAGCTGGAGAAATTTGGCGAGCTGGAGGTGATCGCCGAACTGGCCGGCTGGCTCGAAGGGGCTGAACTGCTTGCCG
Organism: uncultured Cellvibrionaceae bacterium; assembly: GCA_964448175.1. Lineage (GTDB taxonomy): Bacteria > Pseudomonadota > Gammaproteobacteria > Pseudomonadales > Cellvibrionaceae > Cellvibrio. Next base: position 14,662 of record CAYUVQ010000037.1, on the reverse strand, counting down.
CGCTGGACGGACAGGAATTGCTGCCGGTTATGCCGTAAGGTGCTGGCTGGCTGCTGCAGGTTGTGCGGGAGATACAGCTTTGCTGATTCTCCCAACCCCAACCGCTTTGCGTGGTGACACATAACGGGTAATTCGTTCCGTACCAGTTGCATTGCTGGCCCGCACTGGTGCATGTACTGGATGCCGTTGAAGAAACAGCTGCGGATGAGTTTCCGTTTGCGGTGCCGACATTGCCGAATGAAATGTATCCGCCGCAATACATCCACTCGCTGTAGCTGCCTAAACCACAACCGCCGCTGTAAGAACCGGTATTGGTTTGTTGGTCTTCGGCCTGTCGAATTGCACCATTAACGCTGATGTAATCCACGCGCACATCACGTCCATCAGCATCATTGGTAAAAGCAACGCGAATCTCGCCGGCTAAATTTGTGGTTGCGGTATAACTTGCCATGGCGGTGGTAAGTGTCCAGGTGTTTACGGTGGTGCCGCCAACCTGCAGCGAAACCGATTCGCTGCCAGCGGTTCCTTGCATGCGTACTTCAATGGTATTGCTTTGGGCAGCAGCGCCCAGGCTCCAGATTAGCGTGAGGGCACTAAATAGAAATAAAAAGTAATGTCGCGACAAGGCGACCATCGGATGGGTGCTCATTGATTATTCTCCATATTATTTTTATCACGGGAATGGAGGATAACCCTGACCA
>CAYUVQ010000037.1:0-13861 GCA_964448175.1 uncultured Cellvibrionaceae bacterium | reverse complement strand
CATTGATTATTCTCCATATTATTTTTATCACGGGAATGGAGGATAACCCTGACCAAGGACAGCATAACCGCGGTGAGGATAATCCTCCGGTGCTCAAGCCCTACTTGGATACAAGTATACAGGCTCTGGAAATGATGGAGTAAAAGGCAGGGCTTGGCAAATTAATTGCGGAGAATTTTGGAGAACGCGACAAGTGGCGCCAGCGAATCCTTAATCATGCGCCAAAGTGATTCGCCGGCTAAAAAGATTTTGAAAGTGAACTTAATAACTGTCGGCTTTATCAGCGGCAGGTTTCCAACGTTTCAACAACAGCGCATTGGTAACTACGCTTACGCTGCTGAACGCCATAGCGGCTCCAGCTATAACCGGATTTAACAGGCCCAGTGCTGCCAATGGAATTCCAATGAGGTTAAAGATAAACGCCCAAAATAAATTTTGACGAATTTTGCTGAAGGTGCGGCGAGAAATTTCAATGGCATCAACAACCAAAGCTGGATCACCGCGCATCAGCGTAATGCCAGCGGTGTGCATAGCCACATCGGTCCCGGTGGCCATAGCAATACCAACATCGGCAGCAGCTAAAGCCGGCGCATCGTTAATGCCATCACCGACCATGACAACATGTGAATATTGTTGTTTAAGTTCAGTAACTGTTCGGGCTTTGTCGGCCGGGAGGACATTGGCCAGCACGTGTTGGATGTCGAGTATTTTAGCCACGGCCGTAGCGCTACCCTGGTTATCGCCCGTGAGCAAAACAGTGTTGATACCACGTGAATGAAGTTGCGCAACAGTGGCGAGTGCACTGGGTTTGATTTCATCACCGAACACGAACAGGCCGAGCAACTGGTGACTTCCTTCTGCGTCGGCGATCAGCCAGGAAATAGTATTTCCTTCATCTTCAAACGCCTGAGCCTGTTCTGCCAGCGAGGACAAATCGATAAGTAATTCCTGCATTAACCGCGTGTTCCCCATGCGGTAATGTACACCGTCAACCACCGCTGCCGTGCCGCGCCCCGGCAAGGCTTTGAATTGTTCGCTCGATGGAACAGTCAGGTTTTGTTGCTGTGCCTGGGTGATTACTGCCCGGGCCAGTGGGTGTTCGCTGCCGCGTTGAACCGCAGCGGCGATACCCAGAACGGTTTTTTTATCCTGCTGATTTACCGTAATGTACTCCCGCAATACATGCTTGCCGACGGTGAGTGTGCCGGTTTTATCGAAAATCACCGTCGCAGCGTTATGGGCGACCTCCAGTGCCTCCGCATCTTTGATCAGAATGCCGTGCTGTGCTGCAACACCGGTGCCGGCCATGATGGCGGTGGGAGTGGCGAGGCCCAGTGCACAGGGGCAGGCGATGACCAGTACGGCCACGGCATTGATGATGGCTTGCTGCACATCGCCGTTAAACCACCACCAGCCAATAAACGTAAACAACGCAATCAGCAACACCACCGGCACAAAGACAGCGCTCACCTTATCAACCAGACGTTGAATGGGCGCCTTGGCGGCCTGAGCATCTTTAACCAGCCGGATAATACGGGCGAGCGTGGTTTCAGTACCGACGGCCAGCGTTTTAATGACTAACAATCCATCGGCATTGATGGAGCCGCCGGTCACCTTATCGTTGACCTGTTTGGCTATAGGGAGACTTTCGCCCGTCACCATGGCTTCATCAACGTGGCTGCTGCCCTCGATCACGAGGCCATCAACAGGAATACGCTCGCCCGGTTTAACGAGAACCAGATCGTTAATTTGCACCTGTTCAATAGGGACGTCGACATCTTGCTGTTGGCGACGAACTCGCGCTGTGTCGGGGCGCAATGCCTGCAGCGCCTGAATAGCTTCAGTGGTTTGCCGTTTGGCCCGGCCTTCCAGCCACTTGCCTAACAGGACGAGGGTGATAACAACGGCTGATGCCTCGAAATAATAATGCGCCTCTGGATGATTGGCATGGCGGATTAATTCATACACGCTTAAGCCGTAGGCTGCGCTTGTACCCAGTGCGACCAGTAGGTCCATATTGCCACTGCGCGCTTTGAGCGCACCCCAGCCGGCACGGTAAAAACGCGCGCCCAGCCAGAACTGCACGGGTGTGGCGAGGATGAATTGAACCCAGCCAGGCAGCATCCAATCAATTCCAGCGATCATCAGCACCATCGGCGCCACTAAGGGCAAGGATAACGCAGCAGCAATCATCACGGCGCGCGCTTCACGGTCAGTCTGTGCCTGACGACTACCCGCTTGTGCGGACGGAGAGGGAGAGGGGAGGTGGGCCTGATAACCCGCTTTTTTAATGACTTGAATCAAGTGGTCCGCTGTTACGGCATCCTGAATCACGTCAATATGGGCATTCTCGGTGGCCAGATTAACCGAAACATTAACTACACCTTCGGTGTTCTGCAGGGCCTTTTCAACGCGCCCCACGCACGAGGCACAACTCATTCCTTGTATAACCAAGTTAAACGAATGGGTTTGAGGGGAATTCTGAGCACCTTTCATCATGTTCTCCTGACAAGCACGGGGTAGTTGAGCGGCTTCAGTATTGTGCTTCCAGCAACTGGAAGGTCAAGCCTTGCTTCAACGGTGCTTGCCAGGGCGATGATCAGTACACCGATGGGAGGTGTTTAGCGAGCTTCATCAGTCACTGGGTGGGAAACGGCCGTTACTTCCAAGCGACGCACTTTTCCACCCGGGATAGGCCAATCAATGGTTCCGCCTACACGTAAACCAATCAGCGCCGTACCCACGGGCGTTAATATTGAGATTTTCATCTCTTCTACTTTAGCGTCCTGCGGATAAACCAGGCTGATATTGGTTTCTTCACCGGAATCCAGATCGACAAAAGTGACAGAAGAATTCATGGCCACAATATTAGCTGGTAATTTGCGGACAATATCGGCACGGCTGAGTTCTTCTTCCAGCGCTTCCGCGGCGGGAGTGTCAACCCTGTCGCACAGAGACAACAGGCTTTTGTAATCGAGTTCGGAAACAACAAGCGAATTATTTTTTTTACCGGACATTTTTTCCACCTCAATAGGCTTACGGAATTTAAAAACACCGCTAAATACCATCACAACGCAAGTTAATGCGGAATGAGTTATTTAGACGATAAGGGATAAAAAAGGTGCGGCGATTAAGCGTAACGGTGCTTAATCGCCAAAAACGAGAAAGGTGCGAATAGGATTGCGACCCTGATTGGCACCCGAAAACACGAAAAAGATAGGAGAAATATTCATGAGCCAACCATACACCCGGCCCATAGACTTGGCAAGTTGCAGATCCTTCTGCGAAAGTTCCTAAAACGTCGGCAATTCGTCCAACGTAATTACGGCCTCGTGGTTATACACCTTTATTTTGTGCTCATTCGTGTTGTAGTGCTCACCAGTCCAGAAGTTGTCCCGGTGGCTTACACCCGCTGCGGTATTGCTGTCATTCCATACCGTAAACCATAACCACCACGCGCCGTCTGCCGCAATATTGTCTGGGTCAGGAATATTGCCGTTCTCACTGAGGGCGACCATCTTCTCTTGCTGGGGAAATGCTTTTACTTCATTGAACACATCAATGTGGGATTCGTAATTCCGTAGTCCTTCATAAATGTCCATGCTCACGATATCCACATAGGCATCACCGGGATACCAGCCCGCGTGTTGGCCGTTCCATACCCAGATCAGATTGGTTAATCCGTGGTAATTGGCCAGCCGGTCGAAGAGATGCCGCCATAAAACCGCGTGGGCATAGGCTGGGGAATAACCGTCTGTACGTGCGCGGCCCCACCAGAACCAACCGCCGGATGCTTCATGCACTGGCCGCCACAAGACAATGACCCCCGCATCCTGCAGGATCTTGAGTTCGGCTGCGACAGTATCGATCCCCGCTTGGAGTTGCGTGAAGTGCGGATGCTGAGTGTCGAGTTCGCCGTTGACGATGGGGATCATAAAATCGGTGTCTTTGGAGTAAAACGCATTAGTCGTGCCGCTGGGGTCACGCCAGTGCCAGGCAAACGCAACCAGGCCGCCGCGCTCCCAGTGTTCAATAGCTTCTTCAGTCTGACGCAAACCGTCACCACGGGTGGAGGAGTAGTTCATGAAGTCATAGCCCATGATGGCCGGCGCTTTACCTGTGTCATCCACTACCCGTTGAAACATGTCAATGGGGTCGTGCCAGGTTAAATCCTGCTGGCCAGACAACATTTTGGAACCCCAGATTGAACGTAAGTAGTCATAAACCTTTTCGGCTTTACTTGATGCATTGGGGCTGACCAGATCCTCGGCCATCGCGGATTGTGAGGTGTCGCGCGTGGCAGGGCAGAAGCGCCGGGAAACGCAGACCGCATTGTTTTCATAACCCCAACCGGAATTGTCCAGTGCACAAAACTGAAAGCTGAGCGTGCCGATAACGCAGCCTTCGAAATCACCTTTGTCCGGATCAACTGCCGAGTTGCGAACCAGGCAGGTGTCCTCGTTTTCCCAGCCCCAGCCATCCCCATCCCCATCGTCTCCGGCGGCAGTGCAATAAATCACACCGTTGGAAGCATGGGTGGGCAAGGAGCTGGCATTCGATGATGCGCTGCTACTGGATGGCGAGCTGGAAGAGGGTGCGCTGCTGGATGTGGGCAGGCTTGATGAGCTAGCGGACAGGGCAGAGCTGGTTGCCGAGCTGCCGGAATCAGAGCTTCCGCCACCACCGCAGGCGGTCAAAATGAGAGTAAAGCCAAGGCTATAGATACAGGTTTTGAGGTGCGTAGAGGGCAACATAAAGCGCTCCGAATTATGGTTATTATCGACTAAGTGAGTATATGTAATGTACCAATGTAATCGGTTACGCCAAAGTCTAACCGGTTTAGCTGGGCAAGCGAAAGCCCTTTAACGCATTTATGTAAACGTTTTCAGTCAGGCGATGGCCCGGAGATCCAGTAACGATCTGCCTGAAAATTGCCCATTTTTCACATGCAAATTCACCCGCAAACCCCTACAATAGCGCCCCTTCTTTGAACACCCTGGCGCATTCTTCCTATGAAAAACACCCCCACCATTGGCTTCGTCAGCCTCGGTTGCCCAAAAAATCTTGTCGATTCCGAACGTATCCTCACCCAATTGCGGATGGAGGGTTACAACATCGTGCCCACCTATAACGACGCAGACATGGTGATTGTGAATACCTGCGGATTTATTGACAGTGCGGTACAGGAGTCGCTGGGTGCGATCGGCGAAGCGCTGAATGAGAACGGCAAGGTGCTGGTGACGGGTTGTTTAGGTGCTAAGGAAGATGACATCCGCCAGGTGCATCCCAACGTGCTGGGCATTACCGGTCCTCATGCCTACGAGGCCGTGTTGGGGCAGGTCCATCAACATCTACCACCGAGCGCGGTGCACAACCCGTTCACGGATCTGGTGCCGCCGCAGGGTGTGAAACTCACACCGCGTCATTACGCTTACCTGAAAATTTCCGAAGGCTGTAACCATAATTGCAGCTTCTGCATCATTCCCGATATGCGGGGCAAGCTTGTCAGCAGGCCCATTGGTCAGGTAATGGGTGAAGCTGAGCGGCTGGTTAAGGCGGGTGTCAAAGAGCTGCTGGTGATTTCCCAAGATACCTCTGCCTACGGTGCTGATATTAAACACCGCACAGACTTCTGGGATGGACGGCCGCTGAAGACGGATATGTATCAATTAGCGCGGGCGTTGGGCGAGCTGGATGTATGGGTGCGACTGCATTATGTTTATCCATATCCTCACGTCGACAACATTATGCCCTTGATGGCAGAGGGCAAAGTTCTGCCTTATCTGGATATTCCATTCCAGCATGCCAGCCCTACCATCCTGCGTAAAATGCGCCGGCCGGGGCAGGTGGAAAAAACCCTGGAGCGTATCCACAGCTGGCGTCAGCAGGTGCCGAACTTGACGTTACGGTCAACTTTTATTGTTGGCTTCCCCGGCGAAACCGAAGATGATTTCCAACAATTGCTCGACTTTATGCAGGAAGCACAATTAGATCGCGTCGGTTGTTTCCAGTACTCGCCGGTAGAAGGTGCCAAAGCTAACGAATTACCCGATCCGGTCCCGGATGAAGTCAAGCAGGAACGCTACGACCGCTTTATGCAGCTGCAACAAAAAATTTCGACCGAGCGCCTGCAACAAAAAGTCGGTCAGACGTTGCAGGTATTGATTGACGAGGTTGATGAAGAAGGTGCTATTGGTCGCAGCTTTGCGGATGCACCAGAAATTGATGGCAATGTTTATTTGAATGGCGAGGCGAACGTTAAACCTGGCGATATGGTCAACGTCGTCATTGAACATTCGGACGAATACGACTTGTGGGGCAGTAAAGTTTCGCATTAAACCACCGGACGGTGATTTTGATTTTGTCAGAGCCAGTGCAATAAGCAGATTCCGTTGTCTCACTCTTAAGAGCAACATCCTGCGGAGAAAGCTATGACCGGGACAACAGGTTTGACAGTGACTCATCAACCGGAGCAGAATCGCTTCAGCCTGGCGGCAGGCAACAGCGAAGCGGTGCTGCAATATCGGTTGTTTCGCGAGAACAACAGCGCCATGATTGATTTTACCCACACCTTTGTGCCGCCTGAATTTCGTGGTAAAGGTCTGGCTGAGAAACTGGTGCGGGAAGGGTTGAAATGGGCCAGGGACGAAGGCTTCGGTATTCAGGCCAGCTGCTGGTACGTAGCCAGATTTCTGAAACCTTCGGATCAAAAGTAACATCAGCGAGCCGTGCTCGCAGTGATCGCGGCGCGACAGGAGCCGATTCATGAACAAATTTTTGATCGGCCTGTTGGTGCTTACAGCAGCAATATTCAGTTGGGCGAAGTTAACTGCCGACGCGCAGCAACCGCCAGCTACCCGTTTTGCTGATGATCAACAAATCATACTGTATGCCACGCAATGGTGTGGGTATTGCGCCCGGGCACGAAAATATTTTAATGAACGCAATATCCCCTTTGTCGAATACGATGTTGAAAAATCCCGCGAAGGGCGCGAGCACTTTGATCGACTGAACGGCAAGGGCGTGCCTCTGTTAGTCGTTAATGGCGAAGTCATTCGCGGTTTTAATCCCGATGTAATAGAGCAGGCAATGAAGAAAGCACAGTAGTCCGGTTAGCCGGTCGACTCAATGTGCCAGAACTTGGTCCAGATAACACCACTCACCGCATAAAACCCCGTCATCGCTAACGCAAAATTCCATTCAAGAATATTATTCGCCTGATAACGGAAATCGGGTTGGGTGATGGTAACGGCCAGCGACATCAGGCCGATCAGCCATTGACTAACAACAAAGAAAAATTGCCAGCGTACCAGTCGCATCAAATTGTCCGGCTGTTGTGCGCGGTATTTATAAAGAGAAGACACACACAGCAGCTGCGCCAGCATCGCCAGGCCGAAATAAAACATCACACCGGTGCGTCGCATGAAGCGATAGATCTGGCCATCGCTGCCAAGGAAGTTGGCGTAGAGTGTAAGGGCAATAGCAGAGACAATACCGATGCACAGGATGATCGTATGGCGCCGTCGCGGGCCGATCCAGGCGTTGAGCCAGCGATAATGAAAAATCCAGTAGATGACCAGGAGGCTGCTCAGCGGCAGCATGAATCCCCGAAAAATAAATAATGCATCACCGTAGCGCGCGGCGCGACTGATTGAGGTACAGCCACTCCAGAATGGATTGCAAACGCCATCGTAACCTTGATACAGGGCTAAGGCGTAGGCCCCCATTACCGCGCACAGCGGGATCACGGCGTTCAACCAGGCAGTTAATGCCGGCATGGAATCTCCCGATGGTTTTCAGCATTAGAGAATAGTCAGGATAGAATGAGCGCATAAAAAAACGCGGGACATGCCCGCGTTTTTTCAGTGCCGTCCCCGTTTATTGGAGACTGTCTACATCGCTGAGTTCAATAGTGAGACGGTTGTTGTTCTGCGCCACACGATTCCACTCGCTGGCGAGAGTTTGTGGTTGCCGCAGGGGATATTTGAGCTGCTGATTATCCATACGGCTGACAATTACATTGATGTCACCCCGGCTGACGCTGTTGATCGCCACCAGGTTGGAATCGATCTCTCTCACCACTTCTTCCATCAGGCTCTCAATAGTGTACAGCTCGCTCAACAACATACAGTCAGACATCCGCGCATCCTGACCAGGCAATTGGGCCCGGCCGGCGTTGTCGGTTACTACACAAAAATCACCGGCGCTCAGATTGACCCAGACCGCACCCTTAAAACCCTGCTGGCTGATCCGATGCACAAATTCATTCAGGCGTTGAATGGCTGTGGGGTCCACGATTTCCGGATTAAACGGCATGACACCGCTCTGATTGAAGGCCCAGACCATGTCATGCAGCATATTGTTTCTAACGACTCGACCGCTGTTCGCCACGCCCAGCTGGGTTTGCATGTTGCTTTGCATCTCTACTGAGGTATGCAGCTCTACAAGCTTGTTGGTGATATCGTGCAGATGGCTGCGCTGCTCGGCTTGTTGTTCGCTGAGTGCACTGAGACGTTCGTTCAGCTTGTTAAAGTAATTCATCAACAAGCCTCCAACGATGACTACCATAGCCAAGGTAGCTACCGGCAAAAACCATCCCTGACGAGGAGGTTCTGTCTGCTGAACCGGGGGCAGGTCATCAACCGGATCGGCTTTCCGGACTGGTTCAGCGGGAGCCGCATGTTCATTAAGCTCCCGGCTGATGTTGTAACGCAGCTTTTGAATTTCCCGCACCAGACGCGCGGTAATGACTCGGCGGCTGTCATCAATGGCGTGTTCAAGCTGGGAAATACGTAATTCGATGCGGCGGGAGTTATCGCTGCCGGTTCCTTCTGTACGCGGCGCCGGCAGAGATACATCACCAGCGGGGGGGAGGTCGCTAAGATCCAGCCGGGGATTGATATCGTCTTCCGCCAGCAGGCCGTCCTGCGCTTCAGGGACCACTGCTTCCGCGGTCTTTTTACGCGGATAAATATGAATGCCTTCCATTACCTTGGAAAGGTCGGTGGCGTTAATTGTATCTTTGCTGATAACGTCCAGAGCGCCCAGTGCGCGAGCCTGGCCGGTGTAAACGTCGCCACTTTTAGAGGTGTACATGATGACCGGTACCATCGCCGTCTCGGGGTGAGACTTGATGATCTGCAGGGCACGGAAACCGTCCATGCCGGGCATCAGGTGATCCATGAAGATAACATCGGGAACGTGGGAGGCGAGATGAAGCAGGGCTGCTTCACCGGAGTCCACTGCATCAATCTGCAGGTCGTAAGACCGCAGCATTTTCTTCAGACGGTACTGGGCCGTGGTGGAGTCATCAACTATCAGGGCGCGCTTGGTCGGCATGGGTATGGTTCCTGGGCGAGCTTATGCTTCTCGCGATTTTTAAACCTTGATTCAGCCGGAACATGTGTTGCTAGCCCCGGTTGCGGCGCAAATCTATCACAGGCACTACTTGAAAACCGGTAATGTCCCACAGTTTATTGACGTTTTCAACACGATGCTGCCAAGCGTGAAGACAGTGTCGGAATATTGAACGCTTTAACTCCATCTCGGGTTGAATAACAGTAGCGTGAATACGTAAACGGCTGATAAAAACGTAAACGGATGTGATGCATAGCGGCCTTTGGCATAATGCAGACCACATCAACCGAAAGACTATAAAAATTATGCAAGCATTATTTCTGGGCGCGGGAGCGTCGTTCGATTGCGGATTGCCGTTAACCTGGGAGTTGACTGCCGAGATCCAACGCTGGCTTACGCCGGAACGGCTGGAGGCTTATAACGCCGGATGGGAGGCGCAGGGCGCGCGCTGGAATGAGGCTGTTATCGCACGGGTCAATGAACTGGTTGCTGATGACGATCAACATTATGAGCAGATTCTTGCCGCCCTCGCGCACGAAGCGCAAACCGCTCCGTATGATTTTTTGCTGCGGGATTATCGCAGTGCGTACTGTTTTTATGCGCAGACGGTATACGCATTTTTATTGGAGCGTCAGGCAAAGAACTTCAGTTTTGCATCGGTAGTGCTGGAGGATTACAGCAGCATTAAGAACTTGTTAGTGCTTAATCGGCCTTTGTGGATTTTCTCCACTAATCAGGATGTTGTTGTTGAACTACTGGCGGCGCGCCTGGGTGTTCCATTGAAGGATGGTTTGCGGCATGAGGAAACGATGTCTGCAGGCGATGGTACCGCGACGCGAAATCTCAAATTTGTACGACTCACTGCGACAGACGAACAGGCACCCGTGCTGGATTTCTTTGCGGCAGGGGAATATGGGATTAATCTGGTCAAACTTCATGGCGGACTGGATCTGTTTTTTGCCGACGAAGGGCGAACGTTATTAAAGTTAAAACCTGATCCACAACGCCTTAATGACTATCTTGCTGATCTGGTTTTTATCAATCAGGTTAATCAGGCGTTAACGCTCAAACAAGATGGCCTCGTGACCAACCGCAGCCTGTATCGGGACGCGGAGGATAAGCTGCAGTTTTTTGAACGCAGCCTTATTGCAGGCTACCAACACTTTTCGGAAAAGTTGCCGGCTGCCATGGTTGATGCTCATCAGTTGCTGCAGCAGGTTTTGCCAGGGGTGGAAGAGCTGATCGTCATTGGTAGTCGGCTGGAAAACACCCGCGTGAATCAATTGCTGGCCAAATGGCTGGAGGACGACCGTCGTCGTCTGCTGATTGTCGATCCCGCGTATCGTGAGTTACCCAGCGTTCTGCAGGAAAACGACGAAAATATTCATCCAGTACGGCAGGGAGCAACGGAATTTTTCCTGTCCCTGAATCATCAGAAAAATGCTTACGTCTCGTTATTGCGAAACCTGCAACGCAACATGCGGCGCAAGGTGCGGATGAAGTTACTACGTTCTCTGACATCCCGGCAGTAAGTGCCGGGCGTTATCACTTCGTTGCAGAACCGTCTCCGGGCACCGTCTGCGTTGGTGTTTTTAATGCTTGAAGGTCGTCTGCACTGTCAAATATTACGAAGTTCACCCGGCAATAGAACATGAAGGGCTTCTTGTCCTATCGTTTTATTTCTGTTTTGCCATTGACTATTCCAGGATTCAACCCCACTCTAGCGTGCATCGCGTTATCGGCAATCAAGCAGATGCATAACTTAGCTCGCCAAACTCAACCTTGTATGTCTCTGTGGCGATGGTCACTGGCATTGCTGCTGGTATGCGGTTTTGGTGTGCTGGCTAATGTTCAATATCCTGCAGCGATTGCTGAACAATCTGGTCAATCCAGTTTTGTTACCGCGCTGGATGTTCCACTGGCTTACAACCAGCACCTCTCTACTGTTAAACGTCCTAACTCCCATCAAAAAGATGAAGACAATCCTCGCCCCTGGGGATTGATGCTGACGCAATTGCCGCAGCGCTTGGTGGTTCATCTGGCATACCGGCTGCCTGCCGCACCGGCATTTGATCAATCGCTAAACCCGGTTATCCAGCAGCCACTTGTTCCTCGCGCACCACCGCTCGTGTAGTCCTCTTCCACATAACAAAACCATTTGTTTTTGCAACGCGAAAGCTTGTTGAGGATTACTCATGAAAACCCTTTCTTCTCGGGCGGTTGTTTACTGCCTGATAATCTTGTTTGGCCTGTTAAGTGCACTACCCAATGTTCTGCCGGAAAAAATTCAGCAGAAACTGCCCGATTGGTATACGCAGAATCAAATTACATTAGGACTTGATCTGCGCGGTGGTTCCCATCTGTTGATGGAAGTGGATACCAGTGATCTACTGCGTGCGGACAATCAACAGCTCGCTGATCGCATCACAGGCGAATTGCGCACGGCAGGCATTCTTTTCAATACCCCGGCAGTGACTTCCGCCAGTATCCAGATCAATATTCTTGATGCTGCGCAAATGCCTAATGTCACACGCATAGCGCGAGTACTGATTAAACCTGAAACAGGCAGCGCCCCGGTTTACGAGCTCAGCGAAGAGCAGGGCAATCTATTTATTCACGTTAATGAAATACATCAGCGGAACCTCACCAAAGATGCGGTTGAGCGAAGCCTGGAAGTGGTGCGCCGCCGTTTGAACGAAACGGGCCTGGTTGATCCGATAATTACCCGACAAGGCGCGGACAGTATCCTGGTGCAACTGCCGGGTGTTGATGATCCGCAACATATTCGCAATCTGTTGGGCACAACAGCACGGATGACCTTTCACTGGGCGGCCAATGAAAAATCCCGTCTGCATACCAGAGTGGTAACCATGCCGGGTCAATTACCCAGTGAGCGTTATCAACTGGAGGAGCGCATCGCATTAGAGGGCAAACATGTCAGCGATGCGCGCCTGGCATATCATCCTGATACCGGTGAACCCGTGGTGAATTTTCGCTTGGATAAAGAAGGTGCACGCCGCTTTGGTGACATGACCAAAAATAATATTGGCCGCCCCCTCGCCATTGTGCTGGATGATCGCGTCATAACCGCGCCAGTTATCCGCAGCGCAATTACCGGTGGCAGCGGTGAGATCAGCGGCGCCTTTACCAGTGCGGAAGCGCATGATCTCGCGCTGTTATTGCGTGCAGGCGCATTGCCTGCACCGTTAAATGTGATCGAAGAGCGCACTGTTGGGCCGGATCTCGGCAGTGATGCAATCTCGATGGGGCTTACCACCGGTATTATCGGTGCGTTATTGGTTGTTGCCTTTATGGTCGGCATCTACGGGCGCTGGGGATTTATTGCCTGCGTTGGTCTGGCCGTTAATATCGGTCTTGCCTTTGGGGTGCTCAGTTTACTCGGTGCTACGCTGACGTTGCCGGGAATCGCCGGTTTTATCTTAAGCATTGGCATGGCAGTGGATGCCAATATTTTGATCAATGAACGTATCCGTGAAGAAACACGGCGTGGCCAGCATGCACGCGCTGCTCTTGAAGCTGGCTTCCGTCGGGCATATGGCACGATCCTTGATTCCAACATCACCTCGCTGATCGCCATCAGCCTCCTGTTTCTCTTCGGTAGCGGTCCGGTGCGTGGGTTCGCGGTTGCTATGGCAGTCGGTTTGATCGTTTCCATGTTTACCGCTATATCGCTGACGCGGTTAATGATGGAATGGCGAGTAAATCGCCTGGGACGGGATCAGCTGAAAATATCCGGCATCAAAGCGCTGGATCGCATCAGCAGCAAGACGATCAATTTTATGCGTGGTCGCTTTATCGGTATCAGTGTGTCGATAGTGTTATCGCTTGCCGCAGTTGCATTATTTATTAAACCGGGTCTTGAGTACGGCATTGATTTCAGTGGCGGGAGTGTCATTGAAGTTCAAGCGCCGGACACCTCGGTGGAGATGCTGCGTAAAGGTTTGCAACAGCATGATTTTCCGCAGGTCGCCATTCAGGAGTTTGGTGCAGCAGATAATTACCTGATGCGTTTGCCAATGGAAGACGCTGCAGCTGTTGCCAGTGGGGCTATGGTGGAAGGTGTAAAAAATGCAGTGCTGGATGTATCGCCCGATGCAAAGTTTCCCCGCACGGAAATCGTTGGGCCGCGCGTCAGCGGCGATTTTACTGACGCCACCGTGCTGGCAATTTTGCTGGCCGGCACGGGTATGCTGGCCTATTTGTGGTTCCGCTTCGAATCACATTTTGCTATAGGGGCAACCTTGACCCTTGCACTTGACCTGACGAAAACCATCGGATTTTTTGTACTGGCTGGAGTTGAATTCAATTTGACGGCGGTAGCGGCGTTGCTGGCGCTTATCGGTTATTCGGTCAATGACAAAGTGGTGGTTTTTGATCGAATCCGTGAAACTTTGCGTCTTACTCCTGATAAACCGCTTGCGCAGTTGCTGAATGAAAGTATTACCTCAACCCTGACGCGGACGGTGTTTACCTCCGTTACCAC
>CAYUVQ010000036.1:21499-27709 GCA_964448175.1 uncultured Cellvibrionaceae bacterium | reverse complement strand
GCTTTTTGCTTTTTGAGTGCGAGTGTCTAAACTGTCGAAAGAATTATTTTTAGTTGGTGCTGAACTGCACTTTGCAGATCTCACGACGTAAATTATAAGGATTGTTTAATGGCTAAGTTTTTGAACACCAGCGCAACAAACTACTTTCTTGAGGAATTGATCAAGGATGCGAAAGATAGGCTGATACTGATAAGCCCTTTTCTAAAGCTTAATGACCGTATCAAAGAGTTACTTGAAGATAAAAATCGGTTAAAAATAGATGTCAGGATCATTTATGGAAAAAGCGAATTGCTTCCCGGAGAGATAAATTGGCTTAATGGACTGACTTATGTTCGCACCAGCTTTTGTAAGAATCTTCATGCTAAGTGCTATCTAAATGAAGAAATATGCATTGTAACCAGCTTAAATCTTTATGAATTTAGCCAAGTAAATAATAACGAAATGGGCATTTTGCTTCGTCGATCCGAAGACTCTGAAATTTATAAAGATGCGTATGAAGAAGCACAACGAATTATAAGAATAAGTGAAGAAGTAAGAGTCAGTCTCGAACGAATAGACCCAGAATCCGAAAGCAATTATCAAGATAAAAACGAAGAGGCTCCATCAGGAAAATTGACAACGTCAAAACTTGCGAAAAAGTTGGGAAAAAGTACTGATGAAACTTTAGAATTTCTGACTCAAAAAGGCTATTTAGCTGTTGAAGATGGAAAGCATAAACTAACGAAGGCGGGTGAAGATATCGGAGCAAGCTTTGTTGCCAAAGCGAGGTTTGGTGCTTATTTTCTTTGGCCTGAAACTTTACTCACATAGCGCCTAAGAAATTGGCGGGAGCTTCCCCACTGAACGTCGAAACCAAAGCAGAAGGTGAGGATAATAGTGATATTTATTGTGTTCCATCATTAGGTTGAAGTTCCATCCCTGGACGACAAATCTCTACGGCGCCTTACTGGACATCTTCATACAAGCAAAAATCATCCAAACCGCCGACAGGCCGACGAGCGAATAGACGATTCGGCTGAGGGTGGTCATTTCTCCGAAGATGGCAGCGACCAGATTAAAGTTGAACAGACCAACTAGACCCCAGTTGACGCCGCCGATAATAATCAGGGCCATTGCGATCCAGTCAATGGTGCTGAGGCGGCTTTTGTTCAGGCTGTTTGCGCGGCGGTCCGGGGTGAATCTTCTTTCGGCGGGATGGGTGTTTATTGTGGCCATTTCTTATCTCCTTCATTAGCGTTTCGCTGCTACGTAATCGTAAACGGCGCGTTTTTAGGTGTTCGCCAGTACTGATGCAATCCCCATACCTGGCGTTTTTATTTGCTCTTGCGCGAAAGCCACATACGTTTATGTGACAGAAATGCGCGGTTAAATCATTTATGCGAAACACTTTTGCAAAAGTTACATTGGCCATTGAAAAACTGTGTGGCAGTTCACATTTTTTAATGTATTCACGTGTCGGTTTAGGTGAATCATCAGCGCTTTGTTATTCACAGGTGAAACGGGGGAGCGGCTTCTTTCTGCAGCGAAGGTGGGGGAATATCAAAATTTCGAAAGAAGAGAGTTGTATATGTTGGCGGTTTATTTTTTAATCGCTGCTTCCGTTCCTAATAACGTTTAATAGATGGAGATACTTTTATGCGTAAGATGCTGTTAACCGCGTTGGTTGTTCTGAGTCCGGTTGCCTTTGCTGGCCCTGAATGTACGACTGCAGACAAATCTGAATGGCAGGATAAAGATCAATTCCAGGAAAACCTCAAGTCGCAGGGGTACGAGATCAAAAAATTCAAGGTTACCGACGGCAATTGCTACGAGATTTACGGTTGGAACAAGGATAAGCAAAAGGTTGAGATCTATTACAACCCAGTGACCGGCGCTGTGGTTAAAGAGGAAATCAACGATTGATGAACGCGACCGAAAAACTCTGGGACCCGCTGGTGCGCTTGTTTCACTGGTCACTGGTATTTATTTTTTTTGCCAACTATTTCTTTAATGAGGAAGGTGATGATTGGCATCAGTGGCTGGGATATGCAGCGGTTGCCTGGTTGGTGATACGTTTTTTCTGGGGTTTTTTCGGGCGCGGTGCGGCGCGTTGGGCGGATTTCTTTCCGACCCCTGCGCGCCTCGCTGTACATATTCGCGCGTTGGTTCGCGGCCAGCCTTATCACCGCATGGGGCATTCTCCGTTGGGTGGGCTGGTGATGATTATCATGATGCTGTGTATCCTCGGGCTGGGCATCACCGGTTACATGATGCAGGAGATTGATTATTTCTGGGGCGAGGATTGGGTTGAAAACCTGCATGGGTGGATGGCCGATATATTGTTGGCTCTAGTGGTTGTTCACGTACTTGCTTCGTTGTTTGAAAGCTATCGCCTGAAAGAGAATCTACCGCTGTCCATGGTGACCGGCAGGCGCCGCAAGCTCGATTGATCCCGGGGCTGTAACTGAGATTTGGTTATAGCCGCTTCGCTTTTTCGCAAAACTCTTTACTTCGCTCCCGTCCTTATCCGGCATATAATTTGCCACACAATAAAATCTAAACTGAGAATCATGTGTGGGGAGAGAATATGTTGTTCCGTCTGTGTGTTGTGTGGTGTTATTTTTTCTCCGCTCATCTTATGGCTGCCCAGTGTCTGGAGCCTGCTCGCCTTAAAGCGATTGACGCGCAATATGAAGAGGCGCTGCGCGTTGGGGATATAAAATTTCTGGATAGATTATTAGCTGATGAATATGTGTGGGTGCATAACCTGGCTTCAGATATTGAAACCAAATCCGGTTTGCTGAAGCGCCTGAAAGCTCAGGAAGAAATTCCCAAGTCGCGTATCGGTCATGATATTAACATGCACCGTTTGGCTGACACGGTGGTGTTAAGCGGATTGAGTTCGGTGGATAAATATAATCCCGACGGAGAAACTTTTCGTACGTCCCGCTACCGCTTTCTACGCACTTATGTTGCCCATAAAGGACACTGCAAATTATTGGCGGTGCAGACGATGAAGGTCTGGAGCAGCGACGAAGCAGATAAGTCTAATTAGGATAATTTAATAAAAGCCAACGTTCTGGAAGGCAGTCGCCGCTTTAACTCGCGATCCAGCTTGATTTTTTCCAGTTTGACTCAGCGATTGCATATGGCCAGATACCGGTCGGATCAGGAAACCTGACCCGACCATTCCGCCTTAATTGCGCGGATGTTTCCTGGCCCACTCAGTATATTCTTTCAATATTTTATTAGGCGCAGTGCTGAACCAGGCATAACCATCGAGACGCTCCTGCGACACCTGGCCGATGTCGTAATGCACTGAACCATCGCGATCGCCAAAGATCGGGCGATTCGTTTTAAGATCAACAAAGCGTGACCACATGGGTGCCGCGGTGGCATCAGCAGTAAGGGATTTGTCGCCGCGTTTCCAGGTGTAACCGGTGATTTTATTGGCTTCGTACCACGCTGCTGCTGAGTGAATGGCGTTGACCAGTGCCGGCGAAGGGTCAGGTTGCGTCATCAGGAATTCCAGCATGAAAGCGCTTTCGGTAGTTGAGAGCGAAGGCATCTCGTAAGCGCGCGCCTGCGCGGGCTGCAAGGTAACGGCATCATGTTGAGCGCCCCAGATGCTTAAGTTGTCTCCCTGGCGCACCTGCGTCAGCAGCACACAATCAATTGCTCTGTCGAGTGCGGCCGAGGCTTTGGCTTTCACATCCGCCGACACAAACGCAAACGCGTCTTCACCCTTACTCACGTTCGCCAGCAAGACCATAATGTCCCGCATAAGCGCATCGTTGTAGGTGATGTGATCGTGATACTTACCCACCAGCGGATAATTCTGCGGCCAGCCCCCGTTGGGGTACTGCGCATCCAGTACAAGGTTGATGCCTTTATAAAACGCATCAGCGTAGGTTTGTTTCCCGGTGGCCGTGTAGGCTTTCGCCAGTAAATCTATCTGAGTGCTGGTCGCCGCATTATCAAAAGTGGGGATGTAATTTTTTTCTACCCCGAAGGCTTCGCCAGGCTGGCGCGGTTGCTGGCTCATGTCTGTGCGCTTGGACCAGCCGCCGGAAGGCGTCTGAAAGGATACGAGAATATCAGCGATGCGCTGGCCTTCAGCGGTGTTGAACCATTCAACAGATTGGTTCGGATCAAATCCGAACTCTTTGGTATAGGCCGGCAGGTTGGGTTTTGTTAAGCCCAGTGTGGCTAATTCGGCCTGCATAAAATCATCGTCGACTTTTTTCCAGTGTTCGGAACGAGCACGATATTCGCTCATGTCGAGTTGGGGCTTGGCGGTATCGAGGGTAGATTCGGTTGGTGCGGTGCAGGCATAAAGGCCGGCAAAGCTGAACAGCCCCGCCAGTAACAACGGAAATTTTTTCATGGATGTGTGTACCTTTGTTTTTGGCCGCCTCGCGGTGCTCTGAGCCTGAACAACGCCTGTCGGCTGTTGAACATAAAACTGACCGGTAAATAAAGAACCGGTAATTAAAAGCTTGAGCGGTTGATCGTGCGGCTTGTTTTATAGGGGCGGGTTAGCCGCTCCAGTTCTCTCTGTCGTCGGGCAACGACTCTTGCAGTGTAGCAGCCAAAAGCGATAGATGCAGGCTTGACAGCGCCACGCTGGTGTCGCATCAATCCTTGGGGCAGAATGCGGGTTTCCTCCGCCCATCCTCCTAAGCAAGGAGCCGTCATGGCTAAGCTGTTCTGCAATTACTTCCCTGACCTGCCGGCCAGCTGGCTGTGCAATCAATGTCACGCGCAATACAGCGACCGCTGCATTCCCGCCGGCCACAGTGCGCATTGGGGGCGACGGGGACCGCGGTGCATTCTGTGCAATACCGAACTGCGCTATCTCGGCAGTGCCACCGGGGCGAAACCTTTCTGGCAAATGCTGCCGCACTTTTTTCATTATCCGCTGCATATCAACAGCCTGATTGTGATCGTGGGGCTGGCTCTGGGCAGCCTTTTGCTGGGAGCGGGGTTGTTGACGCTGTTTCTGGTGCTCTTTGGTCTGGCGGTGATGATCAAGTACAGCTTCGCCATTATTGAACAGCGCGGCAGTGGAGCTGCGACGCCGCCAGGGCTGGGTGAGGTGCTGAGCAGCGATCAGGATCATTTGTTTTTAAAACAGATGGCGGTGCTGTTTCTGATGGGGGTCATTGTTGGTCTCGCTTATCAGGTTGGGGAGTTTGTGGGTGTGCTGGTGGGCGGTTTTATTACCCTCGCGATGCCCGCCAGCACTATGTTGCTGGCAGTTGAAAAATCCGTGGGCCGCGCCTTGAATCCCTTGGCCCAGCTGTCGCTGATGATGGCGGTCGGTTGGCCGTATTTGTTGTTGTGGTTCTGTGTCCAGATTATTTCCGCTGGGCCTTATTACGGTTTTGCACTGCTGAGCGGCAGCCTGCCGGAGATTTTGTTAATGCCGCTGCTGGTCGCGATCGGGGTGTATTTCACCTTCGTGCTCTACACCATGCTTGGTTACGTTTTATTTGAGTATCAACATGAGCTGGGTTTTGAGTCCGCCGCCGACGAAGATCCGATGGAGGCCGATGAGTTTGAAAAAGCCAAGGCGCTGGGTGAAGTGGCCGTGCTGATCAAAGAAGGCGATTACATCCGGGCACGCACCAGTTTGCGTAAAGCTCTTGATGTGGTGCGTGATGATCTTGAGCTGCATCAGAGCTATCACAAATTGTTGATGCTGCTGGACGATGACAGTGCGTTAACCAATCATGCTTCATTTTTTGTTGAGCTGGCCCAGCGGAAAAATATGCTGAGTAAAGCGGTGCCGGTGATATTGGATGTGCAAACCCGTGTGCCGGGCTTTCAATTGGACAATATAAAACTGGCCCTGGACCTGGCGCGCCTGCTGCAGCAGCAAGGCAAGCACCGTGCGGTAGTACGGCTGTTTCATAATTTGCATAAAACTCACGGCAATGATCCGCATTTGCCGGCAGCTTATTTAATGGTGGCGAAAATTTTTCACGAATATCTTAATGATGATGCGAAGGCGAAAGCGCTGGTTGAATTTGTGTTGAAGAAATACCCACAGACGGTGCAGAAGGCGCAGTTGTTGCAGGTGCTGGATTCTATTAACAGGGCAGGGCTGCCGGTGTAAGTGTTTTGGCTAGGATTCAAATATTGAAGCTCACGGTGTTTGTTAGATTAAGTGACGCTGTGTGGTTATCGGCGCAGAAAATGATCGAAGGAGTAAAATGATAGTTGACG
>CAYUVQ010000036.1:0-21399 GCA_964448175.1 uncultured Cellvibrionaceae bacterium | reverse complement strand
CGCTGTGTGGTTATCGGCGCAGAAAATGATCGAAGGAGTAAAATGATAGTTGACGGAGACATAGGCGCTTGCAGATAATCTCATGTACACACATTGAAAGTGTGTATATTTCACTAACCCAAAGGAATAGGGACCTATGCAAATTACGAAAATTCTTACCTGCTCTTTATTATCCATTTTGATTCTCCTTCAAGCATCCCATCATGCCGCAGCCGACGATATAGTCGTAATAGGAACGCGTCCTGTCGTTGATGGATCCGGTACGGGCCTTGGTTCAGAAGAACTCAAGCGGATGATGCAAAGTATCCAGCTGGATCAAATGAACCGAGCGGCTGCAGAAGCCGCCGCCGCTGCAGGACGCCAAGCCACTGCGCAGAAACAACAAGAATGTTCGGCTAGAAGAGCAGGGATTAACGGAGCTTTAGCTAGGTGTAATTGGAGAGCTGAAGATAATCGAGCAAAAGCCATTGCGAGCTGTCCTCTAGAAACGGAATTTACTACCAGTCTGGCTGGGATGATTACAGTTGTATCTCGGCCCCAAGCAACATGTATCATGAATGCGAATGCTAAACTACAGAGCCAACTGGCGGGGTGTAAGGCATGGGAAGCTGACACGCTCGCCAAACTCCCCGTGTATTGTTATTAAGGTACGACTCTTAGCGATGAGGATAATCTTATGAAGACATTAAGAAAATTACCAGCGCTGGTGGTTGTTACACTAGTTTCGATAACTGTAATTGTGGGAGTTGTTTATCTGAATGGCTCACCTACTCTCACTGGAGAAAAGCTGAATGTCGGGGCAATTGAGGTGGCCCCACAAAATAACGATGATAGCAATGCCTCGTATGCTCGCCCCACGGAGCGTACCCCCGTTAAACCATCACACGCACCGACCAGGCCTAAGCCGGTTGAACAACCTGCGACGATGCACGGTACCCCCGCAGAGGCAGAGGTAGTGCGTCGATGGGAGCATTCCCGTGGAAGGTACCACGCACAAGATCTGGAGGCTTACCGGAGATACGGTGTGGAGACATTGGAGGAGCTGGCAGCCGGGGGAGATATGAAAGCGATGATTGTATTGTCTGAATTATACGTCACCGAACCCCACGTGGTGGATCACGGCTTGGAGGCTGCCCTCAGGATGCTCAGGCAGGCTGCCGTTCACGGGTCGAGTGAAGCTTTAGGTCGATACGCAAGCGGCTATCGCTCGCTCCATTCCCAGGACCTAGATGCGCAATCCATGCGACCTCAATTCTTGGAATCTTTGGCATGGCAGCAGGTAGCTGGTTTGCGAGGAGATGCCCTTCCTAGCAGCACGGTCGAAATCGTTATAAAAGCCGCCGGGGTGGAGGAACCCACATTGGCGGAAAAGGATTGGATTCAAGAGCGTGCCGAGGAAATCTACAACGAGTTACTTAGTGAACGACTGGATCGTGGACTGGGTGACTTTGATAATGATGTTCCAGCAGAAGTAAGTAATTTTTTTGCTCGATTGGAAGCCGTTACGGCAGATACAAGGGTTGATTAGTTGGGGTGTCGGGTTACGCGGCTTCGCCGCTAACCCGGCCTACAAGTTGTGGGTAATTGGACCTGCGAGCTATCCGACCTAGGGGGGTGCATCACTCGGTTGTGTTGACCGGCTGCGTTATCAGTGGTGGTCTGTTGGTGGTGTAGTGTTGCAGCCCCCGATTAATTCGGAGCGCGGCTTAGCTCGATGAATTGTTTGGCTTTTTCCAGTTGCTGGTTTTGTTGGTAGTAGTGAGCCAGTTGCGTTAGCAGTTTGGTCAATGTTGGGTTGTTCACACCTTGCTGCCGGGCGCGCAGCATAAACGCTTCGGCGGGTTTGATTGCACTGGCTTGCCAGTATTTATAGGCGAGCGCGAGGGAAATATTGCCGGTGAGCACGGGCGCCTTTGGATGGAGCTGGCGATATTGGTGCAGGATATCGTCGATGGTGGTTTTCCATAACGCGTAAGGTGTTTCCCTGGCAACAAATTGTTTTAGTGCTGCAAATACCGTCTCATGGAATTCCTTGCTCTGTGGCTGGCTCTTGGCCAAGTCGTAGCGTAACCGCCAGGGGCGGGGGTCGAGCGGTTGTTGTTCGCAAGCCTGCCGCGCCAGCATCTTGGCTTTTGGAAAATCCAGAGCGGTCATGGCCTGCTGGATGCGTTTGAGTTTCTGTTC
The DNA here is from genome assembly GCA_964448175.1 of uncultured Cellvibrionaceae bacterium. Classification (GTDB taxonomy): domain Bacteria; phylum Pseudomonadota; class Gammaproteobacteria; order Pseudomonadales; family Cellvibrionaceae; genus Cellvibrio. The sequence goes on along the minus strand of CAYUVQ010000036.1, from coordinate 19,215 downwards.
GTGAACATCATCCTGAATTTTTTCCTCCTGGACTTCTGCAAATTCCTCCTGAGTTTTACGGGCCAGCAGCATCATGCCAGCGCCCGCCAGCAAGCCGCCGATATGCGCCCAATACGCGATATTGGTTTCGGTAAAGAAGTGACCATACAACTCTTTCGCGAGCCACAGCGGCAGGATAAACAGCGCGGGTGCGCGGAACTCACCGAAATACACAAATACGGTATAAAAGAAGCGAATCCGCCGCAGGCGATACAGGGCGAGATACATTCCCATCAGGCCGGAGATCGCGCCAGAAGCGCCGACCACGGGAATATAGGAGTCCTGGTTGAATAAGAGATGCAGAAGATTCGCCGCCAACCCGGATGCGAGATACATCCCCAGATAAACGTGGGGTCGCAACACCGTCTCCAGCGTGAAGCCGAACAGAAATAGAAACACCATGTTGCCGAACAGGTGGTCCCATCCCCCGTGCAGAAACTGGCTGGAAATAAAGGTAAAAGGTTTGGCTTCCGCTGGAGTCATCCCGCCCTCGATACTACTCAAGCGATTGCGCAGTGTTTCAAACTCTTTGCGCTGCTCCGGCCAGGCCGCGTGTTCTTCGGGGATAACAATGCGCGAGTCTGCCCAGCCTTCCCGCAGATAATGATCAAAGCCCCGATTAACGAAAATCCTGCGCATCAGATAAGCATCACGCTCCGCAGCAGTACCCAGTTCTGCCAGCTCATCCTGTAGTTCTGGATAAGTTGTCCGGCTGTAGTCGAGAAAAAATTCCCGTTCCCGTTCAAGCAACTGATGCTGTTGATAAATCCGGGCGGCTTCCCGTGCAATGTCACTGTCGTTACCTTGATATAACAAAAAAATGATCAGGTTTAACAGGATAAGGGCGATGGTAATAACCGGTGGCTTGGACCACTCTGGCTTATTTTCGATAGGAATAATTAACATGGCGTGCGCGATCCACTGCGAAAAACAGAGCGTAACTATCGACAGTGACCGGATATTTTTCAAGCACTTTATAGCGGAGGATCAAGCCCGGACAGGTCAGGCATTGATGTTCTGCGAGACTGTATAAAGTAATCCATGCTGTCGTTTTTGCTGTCCAGCAAATAATCACTTTATGCCAACCCGCGCCAATACTCACTGTGACGCAGTTACCAAAAGTTCATGCACAAGTTTATACACAGGTTCTGTGGATAATCGCTGTTGATGACTCGACCAGCATTGCGCTTTACTTGATCAACCCTGCCCTTTACTTGATCATTCCGCCGGTTTTCTGCGCACCGGTAATCTTGCGCGGGGGTTGCTCGGAGTTTAACAGCGTAGACTGTGGATTCTGTGGAGCAGACTGAAAGACGCTCGTGGGCTTCAGTCTGCAAAAAATGGTTGTTTCAATGTAAAGGGTGACGCTTTGGATATTCTGAAGACATTTGGGTTGTTTTTACTTACTGCGATTGCCGAAATCCTTGGCTGTTATCTGCCTTACCTGTGGTTAAAGCAGGACAAGAGCATCTGGTTGCTGGTGCCAGCGGCGGTTTCCCTCGGCTTGTTTGCCTGGCTGCTGTCGCTGCATCCGACGGCGGCAGGGCGGGTGTATGCCGCCTACGGTGGGGTTTACATCTTTGTAGCAATTCTCTGGCTGTGGGGCGTGGACGGTATTCGCCCCGGACTGTGGGACGTGGTGGGTTCACTGGTAGCGCTACTGGGGATGTCTATCATCATGTTCGCGCCTCGTCATTAGCGATTGGTCACCATTTATTTTTTTATTCATGCAGGCTGCTTTCCGGTCACATTTTTGCCTTCTTGCCGTAGAATAGCCGCCTCATTGCGCCGCCTGCACGGGTCGGCTGTTGATTCATACGATTCACTTGGGGGACCCAATGTCAAAGCTGCCAGAAACTCTGCGCGAGAATGTGCGCCTGTTAGGCGAATTGCTGGGCGAAACCATTCACGACCACGAAGGGCCGGAAGTCTTTGCCAAGGTGGAGAGCATCCGCCAGCTGGGTAAGGCAATCAATAATGCACAAAATGGTGATTCTGCGCCTCTGGTCAAGATGCTGGGCGAGCTGGACGATAAAGATATCCTGCCGATCGTGCGCGGTTTTAATCAATTTCTTAACCTGGCCAATATCGCCGACCTGGAATATTTTTCCAGCGCGGAATCCGAGCGCGAAGACAGCCTGAAGGCCTTGCTACTGGAGTTCGTCGACAGCCACGGCAAAGAAAAACTGGCCGAGGTCATTCATGATCTGCGTATTGAGTTAGTACTCACTGCGCATCCTACCGAAGTCACCCGCCGTACCCTTATTCGCAAATATGATCAGATTGTTACCACCCTGGCGGATCGCCAGCGCGGCAACCTGCTGACCTTTGAGCAGGACAAACTGCGTGGCCGTCTGCACCGGCTGGTGGAAGAAATCTGGAGCACCGACGAAATCCGGACCGAGCGTCCCACGGCTATCGACGAAGCTAAATGGGGCTTTGCCGTTATTGAAAACAGCCTGTGGCAGGCCGTACCAGACTTCGTTCGTCACCTGGATCGTCTGTGTTGCCACCATCTTGACCAATGCCTGCCGACCGATCTGCAGCCGTTCCGTTTCTACTCCTGGATGGGCGGCGACCGCGACGGCAACCCGAATGTTACGCACAAGGTGACCCGCCAGGTACTGTTGCTGGGCCGGTCCATGGCAGCCGAGCTGTATGCACGGGATGCGCAGAACCTGGTTGACGATCTGAGTATGTTTGAAGCCAATGACGAGCTGCGTCAGCTTTATCCAGACAGCGGCACCCCTTACCGCGCACTGATGACCGACCTGCGCAAGCGTCTGCTGGCGACGGGTGAGTGGGCACTTGCTCAGTACCAGGGGCTCTCAAAAGAAGCTCCCAAAGACCTTATCGTCAGCCGCGATGACTTGCTGGAACCGTTGCTGCTTTGCTATCGCTCGCTGAAAGAAGTGGGTTTACCGCACATCGCGAACGGCCCGGTAATGGACACCATCCGCCGCATCTATGCGTTTGGTATCAACCTGGTGCCGCTGGACATCCGTCAGGATGGTGACCGTCACGTAGAGGCCATGGATGAGTTAACACAATATCTGGATCTGGGCAGCTATCGCGAATGGTCCGAAGAGCAGCGTCAGGCATTTTTGTTGGAACAGCTGACCTCCAAGCGCCCGCTGTTACCGACGCGCTGGCCCATGAGCGACGCCACTGCCGAAGTCCTCGCCACCTGCCGTGTAATTGCCAACGAGCCGGAAGAGATTCTGTCGCATTACGTCATCTCCATGGCCCAGCAGCCGTCCGATGTATTGGTGGTGGCCCTGTTATTGAAAGAGTGCGGGATGCAGTGGGCGATGCCCATCGTCCCCCTGTTTGAAACCCTGGATGACCTTGACCGCGCGCCGGTGGTGATGGAGCAGTTGTGGCAACTGCCCTGGTACCGCGAATATTGTGGCAACAAACAAACGGTCATGATCGGTTACTCCGACTCCGCGAAAGATGCCGGTAAACTGTCAGCCACTTGGGCGCAATACAAGGCGCAGGAAAAGCTGGTGGCGCAGGCAGAGAAATATGATGTGAAGCTGGTGCTGTTCCACGGTCGTGGCGGCACCATCGGCCGTGGCGGCGGCCCGGTAGAAAAAGCCATGGCGTCGCAACCGCCGGGCTCAGTCAAAGGTCGCATTCGCGTGACCGAACAGGGCGAGATGATCCGCTACAAATTTGGCCTGCCGAATGTGGCTTTCAGCAATCTTTCTATTTATGTTGCTGCGACTCTGCGGTCTACCTTGTCACCTCACGCCGCACCGAGCCAGCAGTGGCGTGACATGATTGAGCGTATGGCTTTTAAGAGTCTCGAAGCCTACCGCAATGTCGTGCGTGGCCATCCACATTTTGTACCTTACTTCCGCAGCCTGACACCAGAGCAGGAGCTGGGTCTGCTGGCACTGGGCAGTCGTCCTGCCAAGCGCAAGGCGACGGGTGGCGTAGAGAGCCTGCGGGCAATTCCGTGGATGTTTGCCTGGACGCAGGTACGGTTAAACCTGCCAGCTTGGCTGGGTACGCGTCAGGCGTTGGAGTATGCGCTTGAAGAGCATCCGAGCATCCTGGCAGACATGATCAGCAACTGGCCGTTCTTTTCCAGCTTCCTTGATCTGCTGGAGATGGTGATTGGCAAAGCCGATGGCCCAATCTGCGCCTACTATGAGCAGCAACTGGTGCCGGTGGAATATCACGGTCTCGGGCAGGAATTGCGTGCGGATCTGGCAGCGCTGGAAGTGCTGATGAATCGCATCAAGCAGCAAAGTGAACTGCTCAGCGACGAGCCATTGTTGCGGCATTCGCTGAACGTGCGCAAACCTTACACTGATCCTCTGAACTATCTGCAGGCGGAACTGCTGAAACGTCATCGCAGCAGTGATGCGATCAGCCCGGATCTTGAGCGCGCACTGAAAGTGACCATGGCGGGTATTGCGGCGGGTATGCGTAATACCGGTTGATCTGTTGTTTCAAGAAGGCCGTCGAATACACCATCGACGGCCTTCTTGCCTTCTTGCCTTCTTGCCTTCTTGCCTTCTTGCCTTCTTGCCTTCTTGCCTTGCTGTGTATTTCTTTTTCTGTTCGTGATGCGATGGTGTTCCGGTGCCGAGTATCATGATTCTCCACCCTAAAAGCGCAGAGTGAAATTCCGGTGCGGACGCCTGCGCGCAAGCCAGTAGTCCTGTGATGTACATTTTCCGGGCTTGTGTCCGCAGAGTGATGACAAAGCGGGTTTGTCACTGTCATAGTTGCAGCCACCTACAATGCATATAAACCAGGTGTCACAATTCAGGCAGGCATGCGGTAGCTCAGTGATGAAATCTTTTTTCCAGAAAATCTTCGGCGTGCTGGCGTGTGGTGCTCTGTTGCTGGCGCTGATCGTTTTGATTGGAATCTGGCGGGTTAATCAATTGGTTGCTGAGCTGGGCGTTCAGGCGGTGGATTACCGCATCGAAAATATTGCGCTTGGCTCTTCAACTCTCTCCCGTCTTACATTCGAATATCCGACAGAAAATAGTCGTCACATCATTGTTGCGCAGAATATTTCCGTGCGATGGGAATGGCCGTCCGTTTTTAAGCCGCGCCTGCTGTCGGTGGATATTGCGCAGTTGTACTGGCAAATGCAGCGTGCTATCGACACGCCCACCACACCCGCTAAACCATTGACAATGCCAGATGACTGGGCCGTGCCGGAGGCGTTGCCGGACTCAATTGTTATCCGTAACAGCCACCTGCTCCTGCCGTGCCCCACCGGTGAATGTTCGCTTGCCGCACATCTCGATATGCAGCGGAAGGGCGGCCACCTGATGCTGAGTGCGAAAGTCTCTCCCGGTACACAGCTGCATCAGCAACACCTTGAAGTGACCGCAGATTATCAAGTGAAGCAAGACCTGCCTGCGGTGGCCCTGCAATTGCGTGCCGGTGAAGAAATTTACGCGAATCTGCACACGGAATTAATTGAAGCTGAATCGTTGCGTTGGGCGGGGCAGTTAAATGCAACCGCTCGTTATCCTGCTGACTGGTTGCGCGACGCCCTGAACGACTGGCATATCACCCTGGACCATCAATGGGCTCAGAAGGTGAATCACCCCATGGATGCGCAAGCTGAATGGCAGCTGGACGTCGATGCGCTATTGAACCGCGACAACTTGCCCTGGCATAAAATGTTAAACGGCTTCGCCCGGGTAGATCTTGATATTGCTTCTCCCATTGCTGTGCAGGATGTCGGTGAATTCGCAGGCAACCTTGCGCTGCACATTAAAGCCAATGACGGCACGCTGGAAAAATACGACATAGCTACCGATATCACGCTGACCGACCCCGTGATGCCCGCAATGGCACAGGCAATGGGTCTTGCCATAAAACGCCTGCACATTCACGCCGATTCACGACCGGACAACGTCAGCTTTGCGGACTTGCCGGTGCAGCTTAACGTTAAAAGCGAAGGTGGTTTAAATGCAGAGGTAAAACTGCAAGCGTCAGTTGATGTTATTGCCAAAACATTCCGCATCCCTGATGTTTTTATCGACGCGCAAGTAAAACAGCTTCAACTGGAACCGGATATTCAATTGCATAATCTTGATCTGTCGTGGCGTGGTGCAGCGACGTGGGCAGGTGATCATCTTGTTGTTCGTGGCGATAGCCCGACCCGTCTGCAGGGCGATCTTCAGGCGGCAGCGTGGTCCCTTTCAGCCCGTGGAATAACGTTGGCTATTGATCAGCTCGCGGTGACTATCAAAGTGGATGAGGCGTTACGCCATAAACCGACTTTGGATAACCTGATCATCGATTGGATGAACACAGAATTTGCTGGCAAAGCCATGCTGACTATTGCGCAGTTACAGCATCCACAGCTCCATACAAAGCCTTGGTTATGGCGAGGTGTAGTACGGGGAAACTGGAATAATTTTTTAACGGAAGGCGAAATTATTGTTAACAATGCGCTGACCGTTTCACACAAGGTAAAGCGCACGCAGGATAATCTGGCGGCAGACTGGCAATTGCGCGATAGTTATTTTCTCGCCGGCAATCCATTCGCAGATCTTGTCAAAGCATGGCCGTCGCTGCTGTCACTGGTGCAAGGCAAGCTGAACGGCAGCGGGAAACTTACTGCGGATATAAATAAAAATAAGGTGCAGGAAGCGCGGGCCAGTTTGTTCATTAATGAGGTTTCCGGAATTTACGATACCACGCTGTTTCAAGGTGTTACGACGACCCTGGCGCTGGTTGCCAAGCCGGAGACTTTCGCCATCACCGCTGATGAAGTACGTGTGAAAGAAATCAATAAAGGTTTTGTGTTCGGCCCGTTAAAAGCGACCGGTATTTACGCGGCTGATTGGCAAAATCCCGCCCGTGGAAAATTGTCTCTGCAGAACTTTTACGCCGATGTCATCGGCGGCAGTGTTACTACATCGCCGCAGGTATTTGATCTGGCCCAGGAAAAGCAATCGCTGGTGCTGAGGCTGGAAAATATTGATCTGGGCATGTTGTTGCAGCAGCATCCATCCGCCGAACTTTCCGGCAGTGGCAGAATCTCCGGCACCGTGCCGATTGAAATCACGGCCAAGGGGGTGAGTGTGCCCAAGGGCGTGGTTGCAGCGCGCCCGCCGGGTGGGCAGCTGCAATATCATTCGGAGCGTGCCGAAGCCCTGGCGCGATCGCAGCCGGGTATGAAGTTGATCACCGATGCCCTGGAAGATTTTCATTACACTGTGTTAGCCAGCGAAGTCAGTTATGATGAAAATGGTAAGCTGCTACTGGCATTGCGTCTGGAAGGAAAAAATCCCGCCCTGGAAAAAGGTCGGCCGGTACACTTCAATATCAATCTGGAAGAAGATCTGCCGGCGATGATCGCCAGCATTCAACTGAGTAATCAGGTCAGTGACCTGGTAAAAAAACGTTTGCAGGAGCATCTGCAAAAACGATCCAACCGCTAATAATCTGCTAACAAAGGACGACATTATGCTCATCACCCGCAGTGGTTTTTTTACATTGCTGCTCGCCCTGGCGGCCTGCACGCCGACGGTGCAGGTCGCTGTGCCGAATGAACCGATCAATATCAATCTCAATGTAAAAATTGAGCATGAAATCTATATCCGCGTCGACAAACAGTTGGATGAGCTGTTCAGCGATTCCAGTGGTTTATTTTGATCCGTCAACCAAACGCAAGGAGTTTACGATGAAATTTGTCTCTTTAATAAAACTGAGTCTGTGCAGTTTGCTGCTCGTTATTTCTCTGCCGTTGATGGCAATGAACCTGCAGCAGGCGATGAGTAACCTGGGCGCTGCGAAAGAGCAGGGGTTAGTGGGTGAACAGCCCGATGGTTATCTCGGCGTGGTAAGTGCGTCAGGAGATGCGGCCGAAATTGTTCAGCTGATCAACAATGCGCGACGTGAACAATACCAACGTCTGGCTAAAGATAACAATCTTTCCTTGCCCGATGTTGAAGCTATGGCAGGACAAAAGGCAATCGAAAAAACCCAGGCCGGACATTACATCCAGATAAATGGAAAGTGGGCGAAGAAGCCCTGAGATAATTGCTGATTGTTCTTGAGGTAAGCGTGAAAAATTTATTATTGATAATGTGCTTGTACGCGCTGGCGGCTTGTACAAATCCTTCGGGCCCGCTTATTGGCGCGCCTGTATTTTCGGATGAAAATCTGCGCCTGGTCGGGCGCTTCGATGTGAGTCGAGAGGGTGAAGCAGCGTTTACCTGGCCGGGTTCTGCATTGGAATTTCGGTTTGAAGGAACAACCGCAGGTATGGTTATTGCCAGCAGCGGTAGAGTTCGTTTTGCGGTGGAAGTAAACGGAGTCATTACGGATTTGTGGGTTGATGAGGGCGAGAAATTTTATTCGCTCGCCGCCGATCTACCACACGGGGTGCATCACCTGCGCCTGACGCGGCTCACGGAATCTTTTTCTATCGTGACCCGCTTTATTCAAAGGCCACAGGTTGATGGAAAAATTCTGTCGGCCCCCGCTGCGCCGCAACGGCGCTTATTGGCAGTAGGTGATTCGATCACTGCAGGTTACGGCGTTGAGGGTGAAAGTCAGGCTTGTCCATATTCACCAGAGACCAGTAATCAACAGTTGACCTACGTCGCCCTGGCAGCGAACGCGTTGAAGGCCGATCTGCATACTATCGCCTGGTCCGGAATTGGTGCATGGCGCTCTTACGGTGAAGAAAAGCCTGTTAATCCCACGATTCTTGAGCGTTATCAGCGCACACTTGCTGATGCTGCGGAAAGTCGGTGGGATGTCGCGGCTTATCAGCCAGACGCGATCACAGTCGCCATCGGTACCAATGATTATTGGCAGGGATCAGTGACGGATGAGTACCAGCTCAGCATGATCAGTCTGGTGGATCGTATCCAGCGCGACTATCCCGGCAAACCGATTTATTTGGTCGTCAGTCCTATGCTCAGTGGCGAGGCCCGTGCGGATCAAAAGGCCAGATTAACAGCACTGGAAGAACGCAACGTGCACGTGTTGGACTTGGGAAAGATTGAACAGGAAGACGGTTATGGCTGCGATTATCATCCCAACGTAACGACACAAAAACGGTCCGCGCAATTATTGATAAATCGTTTGCGGACCGACCTGCATTGGTAATCGTATGCGGACCAACATGTACTGGCAATCGTATGCGGTGATCGCGCAGCATCGTATGACACCACAGCCGCCGGTTGTATAAACAAAGAACAGAAACATGGAGTTAACACAGGCCGTGTTGAGGTGTAGGTCGGATTAGCCTAAGCGTAATCCGACGCTATTTCCAGCAGAGGAATAATGACCTTGAGCCTTCAGCTTTTACGTTTGCTGATCGCATTCTGATGAAATTTATCGGCGCAAAATGTCGGATTACGCTTAGGCTAATCCGACCTACGTGAACATACAGTTACATGGTTGTAAATTTACGTCAGGTTTGGGGTGCGGACTCGGCAGCGGGGGATGATTCGCCGGTTCTATCCCGTTGCTCGGCGAGCAGCGCTAATGCTTCTGTGGGTGAAACGGTATTGCGCGGTGTGAGCAGACTTACGATCACACCTGCGATAAGCGCAACACTGACAGATGGCATTATCGGATTGCCCAATGCTGTCATTGCTGCAGGTGTCAACATCACGGCGAAAGATGTGGCAGATGCCCCCACCAAGGATGCAACCGCACCCTGCCAGGTATAGCGCGGCCAGAATTTTCCCAGCACGCCGCACGCAAACATCCCCGACATAACGGTCGAAATCATATTGGTGATGTATGTGATGATGTCATCGGAAGCCAAGGCAAAAGCCAGCGCGAGACCGGTAACAAAGACAACGCCAACACGAGAGTACCCGATCATTCTTTCTTTCGCTGGCGAGCGCCCCGTGACAATAATAAAAATATCACGCAATAAAATGGCCACGCCGGCAATAGCATCTGAGCTGGCACTGGACATGGTTGCTGACAAACCGGCGATCAGTACGACCATGCCGATGTAAAGAGGCAAGGCTTCCAGGGCAAGAAAAGGAAAGGCGAAATTGCGGTTGTCCAGCTCTGGGTTAAGTGCGAATGCGGCCATACCGATCAGTGCGGGGATGAACGAAAAAAATAAATACAGTCCGCCGGACAGGACAAAGGATTTCCGCACGGAGCTTACGCTGGCTCCCGAATAAATCCGTTGGCGAAAAGAAGGTGTGGCGAGTACGCCGACAGCTACTACGAGCATTAATGACAGCGCGTGCAAAGCACCTACTTTATCGAGGGCGAGGAAACTGATATTAGCGGCGGGTTGTGCGGCCATCGTGGCTTCCCATCCGCCGGCCTTATCGATCGCGAACAGCGCCATCAGGATAAAACCCACAAACAAAATAATGGCCTGAATAGTATCAGTCCACACCACGGCGCTGTAACCGCCGATCACGACATAGATACTGAAGCCGACCGCAATAATTATTTTGGCCGTAGTCGCATCGACGCCGGCGATCCACGCCAGGTACATGCCGCCACCAAGGATGTGCGCTCCCAGCCAGCCAATGCAGGCCAGAAAAATCAGCACGCCGACAATATTTTTAACCGCACGATTGGCGCCCACATAGTAGGAGAGTTCTTCACTCATGGTCATGAATTGCAGATCGCGGGTGGGCGCAAACCACCAGGCAGTCAACAGAATACCGATTGCGCCACCGATGCCGTAAAGTGCCCCAGCCCAGCCGTTAGCATAGCCAAAGCCCACAGCCCCCATGGACGAGCCAGTGCCTACCATGGTGGCTACTGTCGTGCCGAGTGTTAACAACAGCGGCAGGCTGCGCCCAGCCAATAAAAAATCATCACCATCTTTTTGCTTGCGTGAGACGGCCCAGCCCAGCCAGATTAAAAACAACACATACACGGCGAATGAAATTAAAAAAGCCTGGCTGTTCATAAATTTCTCGTGCTTATTTTTGTTGGTGATTTATAAGGCAACCGGAGATCAGCGGTTGCCCTGGTAATGACCGAAGTGAATTTTTATTTTGCAGGGTCTTTGTAACAGACAACGCCAACTTCCACTTTACAATCCACCACAAGATCGCACACGGAACAGATGCGTGCGGGTGGATGTTCCCCGAAAACTTCACGAAAAACTTTGTTGAACGATTGAAAATAACGCGCATCGGTCAGGATCACGGTGACGTGCACCACATCGGCCAGACCATAACCGGCACCCTCCATAATCTTCAGGCAATTGTTAATTGCCAGGCGCGATTGCTCAACGATACCGCCTTCAACCACTTCGCCGTCGGTCATGGGTGTCTGGCCGGAAACATACAGCCAGCCTCCGGCCGCAACTGCACTTGAAAAAGGTAAATGTTGTCCACCAGTGCCAACACCGCCTGCGGCACCGAAACGCGTAATGCTCATAAAGTTTCCTCACATAAAGCCAGGGTTGAAGTTGAAACAGGAGAGGTGGCGCGGGTGAGAAATTTCCCGGCGCGCTGGGGGCTGAGTTGGCCGTTGCTGTAAGTCAGGTGGCCGTTGACCCAGACTTTTTCGATACCGGCTGCGCTTTGTTGCGGCCGTTCAAACGTCGCGGTGTCTTTGATGCGGTCAATATTAAACAGCACCAGGTCAGCGAAATAATTCGGTGCAATCAGGCCGCGCTGAGGCAGCTTGAATTCTTCGGCGGACAGACCGGTCATCTTGCGGATTGCCGCGGACAAATCAAACAATCCAAGATCGCGCGCGTAATGGCCGATCACGCGGGGAAATGTTCCCCACAGGCGCGGGTGAGGATGCGGGTCGTTAGGCAGGCCATCAGAGCCAATCATCGTGCGCGGGTAGCGGAGGATATTGCGCACGTCGTTTTCATTCATGCCGTGGTACACCGCGCCGGCGGGAATTAATTTTTTGGCAGCCTCCAGCAGGGGTAATTTCCAGTCTGCTGCTATCTCTGCCAGCAGGCGGCCGGCCATTTCGGGGTGCGGCTCGGACCATGTGATAAACACATCATAATCGTCAGTAACCTGCCCCAGATCGAGGGTGCTCGAACTGGCGGAGTAGGGGTAACAATCGCAGGCGATCTTGTGCGACTGAGCGTGCTGTTCCAAGTGCTGAAGGATCTCGCTGCTGCGGCCCCAGTTACCGGCACCGGCACATTTAAGATGGGAAATAATCAAGGGGATCTTGCCGTGTTTAGCGGTGGCAAAGGCTTCATCCATCGCGCTGATGATGCCATCGAATTCAGTGCGCAAATGCGTGGTGTAAATCCCGTCGAAGCTCGCCAGTTCTTCCACCAGCGCCATGACTTCTTCAGTGGGGGCATGGATCGCACTGTTGTAGGCGAGGCCCGAACTTAACCCCAGCGCACCCCGCGCCATGGCTTCGCGCAACTGCTTTTTCATCGCGTTGATTTCCGGGCGGGTAGCCGGGCGCATCAGGTCGTCCATATGGTTGCTGCGCAGCGCCGTGTGACCAATCAATGCTCCCACGTTAACACCGGGCTGGGCCGCTTCAACGGCAGTGACGTAATCGTGGAAGCTGGGGTAGGCAAAGTCATCGCGTTTGCCGAGCAGATTCATGGGGTTGGGCGGTTCGCCAGCCAGGGTGACCGGGCTGACGCTGATGCCGCAGTTGCCGACAATCACCGTGGTTACACCCTGGGTGATCTTGGCGCGCATCTCTGGTGATTTGATGACCTGGGTATCGTCGTGGGTGTGGACATCGATAAAGCCGGGGGCGAGAAACAGTCCGTCGGCATCAACAACGGTCCGGGCCGCAAGCTTGCTGTTGACCGGGTGGAGAGAGATCCTTTCATTCACTATGGCCACGTCGGCGGCAAAGGCCGGAGCCCCGCTGCCATCAATAATTGTGGCGCCACAAATCAGGGTTTCGTACATCGTCATCACTCATCGGGGTAAGTCGATAAGCCTGCCGGGGAAACCGCTGAAAGCTGCTTTCAGAAGTTCCTTAGTCTCCCAGTGGCAAACGATCCTTACCGTGTTTGTGTTTATCCAGATTGTGCTTCAACCGCCGTAGTTTCTCGCGGCTCTTGCGTTTGTTCTTTATGGCCAGCTCCGTTGCCAGCACATCGATCGCGGCCATCATGACGTAGCGTGATGCACTGGGTTTGAAGATGTAATCTGTCTCGATCGGCTCTATGGGTATGACCAGGTCCACCGATTGGCCCAGCGGAGAATCCACGGGGGTGATGGCAATAGTCTGCGCGCTGTAAGCGCGGGCGATCTCGGCTGCTTCGGTGACATCCGGGCTGTAACCGCCCAGGGACAAACAGATTACAACGTCGTTGTTATCGATGGCTGCCGCCGCCATGCGCATCAGCATGGGGTCGGAATAGGCCGTGGCGGCAAATCCCAGGCGGAACAGGCGATGCTGACATTCCTGCGCCATGATGGTGGACCCGCCGCCCACGCCAAAAATCAAAATCTGCCGCGCCTTGGTCAGCATCTCCACCGCTGTGTACACCGTCTCCAGGGTGATAAGCTGCGCGTTAAAATCCAATGCGCTTTTGATCGTTTCGTAGATACCGTGGATACCGGTCGGCTCGACTTTGACCTCGGAGATAAACCGCTGTCCTACGGCGAGAGACTGGGCCAGCCGCAGTTTAAGATCGCGCACATTTTTACATCCCAGTGCGCGGGCAAAGCGGGTGATGGTGGCTTCACTTACCTCGGACTTCTGCGCGAGCTCACTGATACTGGCGTGCGCGGCAAAGTTCAGATCATCAAGGATCAGTGTTGCTATCTTTCGCTCGGCGTCACTCAACTGGTCGTAGAGCTTGGCTATCTGCGACACCATGTCTATCTCGTAACTCACGGTCGGCTCCTTTGGGATCAATCGCTGGCGTTGTTGTGCGCCAGTTATCAGGTATCGCCGATCTACTCGGTCATGATACACGAATGTTTGAAAATACCAATAATTTTGCTTAAATTGTGATAGTTTCTATCATTTGTCCCGCGTCACGGCGGGCGGCTTAAAGAGCCGTAATGTTGCCATATTTATGCTTGATCGGGGCCTGTTCATGAGTGTTTATAACAATTCTTCGCTGGATATTGCTGAGGCCCTTGCCGAGGCGCCGTTAGTGGTTAAAGGCGGCGGAAAACCTGAATTTTTTCGTAAGCCGGGGTGGAACCTGCTGCGCGAGGAGGTAAGCCTGCCAGCGGCGGTGCTCTACCGTTCGCGTCTGGAAAACAACCTGCACTGGATGCAGCGCTTCGCCAACAAGCGCAAAGTAAGCCTGGCGCCCCATGGCAAAACTACCATGGCCCCAGCGCTGTTTGCACATCAGATGGCGGCCGGCTCGTGGGCGATGACGCTGGCCACACCGACGCAGGTGTCTGTGGCGCATCGCTTTGGGGTGCGGCGGGTCATTATGGCCAACCAGCTGGTGGGCCAGCGCAACATGGAGATCATTAGCGAATTGCTCGCAAAAGGTCTGCTGGATTTTTACTGTCTGGTGGATTCGCTGGACAACGTTCGTGAACTCGCCAGTTTCTTTGGTGCGCGCAATCAGACACTGCAAGTATTGATTGAGGTCGGTGTGCCGGGTGGCCGCTGTGGCACCCGCACAGCGGAAGATGTGCAGGCACTGGTCGAAGAAATCGCTCGTTATCCTGTAATCCAACTGGCAGGAATCGAAACTTACGAAGGGGTTATCAAGGGCGACAACCTGCCGGAGCGCATTCGGGCACATGTGGTGATGGTGAGAGATCTGTGCCTGAAACTGCTGGATCAGGATGCCTTCGATACCCGCAAGATCGTGCTCACCGGCGCCGGCTCGGCTTGGTACGACATTGTTGCAGAAGTCTTTGGAAGGGAACTCCACCAGAACATCATCCCGGTCATTCGTCCTGGCTGTTATATCGTTCACGACCAGGGGTTGTGCATGCACAACCAGGACAATCTGATGGCCCGTTGCGGACTCGATCCCGAAATAGATGGCAACCTGCAGTCAGCACTGGAAATCTGGGCTTATGTGCAATCTATCCCTGAACCCGGCCAGGCGGTGATTGGCCTGGGCAAACGTGACGTCGCCTTTGATGCCGGACTGCCGGTCCCCAATCTGCATTACCGTCCCGGTGAACCTGCTCCCGTGGCCGCTTCCGGCCAGTGGCAAGTGGTCTCCATGATGGATCAGCATGCTGCCATGAGCTTTCCTGCCGATGATGATCTGCGGGTGGGCGACATCATTGCATTCGGTACGTCTCATCCGTGCCTGACCTTCGATAAATGGCAGCAGATGTGCGTGATCGACGATAACTACAAAGTTGTGGATCTGGTGCGGACGTTTTTTTAATCGGGTTCGTATTAACTGGCTGGGTGTGATCAGGCTCGTTGATGGAATTGTTCATGCCCGCTTGATTGGGCCAGGTATGGATGTCCCGAGTTTATCTGGCCTCATTCACATTCAATTCTTCAGGTTTTCATCTTCGGCAGGCGCGCCTGCTGAAAGCTATAACAGACTAAGTGACGCTTCTATGAAATTTCCTGTCCTCCTGAGCCTGCTGCTCTCATTAAGTACCTTGGCAATAACTGCGTCGGCAATAAATGCTCCGGCGTTAACCGCGCAGGCAATTCCTGTAGCCGAACTGGATCTGATGCCTTATCCAAAACAGCTCGCGCTGCATTCCGGTCAGCTTGCTCTGGATAAAAAATTTCGCGTGATGGTTGATGGCGCTGACTCGCCGTTATTGCGCAAAGAACTGGAGCGGTTTGTCGCGCGGTTGCAAAAACAAACCGGCATGAAGCTGAGTACGTCGACCATTATTAAAGCCAGCGACGATAAACAGGTTGCACCCGCCTTGCGCGTTTCCGTCGCGCATATTCCAGAAACGGAAGCTGGTTATGCGTTGGAGCGGGATGAAGGCTATCGCCTGGAAATCAATGCAACACAAATTTTATTAACCGCCAACACGCGTACCGGCGCCGTACACGGACTGGAAACACTGTTACAAATTGTGGGCGTACAGAAAAAAACTGTGCGCCTGCCGCAGCTGGTTATCGAAGATGCACCGCGTTTTGTCTGGCGGGGTGTTCTGCTGGATTCCTCGCGGCATTTTTTATCTGTTGACACGCTGAAACGCCAATTGGATTCCATGGCCGCCGCGAAGTACAACATCTTCCATTGGCATTTAACGGATGACCAAGGTTGGCGAATGGAATTTAAGGCGTTTCCGAAACTGCATGAGCAGGCATCCGACGGTGAATATTATTCGCAGCAGGATATTCGCGAAGTGGTGGCTTACGCACAGCAGCGCGGCATCCATGTATTGCCCGAAATCGATATTCCCGGTCATGCCAGCGCCATTGCACTGGTGTATCCGGAACTCATGTCGGCCCCCGGTCCTTACGAAAAAGAAATCCGCTGGGGTGTGCACAAGCCGACGCTCAATCCAATTGATGAAAAAGTGTATGAATTTGTTGATAAATTAATTGCAGAAGTCAGCGCACTGTTTCCGTTTGAGTATGTGCATATCGGTGGTGACGAAGTGGATCCTGAACATTGGAACAGCAATGCTGAGATTCAGGCGTTTATGAAAAAAAATGCGTTGGAGGATCATCGTGCGCTGCAAGCCTGGTTTAACCGCCGGGTGGTAAAAATTTTGGAACAGCATCAGCGCAAGATGATCGGCTGGGACGAAATCCAGCATCCGGATTTGCCCAAAAATATCGCCATTCATTCCTGGCAAGGACCGGACGCTGTGAGTGATGCAATCAGCCACGGCTTCCAGGCGATACTCTCTACAGGTTATTACCTTGATCAACCGCAACCAGCGGCTTACCACTACCGCAATGATCCTGTGCCAGCGATGGAGCTTGTTGACGATCAGCCGCGCGCTGATGAAACCTGGGCGACGTGGTCATTTGAAATACCCCGCAAGCGGGGCAGCGCGATCACTGGCTCATTCACATTGATCGGGCAGGGCGATATGCAGCGTGGATTTATCGACTTCAAGGGCAAATCCCGGCGCGCTGTGCAGGGACTGCAACAGATTCACGGCGTAACCTATTTCCAGCTCGATACCTGGATGGGCGTATTCGCGCCGCGTGTAACATTGCATGACGGTGGGTTGACCGGGAGTGTGATCGTCGGCAATACACCCTATGCGGTAACAGGCAAACAAATTGCAGGTTCTTCCATGGCGGGTACACAGTTGCCGGCGGGAATTCCTCAGCCGCCGTTAACTGACGCCGCGCGAAAACTGGTGTTGGGTGGCGAAGCCGCGCTCTGGGCGGAGCTGGTGGATGAAACCGTTATTGATCTGCGGTTATGGCCCCGTGCCTTCGTCGTAGCCGAACGGCTTTGGTCACCAGCGGCATTGCAGGATGAAGACTCCATGTATCAACGTATGCAAAAAATCGGCGACCTGGCAGAAGTATCCATCGGCCTGCAACATCAGCAACAAGCGCAAGAAGGCAGAAAAAAATTTGTCAGCCGCGCGCAGGATCTTAAACCACTGGAGATTTTTTCCGAGGCCATTGAACAGGCACAGTACTATCACCGCCATCACGAAAAACATGTGTACGGCACTTACTCCAAAGCAGATCCGCTGAACCTGTTTGTGGATACTCTCCCCGCCGAAAGTTACGCCGTGCGTGAACTGGATCAGCTGGTGGAGCAGTTTCTGCAGCAGCCACGCGATAAGCATGCTCAAAAACAACTGGTGAGTTTCCTGAACGCATGGCAAAAAAATCACCAACCGCTGCTGCACGTTATTGACCGAAATCCACGGTTGGCGGATATCAAGCCGCTGGCACAACGGGTGAATCAGGTTACCCAATTGGGTCTGACACTGGTTAACCAGATCGCGCAGCAAAAACCCCTCCCGGCCGACCGTGTTGCGCAAGCCAGACAGCTGCTGCACGACGCCCGGCAAATGCATCAGGAAATTGTTGTCAGTGCAGCGGGGCCAATTGAAACGTTGTTGAACGCGGCCTACTGATTTCTCCTGCCAGCAACGGCATTCATGCGATGAAAGCGTGAATGCCTTCACGCCTGTCTTTCCGAATCCTGATATTCCGGTACCGCTGAATGGCACTCTGGTGGAATATTGCTATCCTTCTGATGATTAATTAGCTGGATCACAGCCAACAACGAGTTACTGTCCCTTTTAAAAAATTATGAAGGGTGTTGATATAACGTTGAAGCGTTCGAGAAGCATGATGGAAAAAACAACTTCGTATGTAAACGCAATAAAAAAGCTGCTGCTGATGGCTATGTTGTTAAGCATTGTTGTCTCGCCCGCACGCGCCCAGGAAGTGGTTGTCGCATTCGAAGATGTCCTCGGGCCATCGGCCACATTGGATGGTATGGCGCGTACGCAGATGATTATCAGTGGCTTGCGCCGTGCGGAAGTTGAGCAGGCATTGTTTCTGGTGCGGACCAAGAAGATCAACCCGAGAACCAGAAACAAAGCCCGCCTTATTGCTTACGATAAGGCGGGGCATGTGTTGGCCAGTCACGGTCATGATCACAATCTCTTCAAAAAAGTGAATCTATACGCCTACGAAATTGATTTATTAAAAGCCGATATGCTGCTGCGGGAATTCAACAACTATCACGGCTATTTTCATTTCGGTTATTACGCGGCAGGCGGTGATCTGAATGTACGCCGCAGGCTGCGGAATTTTGCGCAGGAAAATTCACTGCAACCGATCCACATTAATGTGAAGTCCCAGGATGCTTATCTCAACCATAAATATGTTGAGCAGGTAAATGCGAATCGGCGGATTGATATGGCTGCACTGGAGAAAATCTATGTGGACATGGTGTGGCAGGGCCTGGAGAATTATTATCAATACCTTGTTCCAACCTTTGGGTATTCACCCAAGATCGTATTGTCGCTGCAGGAAAATGATCTGGCTGCGTATTTTATTGCACCGTTAATCGAAAAAATCCGCGCGCAGGGTTGGCGGATCGCTTCGCCTAACACCGCTTTCAGCTATCCTCGGGTGGGTAACGCACCTATCGCTTTGCATAACAGTGACGGCTTTCTGGCAGCCTTGATGGGTATTGATCTCATGGCCAGGGATGTTCCTTTCTATAGTCATCAAAATCCACCCTCGATTAATCATCTTCCGGGTATAGGACAGATCTTTCCGTAAATCGCATTCAGTTCGCGAAGGCGAAAATGTTTTAATAATTCCTCCTTCGAAACCTATTCATTTATCCATTCCGTTTCTGCGGTCATTTGTTTTTTTGCACCT
>CAYUVQ010000035.1:0-27913 GCA_964448175.1 uncultured Cellvibrionaceae bacterium | reverse complement strand
TGCGTCGTGATGAAGTGGTGATCGATCTGGAGATGGACCGTTACCACACATCCTATGAACAGCGTCTGATTTCTGAAGAACTGGCTGCCGCCCAGTTTTATAACAACCGTGGGATGGAAATAGCCGCGGAGGGTGAGGTGAAAGATGCCTTTTTGCACTTGCGTAAAGCGTTGCTGCTTGATGACCGGCAGGCATATATCTGGAGTAATCTGGCTACGTTTTACCGCCGCCACGGTTTTTTAAAGGAGGCGGAAGCGCTTTATCTTCGTGGCCTACAGATAGACAGAAGCGACCTCACCATCATGAGTAATCTCAGCGGTTTATATCAGCAACTAAATGAACCGGAAAAAGCGAAAATATTTTTTAATCTGGCCGAACGTCACCGCAATTCCAATCCGTATTTTCTCTATTACGAAGCGACAAGATCCCTGGAGGCGGGCGACGCAGAGCAGGCGCGCCTGCTGTTGCAGAAGGCTATCCAGCGGCAAAAGTCGGAGCCGCGTTTTTATGATCTGGGCGTTAAAGTCTATGAAGCCCTGGGTGATCAGAAGCAGGCAGAGACCATGCGTCAGCGTGCTGCCCATCATCGTGCAGCCAATATCCTGCTTTGATATTTTTAAAAGGACGGGTGATGGCGAGGCGCGAATGCGGATGAGTTAAATAACCCGCGCATTAAAGTGATTGGACCAGCCAATCAATGACCTCGTTATAGTGCTCCAGCAGCTGGGGACGAAGTGCTTCCAGTGAGGCGCGAACAGTAGTCTCATCTGCATGGGTGATGTTGATATGTCCCACCTTGCGCCCCGGACGTACTTCCTTGCCGTACCACACCAGTTCCGTCCCCGGCACAGCCAGCCACTCGTTGTTACGCTCGGTACCTACCAGGTTCACCATAGCGCTGCGGCCTTTGATGGCAGGTGTGCCCAAAGGTAAGCCAGTGATAGCGCGCAGATGTAATTCAAACTGGTTGATGCTCGCCCCGGCTTGTGTCCAGTGGCCGCTGTTGTGCACCCGTGGGGCCAGCTCGTTGATCATCAGGCGGTCACCCACACGGAAACATTCCATTGCCATCACCCCCACATACTCCAAATGATGCAGAAGCGCTCCCAGCATCTTTTCTGCCTGCGCTTGCAGGTGCGCAAGGCGCGGGAGCGGGGCGACGGAACCCAGTAGGATACCGTTGACATGGAGGTTCAGGGTGAGAGGATAAAACACGCAGCGACCGGTCGCGTCGCGCGCGCCGACCAAAGAGACTTCTTCATCAAACGCGATAGCTTGTTCTGCAATGGCCTGTTCATGCCAATCGCTCGGGATGTCATCCTGCCGGGATTGGTGAAGCCAATGCTGGCCTCTGCCGTCATAACCGCCCGTGCGCCGTTTGAGCAGAACCCGCTCGCCGAATTTCTGATGCAGCTCAGCGGCCTGGGTTGCCGTAGCGACATAAGCCCACGGCGCGGTGGCCAAACCAAGTTCGTCGATCAGGGATTTCTGGGATTTGCGATCAGCCAGACGACCGAACACACTGCTGTTGATAAAGTGCGGATGTTGCGCCAGAGCATGGGTAGCCACCGACTCCGGCCATTGCTCGCGCTCGGCGGTCACTATGTCGTCAGGCTGTAATGCTGGTGCTTCGCTGGCATCAATGGAAACCGGACGCACATCCAGATCGAGTGAACGTCCCGCCGTTTGCAGCATCGCGCCCAGTTGGCCGGCGCCCAGCACCCACACACATTGACTCATTTATTCAACACTCGGATCGGGATTATCCAGAACAGCCTGGGTTTGTTCAGCCCGGAATTGCTCAATACGCGCTGCCAGTGCCGGGTCATTCAGGGCGAGAATCTGACACGCCAGCAGGCCTGCATTGAACGCGCCGGCGGTGCCAATGGCCAGCGTACCCACGGCGATGCCTTTGGGCATCTGTACGATGGAAAGCAGGCTGTCCATACCGTTCAGGGCTTTGCTCTGGACTGGAACACCTAACACGGGCAAGCGTGTGTGCGCGGCGACCATACCGGGTAAATGCGCAGCACCACCGGCGCCGGCGATGATAACGCCATAACCTTCAGCGGCGGCCTGTTCGGCAAAGCTGGTGAGCTTCTGGGGCGTGCGGTGGGCCGAGACAACTTCGGTGTGATAATCCACACCCATTTGCTGCAGTATTTCCACAGCGCTCTGCATGGTGGCCCAGTCACTGCGGGAGCCCATAATAACGGCGACTTTATTGCTCATAGTGCGCGGTCCAGATCGAAAAAAGCGCGCATATTACCACATCATGAGGATTATCCACAGGGAAGGATTGCCGTGGGGCCGTCCCTGCGCCCGTCTACCCTCCGGGTTACTTGTGGGATGGAGGATCAATAACCTTCTGAGCCGGCATCGACGTCACTTTTTTCCGCGATGCCCTTGTTGTATTCGGCTTCGGTCAGCATGTCATCACCGTTGGTGTCCCACACAGTGAATTTTTTATCGCTGAGGTTGTAGTACAGCGCTTCGCTCTCGCTGATGACGCCATCTTTATTTACATCCAGCACATTGAAGCTGGGTACTGTCTGTGCGGACGGATCCGTCTGTGCCACAGCCAGCGCAGAAGACACCAGCATAGCGCCAGCCAAAAACAGGGGTAAGCTTTTCATCTACACATCCTCAATTACACACATTGTTAACGTAGCGGTAGATATTGCACGGACTGTGCCACAGTTGGTGGCGGAAGGTAAGTTGTTGTCTTCTAACGTTTTTATTTGGTTGAAGAGCACTTAACTGGCCGGCTGAAGCGACGTTTTTACAGAAAGCTTGTAAAAGTTATAGATAAAGGAGGGTGGCAATGCGGATGACCTCGCCTGGTTCTGCCTTGCATCCCGCGTAACTTGTTTGCGATTGCTGGTCAGTGGAATGGGCTTGCTGGTCTATCGGGCTGCTACCACGATCTATTTATTGGGCCAGTATGTTAAAGGGGTAAATCTTGGAGGATTTTAATCGGGGGCATCGCGGATTTGCTGAGGCTATATCGAATGCGTTGGGGGCATAAGATATAGCCGGTGCATTAACCTGTCAGGCTTCCTGGTAAGAATCATCCTCGCCACCAAACGCTTTTAATAACGCGCTGATAAACGTTTTCAGTTCTAGCGTCATGATCGAGAAATCCGCATCAAATTGTTCGGCTTTGCTCTCCGGGTTGCGGTCGTTGGCTTGCTCTTGAATCTTGTCTTCAAATTTCAGTCGCTTTACTGCCAGTTGATCGTCAATGATGCAGTGAATCGCTTCTTTCCAGGTGATGGCCACTTTATTCACGAACATGCCGCTGTCCAAATGGTTGCGTATTTCATCGGCATACAAGTCCTGATTCTTACAGCGAATAACGCGGCCGTCTTTGCCCGCTTGTAATTCACACTCTTCCCGCAGTTCGAATTCCGGTGGCAATTGGGCATCGCGCAGCCAATGGGTCATGACCTGGGTTGGAATGTTTTTGGCGGTAATGGGAATTGCACGCAGGCTGCCCAAGGCTTCGCGCAGTGCGCTCAACAAATCTTCCGCACGTTTCGCGGAAGAGGCGTTAACCACAATCAGACCTTCCTGCGTAGCGATATACGCAAAATCCAGCGAGGATTTGGTGAAGGCTTTGGGTAGGAGTGAAAAGATAATTTCGTCTTTCAGCGTTTGCCGCTCTTTGCGGCCAACACTGCGCGCTTCAGCTTCGCTGATGGCAAGGGCTTTTTCTTCCAGCTGCTCGTTAATCACAGCGGCCGGCAGAATTTTTTCCTGCTTTTTTGCGCAGATCATGATGTAGCCATTGGCTGCATGCACATATTCGCTGCCGTGCCGCCCCAGTGGCGGTACCCAGCCGTACCGCATCATGTCGAGGTTGCCGCAGGGGTTGAAGCTGAATTCACTCAAGCGCTCATTCAATTCTTCGGGAGTGAGTGTCCACTGTTCAGTAAGACGATAAAGACGCAGATTTTTAAACCACATAATCCATCCGGGAGATAACGCTGATAGTCAAACGCAGGTGCGAGGAGAAAATACCGGCGCACCTCATTAGTAGATAAACAGGTGCGCGCGGAGCAGTGGAAATGGTTAAGCCACGATTTCCAGTAATTCCACATCAAAAATTAAGGCGGAATAAGGTGCAATGCTGGCGC
This sequence comes from uncultured Cellvibrionaceae bacterium, assembly GCA_964448175.1. Taxonomy (GTDB): domain Bacteria; phylum Pseudomonadota; class Gammaproteobacteria; order Pseudomonadales; family Cellvibrionaceae; genus Cellvibrio. Next base: position 23,774 of record CAYUVQ010000035.1, on the reverse strand, counting down.
CGGCCCCACGCTCGCCGTAAGCGAGTTGATAGGGGATGTACAAACGCCATTTGGAGCCTACCGGCATTAACTGCAGGGCTTCGGTCCAACCGGCAATCACGCCGTTCACGGCGAAGTCGATGGGCTGGCCGCGATTGTAGGAAGAATCGAATACAGTGCCGTCAATCAGCGTGCCGTGGTAGTGGGTTTTTACGCGGGAGCTGGCGGTGGGCTTGGCGCCTTCACCCTGGGTGATGACTTCGTATTGCAGGCCAGATGCGGTGACAGTCACGCCCGGCTTTTTGGCGTTTTCAGCGAGGAAAGTTTCACCGTCGGCGGCCTTAGCCTTGGCTTGCTCGGCCTGTTTAGCCTGCATGCGCTGGCTGATTTCTTTAAACGCAGCTTCGAGGTCAGCATGGGCCACAGCACTGGGGTTGCCTTCCAGTGCGTCAATGACGCCAGCGGCAACCGCCGCTGCATCGACGCCTTCAAAAGGATTGGAAGCAAGCTGATCGCCCATTTGACGGCCAATACCATAGCTCACCCGTTGTTCGACGGTGGTGTATTGTTCTGACATAAGTCATTTCTCAAGTAGGAGGTAAAAAGGGCGGGCAGTCTACCATGATTTGCCGCCCCTCTTTCGGTCGGTCACGAGTGGGTGAGGTCCACCTTGGGCGGGGGTGCGTCCTGGTTGTTCACTTCGCGGATGAAGATCCCCCAGAACGCCATAAACAGTGCGGCCACCAGCGGCCCAACGACAAAACCGTTGATACCGAACAGTGCCAGGCCACCCAGCGTGGATAGCAGCACGATGTAGTCCGGCATCCGGGTATCGCGGCCTACCAGGATGGGGCGCAGGATATTGTCGACCAGCCCGATCACCCCGGCACCGAAGCCGACGAGGATCAGAGCATCTACCGTTTCTCCCGTGGCAAACAGATAGATCGCCACCGGCAGCCAGATCAGAGCGGGACCCACCGCAGGAATCAGCGACGCAATGGCCATGAAGATAGCCCACAGCAGCGCACCGGGAATACCCAGCACCCAAAAAATAAAGCCGCCCAGTCCGCCCTGCACAATGGCGACCACGAGGTTGCCCTTGATGGTAGCGCGCGTCACTTCAGCGAACAGCGAGAACAACATGCGCTCCCGTGCATCGCCCAAGGGCAGTGCGCGTACCAGCAGCTCTTTTAATTTGTTGCCGTCGCGCAACATGAAAAATGTGAGGTAAAGCATCAGGCAGAGATGAAGCAGAAAGCTGAACGCATTCTGTCCGATATTCAGGGTCTGCCTGGCCAGGACTTTGCCGCTGCTCATGGCCACTTCTGTCGCGGTCTCCTTGAGCTTATTCAGATCGATGCCGATGCGGTCCAGCGATTGTTCGACGCGCGGAAAGGCCTCGCGGAAACGCTCGATATATTGTCCTGGTGTGATTTCGCCGCTCTCGATTTTTTGATAAACCGCTGCACCTTCCTTGACCGCCGAGCTGATGATAAAGATCATCGGCAACACCACGATCACAATGCACAGCAACAGAGTCAGCAGGGCCGTCAGATTGCGTCGGTTGTTGAAACGCTGCAGCAGCTTTTGTTGTACCGGATAAAAAATAACGGCAACGGCGCAGGCCCAGAAGATTGGCCCAAAGAAGGGGCGGAGTAACCACAGGAAGCCAACGGATACCAGCAATAAAAAGAGTATGAAGGTACGTAATTCCAGTTTTTCCTGCTTTATTTGTTCCTGCATGGTGCTCCCTCGATGGGTAAAGACAAAGCGATGCGCTAGGACTCGCGCGACAGGAGGAATACGGTAGGGGGTTCAACGGGGCATTTCAAGGAGATTTTGAGCGGACAGCGGGCGTCGCCACGCTGTCCGTCAGTCGTTATCTATTGGGCGTGTCCGTGGCCTTGGTTGATGTCTCGGGGGTGGTACAGCTGGTTGTGGAACAGCTGCCACAGCCGCTGCCGCAATCACCCGCTTTCTTTTTGCCGCCGGGAAGCCAGCGGCGTGCGAGAAATATCAGGGCGCCGAGAACACAGAGTCCAACAATAATTTCCTGCCACATACCTTACCTCCGTCAGTGACTATCAATACCACAGCATGGCAATTTGATAGGTTGCCCAAGCGGCAAAATAGGCCAGCGCAAACAAGTACACGGTGAAGAACGTGGTGGCTGCGCGCGAATTGGTTTCACGACGTACGACCGCAATAGTGGCGATACATTGCGGCGCGTAGACAAACCAGGCCAGATAAGCCAGTGCTACCGGCAGCCCCCAACTGTTGCCAATGGCGTAACCCAGCGCTGCATCCGCTGATTCACCACCCACAGCGTACACAGTTGCCAGGGCACTGACGGCAACTTCCCGCGCGGCCATGGCGGGGATCAGCGCGATGCACATCTCCCAGGTAAAGCCCAGCGGCGCAAATAACGGCTGCATCCAGATGCCCAGGCGACCGGCAAAGCTGTATTCGATCGCCGCCTGAGTCGCGCCTTCAGGGGCGGCGGGATAGCTGGCAAGGAACCACAGCACAATGGACAGCGCGAGGATGATGGTGCCCACCCGGCGCAGGAAGATCCAGGTCCGCTCACGCAAGCCGATCAACACGTGATAGGCCATCGGCCACCGGTAGGTGGGCAGCTCCAGCAACAGAGGATATTCCTCGCGGGTCTGGCGCCGGCGCATGATCCAGGCCACCAGCGATGCACTGATAATTCCCGCCATATAAAGCGCAAAGAGGGTCAGGCCCTGCAGGTTAAAGATGCCCAGCACTGTCTGCTCCGGGATGAACGCGGCGATAATCAGCGCATACACCGGTAAGCGGGCGGAGCAAGTCATCAGCGGCGCCACCATAATAGCGATCATTCGCTCCAGCGGGTCCTGAATGGTACGCGTAGCCATAATCCCCGGTACCGCGCAGGCGAAGCTGGACAATAAAGGAATAAATGAACGGCCGGACAGGCCGATGCCGCGCATGGGGCGGTCCAGCAGGAAGGCGGCGCGGGTGAGGTACCCGGAATCTTCCAGAATCAGAATAAAGAAGAAGAGGATAACAATCTGGGGCAGGAAGATAACCACACCGCCAACCCCGGCAATCAGGCCGTTAACGATAAAATCCTGCAAAACGCCTTCCGGCAGGGCAGCTTCGGCACCTTCGGCGAGATAAGTCGTGGCGGCGTCAATCACATCCATCACCGGTGCGGCCCAGGCAAATACAGCCTGAAAGATGACCAGCAGAATGCTGAACAGAATAACCAGTCCCAGCACCGGGTGCATTACTACCCTATCGAGACGATCCTGCCAGCTGCGGTTGTTGTGTGGTTGTACAACAAACTGCGACATTAGGGTTTCGATCTGATGATAAGAGGCTTCTACGGTTTGATGTTCATCAGGCGTGCGCACTACATCAGCCTGTGCCTGATCCGCAGCGAAATCTACCATCGCCTTATGCAGCGCATCGGCCCCATGGTTATGCACAGCGATTGTTTCCACCACCGGAATGGCCAGCGCCTGGGATAAGCCCGCCACATCAATAGTGATGCCTTGTTTGCGGGCTGCGTCCACCTGGTTCAATGCCAGAATCAGCGGGCGATTCAGTTCTTTGAGTTCCAGCACCAGCCGCAGACCCAGGCGCAGGTTGGTGGCATCTACCACCGCCACCAGAGCATCGGGCACGGCCTCGCTGCCCATCTTGCCGAGGATGACATCACGGGCCACCTGCTCATCCGGGGAGGTGACAATCAGGCTGTAGGTGCCGGGCAGGTCAAGTAACTCAGCGGGACGGTCGAAGCCGGTCAAGCGACCGATGCGCCGCTCAACGGTAACGCCGGGGTAATTGGCAACCTTGGCGCGGGCGCCGGTGAGACGATTAAAGAGAGAGGTTTTTCCACAGTTAGGGTTGCCAACGAGGGCAAAACGAAGACTTGTCGACATTAATGGGCTTCCGGATTAATCAATTCCACACTGACTTTAGCGGCCTCGGCGCGACGGAGCGCGAATTTGGTGCCGTTGACTTGTACGGCCAGCGGGTCGCTGCCCATAAGGCCAAACCCGATGATCTTCAGCTTGGCGCCGGGCAGAAAACCTAACTCTTTCAAGCGGGTGGAAACGCTGTTGTCCTGTTGGCCAAACAGCGGTTGGGCCAGTAAATCCACTACTCGCACCTCCGCGCCTTTAGCGCATTGATCCAGACGTAAGGTAGGCGACTCAGCAAGAGAGGCAGCGGGCGTGACGGCAGTATTCATAGAAGTGGGATCTTTATGCAAATGAGAGTAATTACTAATAAGGATACTTGATTTGATCTGGCGTAGCAATTTGATGCCGAGGCTGCAGAAGGGGGTCTGTAAAGATAGGTTTGGAGCGGCAAGTGCGCATCAGTAAGGGGCGGCAATACTGAACCCGTGGCGTAACCCAAGGTCTCACCGGATGGCTTCGTCACCGATAATTTATGAGCGAAATCGTGAGCGAGACTCTAGTGACCTGGCTCGAATTCTTCCATAATCCCGGCAACTCTCACCCAATCGCGCAAGGATTTCTGTATGGCTAATGAGCAAACCAAGTCGGTTACCACCACGGTCATTCTGGTGTTGGTAGCCGCTGTAGTGGTCGCAGCAATAGTGTTCTTTTACTGGAACCCTGCAAAAGAAGAAGCGCAAGATGTTTCCCTTCCTCCTTCTTCCATGACGCTTGAGCCGGAACCAGCCGCCGAACCCGAGGTGGCCCGCCCGGTCTATGAGGCGCCCAAACCTGAGCCTCAGGAAGAACCACTCCCGGAACTCAGCAACAGTGATCAATCGGTGTTGGATTCTTTTGCCAAGCTTGCCGCTGACGCGCCGACCATGATTGTGCCGGAGGAAGTCATACGCAAATTTGTGCGCGCGGCCAATGCTATTGAAGAGGGCAAGGTCGTGCATGAATACCGGCCGTTGGTGTCCCCGGCTCCGCCCTTCCAGGCAGAGCGCAATGGCACAATGGACGAGCAACAGACGCAGCAATACATCCTGTCACCCAAAAACTATGCACGTTACGACAAATACGTAGCGACGCTGGAAGCCATTGATACAGATGCGTTGGCTTCTGTTTATAAGCGTTTCTATCCTTTGCTCGAAGAAGCGTATCGCGAGATGGGGCTGAAGAAAGGTAACTTTCACACGGTGATGCTGGGCAGTATTGATAACATGCTGGCTGCGCCCATTGTGGAGGAAGAAATTCTGTTGGTGCGCCCCAAGGTCTTCTATCAGTATGCGGATCCGGCGCTGGAAAAATTACCTAACTCCCACAAACTGCTGTTGCGCATGGGGCCGGATAACGCTCGCCGCGTGCAGGCTAAACTGCAGGAGCTGCGAGCTAAGCTGGCTGAGTAAAACCCAGAGCGAGCGTAAAGCTGCCGACAGGGCGCTTTACGCTCCCCTTGCACCCCTCGTTTCGCTGATCACTTCCTGCGTTTTCTTTTCTTAGGTCATCTTTATTAAAATTTACCCGGAACAGCTCGGTTGGCGGTTGTTGCGACCGGCTGACAGCGCGGTATTGCTATCACCTAAAATTATTGACAACGTTGTCTTTGCGGCGTAAGGTACTCTTCGAGCGTGTATCTCCAGCTGTGAATGCTCTGGTTATGTTCGTTATTGTTGGTGTTCGGGGTGTGGCAGATCCGCCGTGCAGCTCCGAAGTAGTCCAACGGTGTAGTTGATGGCTTGATTATGGTTGGCGCCCTTACTGCGCCAACCTTTTTTCTCAAGGCCAATAAAAATTGAAGGATGGCGGATCACTCTAAATATGGATTTGATTGACATCGGTGGCGAAGGTCCGTCGATCAGCAAATTGAAGTAAGAGTACCGCACCGGCATTGCAAATAAATATGAGGTTGGTTTATGGGGATACACCCAATCAATGACAGTGCGTTAGATGAACCTTTGTATCTGGGCATCGACGGCGGCGGCACCAAGTGTCGCGCCCGCATCGTTTCTGCCAAAGATGAAGTCCTGGGCACCGGCGTCGGCGGCCCGGCGAACCCGCTCCATGGGGTTCAGCAGACCTTGAATTCGATTCAGACGGCCACCGAGCTGGCCTTGGCCGATGCCGGATTACCGGCTGCGGCGATCCACCAGCTCGTCGCCGGCATGGGGCTGGCGGGCGTCAATCTTCCCAGTTTGTACGATGTGATTAATAACTGGGAGCATCCGTTTAAAACCATGTATCTCACTACGGACCTCCATATCGCCTGTCTGGGCGCACACAATCACGACGAAGGTGCGGTGATGGTGGCGGGGACCGGTTCCTGCGGTTATTCCTATGTAAAAGGTAAGGCCACCATTCTGGGTGCTCATGGATTTCCGTTCGGTGACATCGGCAGCGGTGCGTGGATGGGGCTGGAAGCAGTTAAAGCGGTATTGCTGGCCTCGGATAACCTTGGTCCACAGACATCACTCAGTGATGCGATTGGTGATCACCTGCAGGCCCGCGGCGTCATGATTGTCGACAAGATGGCGACGGCTAAGTCCAGCGATTACGCCCGCCTCGCGATCTTCGTATTGGATGCGGCGGATCAGGGGGATGCCGTTGCGACGGATATCGTCCAGCAGGGCGCGGATTACATGAGCGCGGTTGCAGAAAAATTGTGGGAAACCGAGCCGCCGCGCATGTCGTTGCTCGGTGGTCTGGGACCGCGTTTGCTTCCCTGGATGAAACCTGCCGTAGTGGACAGCCTGTCGCCGCCGCTTAATCAGCCGGAATTTGGAGCGATCTATTACGCGAAACATATGAGTCGCCTGACGGCGACCGCCTGATAATTGTGCGGGGTTATTTGCCCGCATAAAACAGCTGCCCGGATGTGAGCAGCGTATAAAGTCCATGGCCAGGGAACCCGGACAAAAAGTTTACATCGGTCAATACCAACATAATAAAAGCGCTTATTCCGTTCGCGGATGTCAGTGCATCAATTAATAAGCTCCCGGTTACGGGAGCAATCACGAGAAGCAGGTTTATGGAAATGACAGTTGATACCTCACCCGCACCAAAGAGCAGCGTCATCCCTATGGCCATTGTTGCCGGTTTGTTCTTTATTCTGGGTTTTGCCACCTGGCTGAATGGTTCCCTGATGCCCTACCTGGAGCTGGTGCTGACACTGACCCCGGTACAAGCCTCCTTCATCCTGTTTACGTTTTATATTGCTGTGGTGGTTTTTTCGATCCCTTCGGCCTGGGTCATCCGCCGGGTCGGTTACAAAAACGGTATGGCGTTGGGCATGCTGGGCATGGCGGCGGCGGCGTTCATGTTTATACCGGCGGCCAAAACCCATTGGTTCGGTTTGTTTCTGGTAGCGCAGTTCATGATGGGCGCCAGCCAGACGTTGTTGCAGACGGCGGTAAACCCTTACGTGGTCAAGATCGGCCCGGAAGAATCGGCGGCGGCGCGTATCAGTATTATGGGTATCCTGAATAAGTCAGCCGGCGTGGTCGCGCCGATGGTTTTTGCTGCGATGATTCTGGGAGGGATGAAAGATTATTCCACTGAATCACCCACCGCTGAAGAAATTGAAATCCTCGCCAGCAATCTGGTATTTCCATACATCTGCATGGGCTTGTTTATTGCGTTCCTGGCGTTGTGTGTAAAATTTTCACCACTGCCGGAATTGAATCTGGAAAATGAAGATGCACAGGTAGCAGACAAAGGTTCAGTATTTCGTTTTCCGCATCTGGTGCTGGGTGTTGTCGCACTCTTCCTGTACGTAGGTGTTGAAGTTATCGCAGGCGATACCATCGGCTCATTTGGTCGCAGTATTGGCTACAGCGGTTTTGCAACGCTGACTTCATTTACCATGGGCTTCATGGTGCTCGGTTATATCCTGGGGGTGCTATTAATTCCGCGCGCTATCTCCCAGCAAAAGGCGCTGATGTTGTCCGCTATCCTCGGGGTAGTGTTAAGTGTGTCTATCGTGCTGGGTGACAATACTTCTTCCAGTTTTGCCGATATTTTATTTGTGCCCTTTGGTTTACCAGCGCTGCCTAATACAGTGTTTTTTCTGGCGCTGTTAGGCCTGGCGAATGCGATCGTCTGGCCTGCGATATGGCCCATGGCATTGAGTGGTCTGGGGAGTTACACCAGTACCGGTTCGGCAATGCTGATCATGGCAATTTCGGGTGGGGCGGTATTACCGTTTGTACTTGCCGGTGTAGCATCGATTGGCGATATGGATCGGCAGACTGCCTATCTGGTAATGACTCCTGCGTACTTGTTTATTCTTTTCTATGCGGTTAAAGGCCACAAGTTAAGAAGCTGGAAGTAGTTACCGGGTAAGTTCTTCAGGGTTTATCAACATGGCTGTTAATGCGCGTGCATTTACAGCCTTTTTTTTGCAATTTATCCGGTGAAATGTGCACCACAATAAATTTTTGAACGGTCAAAAGGTGTAATCATGACAACTAAACAACGCTTTCAGGCGCTGGATGTAATGCGTGGCCTGACGCTGGCTCTAATGATATTGGTGAACACACCGGGTTCATGGAGCTATGTTTACTCACCGTTGTTACATGCTGACTGGCACGGCGCCACGCCCACGGATTATATCTTTCCCTTCTTTTTGTTCATGGTCGGTGCAGCCATGGTGTTCTCCCAACGATCATTAAGTGCGTTGGATTTCGCCGCGCGGGCGAACAAAATTTTTCGCCGCACACTGGTGATTTTTTTAATCGGCCTGTTGCTGAATTATTTTCCGTTTACGCAGGATCCGGGCAGTCTGCGAATTCTGGGTGTATTGCAGCGCATCGCTTTGGCATATTGTTTTGCCGCCTGGATCGTGTTGTACGCCAACACCTTGTGGCGCTACATCATTGCCGCCGGTCTGTTGTTGGGTTATTGGGCGTTGCTGCAACTCAGTGCTGATCCTTACAGTCTGGAACATTCGATCGTTCGTCAATTCGATATCTTTGCGCTGGGCGAAGAGCACCTGTGGCGTGGCAAAGGCATTGCATTTGATCCGGAAGGACTGCTGAGTACATTGCCCTCGATTGTGAATGTCATGATTGGGTTTGAAGTCACGCGGCATTTGATTGCGGCGGAAGACAAGATTAAAGCACAGTGGCAGTTGCTTGCTGCCGGCGTGGCGTTGACGGTGGCTGGACTGCTGTGGCACCCGTGGTTTCCGATCAACAAAAGTCTGTGGACCAGTTCGTTTGTCCTGCTGACGAGCGGCGTCGGTGTGCTGGTGTTACTGGTGTTGGTGAGGCTGGAAAGATTTTCCTGGACGCACGGCATCAACAAGTCCTTTACCATGCTGGGTCAGAATCCGTTATTTATTTACGCGCTGTCGATCCTGTGGGCTAAAACCCTTTATTTGATTCCGATTGGGAATGTATCCGCCTATCAATGGCTGTTTGATCAGATGCGCAAGGTGGCGGACCCTTACGCTGCGTCGCTGATGTGTGCTCTGATTTCGGTAGCGGTGTTGTGGGGCGTGGCCTGGTATCTGCATCGCCGGAAAATTATTATTTCCATCTAGGGTATTCGAAAATTTTCGGCATCGCTATCGAAGGGTTAAGGCAGGCTTAAAATATTCATTTGCTTGATTAACCCAGATGCCGGTCAAAAATCTTTTGCGTGTTCCCGCCTTACGCTGGCTGTCTTGCAAATATCTGCGGCGGTTCTCGGGCTTTTCTGCATTCATTACGCGCATAAAAAAACCCATCAACCATAAGCGGTTGATGGGTAAGCGCTTTGTTTTTCGAGGAAGAAAAACGTTTATGGAGAACTACAAACATCAACGGACAAAAAAGCAAAAAACAGAATAAAGCGGGTTTACTCCCGCATTAATTCATCTGGATCAATGACGCACCGGCTGCCCATCAATCCAACTGTTGAACAATTTCAAATCATCATCCACCAGAATCATGCTGGCTTTGTATCCGGGTTTTAACAAGCCTAATTCGTTGTCGAGACCGACCATGGCAGCTGGATATAAGCTGGCCATGCGCACCGCTTCCGATAGTTCCAGCCCCAGCATTTCAACGCTGTTGCGCACGGCGCTCAGCATATCCAGGTCGGAGCCGGCGAGTGTTCCGGTAGCGGTGGCGCAGCGGCCATTTTCACTACGGATTACTTCACCGTTCAGTACGAACTCTTTGTTCGCTGCACCAACTGTTGGCATGGCGTCGGTAACCAGTACCATCTTGCCGCGCGCTTTCGCGGCGACAGCAACTTTCAGCGTGGCTGGATGAACGTGATAACCATCCACAATAATGCCGCAATAACTGTCGGTATGTTCCAGTGCGGCACCGACCATGCCGGGTTCGCGACTGGTGAATGGCGTCATTGCATTGAACAGGTGAGTAAAGCTGTTTAGACCAGCGGCTAACGCCGTTTTGGTCTGCGCATAATCAGCCCCGCTGTGACCGGCTGCGACTGTTACACCAGCGTCTGCCAGTCCTCGAATAATATCCGGGGTGGTTAGTTCGGGCGCGAGGGTCACCAGTGTTTTTCCGCGCTTGAGTGAGGTCAGCAAATTAAAAGCGGCTTCATCAATAGTGCGGAATTTTTCGGAATTATGTACACCCTTGCGCGCGGGATTTAAAAAAGGGCCTTCGAGATGAATGCCGACAATACCGGGCACGTTTTCGTCAATCGCTTGTGCAACGGCGGCGATGGCTTTTTCAACCACCGAAAGATCGTCGCTGATCAGTGTCGGCAGTAATGCCGTGGTGCCAAACCGACGATGTGCTTCGCCGATGGTACGCAAGGTTTCTACGGTGGGAGCATCGTTGAACAGCGCTCCGCCACCGCCGTTAACCTGGGTATCAAATAAACCGGGCAATAGCATCTTTCCAGCAAGATCAAATTGTTCGATGCCGGCTGGCACCTCATCTGCTGGTAATAAACTTTTAATGCGGCCGTTATCTATGATCAGTGCATGGCCCTCAAGCCATGCATCACCGGTAAAAATACGGCCGTTAACCAGGGCGCTGGTCATTACATAGTCTCCGTAACCTTGCGCAGGTGTGGTGGTTCATCGGGGTTGTAACCGCGCGCAATAGAAAGCGCGTTCGCCATGCGATAAAAACTTTGCACGGCAAGCATGGGCGCGATGGCAGGATGTGCACCCTGCACCACGGGCAAGGTGCCACTGCCACTTTCGCTGGCGACAAACAGCATGGCATTGCGAGCGCGGAAGTCGTCAACCAGTGAATCCATGCCCTTCAGGGTTTGATCCTGCTGGGAGAACAACAGCACCGGGAAACCTTCCCCGACGATAGCCATGGGACCATGTTTAACTTCCGCCGCACTGAAGGCTTCAGCATGAAGGCCACAGGTTTCTTTCAGTTTCAGGGCTGCTTCCTGGGCTGCACCAAAGCCAATGCCGCGCCCGATAACAAACAGGTTGCGGGCTTCTTTAAGACCATCCACGGCGGCCTGCCAGTCATTTTCCCAGGCTTGAGCCAGTGCCTTGGGTAAGGTTTTCAGAGCAGCTTGCAATTCTTTGTCGTCACTCCACTCAGAAACCAGATGCATAAGTGCACCTAAGGTAGCGAGGTAGGACTTGGTTGCCGCCACACTTTTTTCAGAGCCGGCGCGCAAAGGAATCACGATGTCAGCCATTTGGGCCAGCGGTGAGTCTTCGACATTTACCAGCGCCAGGGTCAGCGCGCCGCCGGCTTTGGCTTGTTCAACACTGGCCAGCAGGTCCGGGCTTTTGCCGGATTGGGAAATGGCGATATAGAGCGTGCCTTCCAGTTGCTGCTTGGCAAAATAAATCGAGGTAATGGACGGCGCGGCAGATGAAGTCACCAGACCCAGACGCGTCTCAAACAAATACTTGGCATAAGTGGCGGCGTGATCAGAGCTGCCGCGCGCGCAGGTCACAATAGAGCGAGGAGCAAACGCTTTCAGACGTTCTACCGCTGCCGCAACCAGTGGGGCATTAGCCATGAACTGACCGGCAATAACGCTTGAGGCTGAAGCGGCTTCCTGAAACATCAGGGTTTCTTCAGGCTGCAATCGAGGGGCTAACACACTGGCTGACGACATAAAAACCTAACTCCGTAAAATAAAACGATTTCAAGACAACGTTGTCATTGTGGACTGAATCTTAGCTGTTGTAAAGGCATTGGCAGAACAATGGCGTAATTTCGCGAAAGCTTTGCATTTTGTATCGCTGTTCCGGCTTCTCACGGATAAAGCCGGTTGCGGCCCGGGGGCCAGATAAAGGATTGGAGATGGCCCCGAACCAAAGGTTCGGGCCGGACATTGGGTTGCGATTTCGGGGTTGAAGCGGGGCTCAGGTTACGGGGGTTCAGGTTGCGGCGGGGCTTAGGTTACGGCGGCTCAGGTTTAGTACGGGCCTCTGCTTCGGGGCGGCCCGCTGGCGGCCGGATTCAGATTCAAAAGGTCGTACCTCGAATCCGGCCTTGGGACGCTGCGATGTTTAGGTATTGGGGCGCCGCCAGGCTTAGGCCTTGAAGCGCCACGACGCTTAAGCCCTGCGACCCAAAGCGGGGCAGGTAGAGTCGCGCACAATTAATTGCGGATAAAAACCTTCGCTCTCTACTGTGTGGTCTGCATTGTTGCTGTTGCGGATGCACTCGATCAGCAGCGCGGTGGCCCGCTGGGCAATGGTGCGGTTGGGTTGCTGAGCCGTGGTCAGATTCGGCCAGGCCTGGCGGGAGAAGGGGCTGTCCTCAAAGCCGACGATGGACAGCTGATGGGGAACATCCACCCCCTGAATGCGCGCTGCAAACAACGTACCCGCCGCGATTTCGTCGTTACAGGCAAAAACGGCACTGGGTTTATTAACGGAAGATAGCAACTGCCGGGTGCGTTTTACCCCGGACTCAAATGAGTACTCGCCCCCGAGGATCAGCTTTTTGTCCACCGGGAGTTTGTTGTCTTTCAGCGCTGCTTTATAGCCTTCCAGCCGTTCGGTACTGGATTTGTGGGCTTCATCCCCACCCAGGAAGGCAATAGCCTTATGGCCAAGGTCAATTAAATATTGGGTTATACGATAAGCCGCCGTGCGGTCATCAATGAAGATGCAGGGGGCTTTATCGTCTGGGGGATGAGAGCCGGACAGGATGCGCACAAACTTGATCTTGCGCTTGCTCAGCGCCGCAAGAATTTCCGGCATTTCCGACATAGGTGGGGTCAATACCAGCCCGCCCACACGGCTGCGATCTACCATGCCCAGCACTTCATCAATGATGTTGTCCGACTTGGCGTCGCAGGGGTGAATAATCAGTTCGTAACCCTGACGATGACATTCACCGAGGATACCGTGCTGCATATCAATGACGTAGTTACTGTTAGGGTTGTCGTAGATAAACCCGATGGAAGAGGCCGCGCCGCGCAGCAGGCGCGCCGACAGATTCGGTTGGTAATTCAGCTCTTTAACGGCTTTCCAAACCCGGTCCTGTAGGTCCTGACCGACCGTAACTTCCTTATTAATAACGCGCGATACGGTCTTGAAGGACACGCCGGCGAGTTTGGCAACGTCTTTAATGGTGGGTTTCATAGTTTCATAGCGTGTAGTTTTGATGGCGCTAGAGTAGTGGCTAGTGGCTGTTAGCGCAATCAATGGAGCGAAAAGCGGTATTTCGTGCCGAAAAGGCTTCACGGCAAGATTTGGTCGATATTGCGGTTTTTGACGCCAATTCAGGCGGTTTCAGGGAGGTATATGGGTAAGACAATGTAAAGCGTTTTGGCCGTTTACGCCCAAACATGCCAGACTTGGCATGTGGCTTCAGGTACCGCCTGAGGCGCATCATCCTGACCAGCAACCCCTGAAGTAAGCGCATCGGCCGCGCGGGGCGCTGATATCTATAACAACGAGGGCATGAACATGAAAACCACCATCTTTTCCCGCTTGATTATCCCGCTTGCAGGCGTAATGACTGCTGTGTTTCTGCAGTTATCACTGCCAGTGCATGCGGCGGAAAAGCGCCAGCTTGAACATTTATGGGTGACACCTGGGTTACGCGTGCCTGAATCGGCGCTGGTGTATGAGGACGGTAAGAAAAAGTACCTGTTTGTGAGTGAGATTGACGGTAAAGATGATGACGGTGAGGGTGGCATCGCCCGGTTGTCATTAGATGGCAAGATTCTTGAGCACGATTGGGTTCGTGGTCTTAACGCACCGAAGGGCATGGGTACACACGACGGCAAACTGTATGTCGCCGATGTGAAGGAAGTGGTCGTTATTGACATCGAATCGGCGGAAATTGATGCGCGCATCCCCGTCGAAAACTCGGTGTTTCTGAACGATATCGCGGTGGACCGGAATGGCGTTGTCTATGTATCCGATACCCGCACCAATAAAGTTCATCGCATCGTCGATGGCAAAGTCGAGCTGTATATTGAGGATATTTCTTCACCCAATGGTTTGAAGACTATTGGCAGCACGCTGGTAGTAGGCGCGGCGACCGAGCTGGTGCTGGTGGACAAAGACAAAAATATTCTGACCCTGGCCAAAGGCTTTGAGAGCAATATTGACGGGGTAGAGATGATTAAGCCGGGTGAGTTTGTAGTGTCCTGCTGGGTAGGGCTGGTGTATTACGTTCACGCTGATGGGCGCATTGAGAAAATGCTGGACACCCGCGATGCGAAGGCCAATACCGCTGATATCGGCTATGACGAAGCAACCGGTATTGTCTATGTTCCCAACTTCCACAAGAACTCGCTTACCGCGTATCAACTGCGTTAGTTAACCTGTCGCTGATGTAGGGCGGCCTGAGTCGGCCGCCTTACTCGCGTATATCTGAGTCAATCAGCGGATGTAATCTCAACGGTTGTCCTGGTTAAAGCGGGCCAGATCTGCATCGCTGGCGGGGGTTTGATAGCGTTCTTTCCATTCCGCGTATGGCATACCGTAAATCCGCTCGCGCGCGTCTTCATAATCAAGGGCGATGCCTTTTTCATCGGCAGCAGCGAGATACCATTTGCTCAGGCAATTCCGGCAGAAGCCCGCCAGGTTCATCAGTGCGATGTTCTGGACGTCCTTGCGGTTGTCGAGGTGCTCCACTAACCGCCGAAAGGCAGCTGCTTCAAGGGCTTGCTGGGTTTGGGGGTCGAGTTGGTCGATTTTCATCATCAGAGTCCATGTCAGCGGTTGGTGTGTTGGTTCTGCAGCGCTTCCGCAGCAGCCAATGCCAGGGTGAGGATGGAGAGTTTATCCGAATCAAGGATCAGTTGGGATGATGGCCCCGGGTAAGGCGGCTGACTCATAAAATTTCAGGAAATCCCCTCAATTAGAATCTATAGTTGTCGATAACAATGCAGGTCAGATCAAAAGAGCATACTCATCAGCTGCCGGCTCGCCGGCCATATCTGTAAGAAAGCATAGCGTTCCAAAGGGGAAAGTCTGCGTGAATACGATTATCGGTATCGTGGTTGTCATTGGCTGTATCTTATTGGGGTACACCATGCACGGCGGCAATATAATGGCGCTGTGGCAGCCAAGCGAGATCATCATTATCTGCGGCGCCGCCCTGGGTGCCATGATTATTTCCAATCCCCTGTCCGTTACCATCGGGGTGTTCAAATCAGCCGGCGCGTTGCTGACCCCATCTAAATACAACAAGGCCATGTATCTGGACCTGTTGACCATGATGTATGACATCTTCAATAAGACACGGCGTGAAGGCTTGATGGCTATTGAAAGTGACATCGAAGAGCCGGAAAGCAGTCCCATCTTCAGTAATTACCCGGAAATCCTCAAGAATCATCACGCTATTGATTTTATCTGCGACTACCTGCGCATTATGGTGGTGGGGAGCATGGCGCCTCACGAACTTGAGTCGTTGATTGACCAGGAGCTGGAGGGGCATCATCAGGAAGCCGCGCAGGTTCCCGGTGCTATTGCCAAGGTTGCCGATGGGCTGCCCGGCTTCGGTATCGTGGCGGCGGTGCTGGGTATCGTTATCACGATGGGGAAACTGGGTGGTCCGCCCAGTGAACTGGGGATATCCGTGGCGGCGGCGCTGGTGGGAACCCTGTTGGGTATTCTGTTCGCTTATGGATTTGTCGGCCCTTTCTCCGCTTATCTGGAGCATAAGAATCGTGATGAGGCGCATTTTTACGAGTGCATCAAAGCCTGTCTGATGGCCTCTATGAACGGCCTGCCGCCGCAAATTGCTGTGGAATGCGGCCGTAAAGTGCTTTATCACAGTGTTCGTCCGAGCTTTACGGAGCTGGAAGAACAATATCGTGCCAAGAAGTAAGGGCGGTTGGTGATGGAAAAGGGCGCGCAGCCAGTCATTATCGTCCGCAAGAAAAAGGGACATGGCCATGGCCACCATGGGGGTTCCTGGAAAGTCGCCTTCGCGGATTTTATGACAGCGATGATGGCATTCTTTCTGTTGCTGTGGATTTTGCAAAGCACCACCCGCGAGGAGCAGCTGGCTATCGCCGGATACTTTAATGAGCCGGGCAGTCGCTACGTCATCGGGCCGGGCGGCGCCAATCCGGATGTGATCGAACTTACTCCCAGACCTCAGCATGCGGAGTCCGCCCAGGATACCTCGACCATTCCTGAACTCACTGAGGATGAACTGCGCCGCCAGCTGGAGCAGGCTGAGCTTGATCAGCTGGAAGAGTTGAGAGATCAGCTGGAAGCAGAAATCAGTATGGATTCCGTGTTCGAGTTGTTGAAGGACCAGATCCTGATCGACTTTACCGCGCTGGGCTTGCGCATCCAGATCGTTGATAAAGAGCAGCGGCCCATGTTTGATATTGGCAGCGCCCGGCTTAAATACTATTCCACCGACGTGCTTCACGCCCTGGCGCCGATCATCAATAAGGTGCCCAACAAGATCAGCGTGACCGGCCACACGGATTCCACCCCCTATGGTGCGGGGGCGTCCTATACCAACTGGGAGTTATCGGCGGATCGCGCCAATAGCGCGCGCCGCGCCTTGCTGGAGGGTAGCTATCCAGAGGCCAAAGTAGCGACAGTACAGGGCATGGGTTCTATTGCCCCACTGCTGGAGGATAAGCCGACAGACCCCATCAACCGCCGGATTGCGATCATCGTCCTGAAAAAAGCAGTGTCGGACGCGCTGGCCAGTGGCGGCAGCGGCTTAAAGAGTTCGGATTTTATCGACCCCGTCCCGCCATCGCCGCTGCGTCTCAATAACTCAGGTAACGCCGAAAGAAACCGCAGTCTGCGGGTAATGTCAGAGTCGGAAGTTGATGCCGCCATTGATGCAGCCATCGATGGAGAGTCACGCTAGTTTGGTGGCATGCGTTGACTTCATGCGGTATGGTTCCGATGCTTGAAAAATCCGAGGGGCGACCTGAAATAGTTTCCGCACGTCGGCCCGTTTCAGGCAATCTACCTCAGACAACCCTCTTCAGGAAAAACCATGAGCAGTCTGCAAATCACCTGCCCCCATTGTCTTGCGGTTAACCGGCTGCCCGCCGGCCGGCTAGGGGATGGCCCCAATTGTGGGAGCTGTAAAAACCGGCTGTTCGTCGGCCGACCCATGAACTTGGACTCTACTAACGCCGCCGCCGTATTGGGCAAGAATGAAATCCCCGTATTGGTCGACTGCTGGGCGCCCTGGTGTGGTCCCTGTCAGAGCTTTGCACCGGTATTCGAAGCCGCCGCCCAGCGTCTGGAGCCCTATGTGCGTCTGGCCAAACTCAACACCGAAGCGGAACCTTTGGTCGGCGAGAACTGGGCCATCCGCAGTATTCCGACGTTGATCCTATTCAAAGATGGTCAGGAAATTCAGCGTGTATCGGGTGCACTACCGTTGCCACAACTCATGCAATGGGTGTATCAGAGCCTGAATCCCTGATGGCAGATCCGCAGTTTATTTCGCTGGTTAACGCGGTCCAGTCGTGTACGCTCTGTTCCGCCCACCTACCTCACGGCCCTAATCCGGTTTTCCAGCTTGATCCACGCGCACGCATCCTTATAGCCAGTCAGGCGCCGGGGCGAAAGGTACACGAGACCGGCATTCCGTTTAATGATGCCAGCGGCGAGCGCCTGCGTACTTGGATGGGCGTCACGCGTGAGGAGTTTTATGACCCCCGCCGCGTAGCGATTCTGCCCATGGGGTTATGCTTTCCCGGAACGGGTAAATCCGGCGATATGGCACCGCGTCCTGAATGTGTGGTGCAGTGGCGCAAAACCTTGCTGGATTATCTGGCGGAGGTGAAATTAACGCTGGTGATCGGGCAATATGCCCTGGCCTATCATGTGCCGGACAGGCCCGCGACACTGACTGAAACCGTGAAAGCCTGGCGCAGTTACCTGCCAAGTGTTTTGCCTTTGCCGCACCCCAGCCCGCGCAACAATATCTGGCTGAAGCGGAACGCCTGGTTTGAAGAAGAGGTGGTGCCGGCATTGCGCAAACGTGTGCAGCAGGTGTTGAAGAGTTAACTGTTTTATCCGCATTTACTGCAAAATGATGCGCGATTTTTTAGCGCATTAAATTAAAGAGAAGCATCGCCTGATCACTAAAAGGTGATCCTAAAACTTTCCCCTTACTGTCTTACCGGAGTTATTGCCATGCTGCATGAACTGACTGTTGTTCAATTTACCAAGATGCTGACCAACCTGAACCTGATACTCGATAAGGCGGCAGCCTCTGCCGAAGCAAGGAAATTTAACCTTGAGGTGTTATTGCAGGCGCGCCTGGCTCCGGATCAATTTCATTTTATCCGGCAGGTACAGATCGCCTGCGACACGGCTAAACTGGGGGTGGCGCGTCTGACGGGGAAAACGGCTCCGGTCCACGAAGATAACGAAACCACGCTTGCGGAATTAAAAGCCCGGATTAACGAGGTGATTGGTTTTCTTGCCAGTGTTACGCCGGAGGATTTTGCCGGTGCAGAAGAGCGGCAGATCAGCCAGCCGCGCTGGGAAGGAAAATATTTGACAGGTGTTGAGTTTGCGATCCAGCACGCGATTCCCAACCTTTATTTTCACATCACCACTGCCTATGCCATCCTGCGTCACAACGGTGTTGATCTGGGTAAAAAAGATTATCTCGGTGCTATGCCGTTTAAAAACCCCGTTTAAAAAATAATGAGTTAACCATTCACCGGCCCGCTGTTGAAAAATTAATACATAGTGCGGTCAACACCCGTTGGCCGTTCAACTCATTGGCTGCAACGAGCGGGCTGTTGGGCAAGATTAAGAGGCGCGGAAGCATCGGCTAATACAGTTTTTATGCATGCGTCTCAAACGCCTCTCAAAAAGCCAATCAACCTGTGCAGAAGATTGGCTTCTGATTTTATCCCTTACATCTCCTTCGCCAACTTCGCCTTGCGCACCAGCTGGATAAATTCGGTACGGTAACCATATTCATCTGCGCCTTTGGTTTTTTGCGCGAGTGAAATTACATCATCGTAGGTGTAGTCGCCGATAAAATGACTGCCGCGTAACAATTGGGCAAAGCCTGCTACGGCCGTGGCGAAGCCAGCTTCCTGTTGCAGTGAACCGGGCGTGATAGCGTCGTTCAGTTTAATGGTTTGGGTTGCAGCGATGGGTTGCTCGATCAGTTGCGATTGTGTCTCGCCCGGCAACTTATAACGAATCCGTAAAAACGCATACTCGTTGCTGGTCTTGTCGACGGGCTTTTCAGTCGCATAACGGCTGGGTTCGAGTAACGGTTTGCCTTCACCAACCGGTGTGATTTCATAAATCGCCGTCACGCTGTGGCCTGCACCGATATCGCCCGCATCCACTTTATCGTTATTGAAATCCTCGCGTTTCAAAGCGCGGGTTTCGTAACCGATCAAACGATATTCCGCCACGGTAGCAGGATTAAATTCCACCTGGATTTTTACGTCCTTGGCAATGGGGAACAGTGTCGAAGTCGCTTCGTGCACCAACACTTTCTGGGCTTCACTGAGCGTATCGATATACGCGGCTACGCCATTACCGTGCTGCGCCAGGGTCTGCATCATCGCGTCCTGATAATTGCCCTGACCAAAGCCCAGCACCGATAAATAAATTCCCTCATCGCGTTTGCGCTCTACCAGCGTTTGTAAATCGCTGTCACCGGTGTGCCCCACATTAAAGTCACCATCGGTGGCGAGGATGATGCGATTGACGGCTTTCGCATCAAAGTTCGCTTCGGCCAATTGGTAAGCCCGCAGAATTCCGTCCGCACCGGCGGTAGAGCCACCTGCCTGTAACTGCTGCACCGCCGTTAGAATTTTCTGTTTTTCTTTAACGGGTGTAGGTTCCAGCACCGTACCTGCCGCACCGGCGTACACCACGATGGCCACGGTATCTTCTGGCTTTAACGTGTTCAGCAGCAGCTCCATGGATTGCTGAACCAGTGGCAACTTATCCGCGCTGTGCATGGAGCCGGATACGTCCAGCAAAAATACAAGATTGCTGCGCGGTATCGCGTTCGCGGGTAGCTGATAACCTTTAATGCCGATATGAATTAATTTATTGCCCGCTTTCCAGGGAGAATCCATGACCGACACGTTGGGTAAAAACGGTGTTTTACGGTCAGCGGGAACGGGGTATTGATAATCAAAATAATTAATCAGTTCTTCGACCCGCACAGCATCCTTGGGCGGCAAATAACCATTATTGAGGTTGCGTCGGACAAAACTGTAAGCCGCTGTGTCCACATCAATAGAAAAAGTAGACACCGGTGTTTCGCTTACGGCTTTAACCGTGTTTTCCTGAAATTCAGTGAAGCGATCACGGAATTCCGCGGGGGGCTGCGCCACGGCTGCATCATTGGCGACGGTCATTGCATGAGGGCTGGCGGGCATCGCCCGTAGCGGCATTTCACGTGCTTGTTTGGCCGCCAGGGCAGGCCGCTCAAAGCGCGCTTGAACGAAGGTGGCTTCAGCCTCGCGTCGCTCGGATTCCGGCGCGGCCACGATCATCTCTTCAGTGACTTGATCAGCAGCTGTTGCCATCACAGCGTCGTCCATAGTGGATCTGGTGCTGTAGTGCGGCATATTCTGCAACAGCAGCACGCCAACAACGGCGAGGCTGCAGGTAGCGAGACCGCTGATCAGAAATTTCTTTTGGGGGAAATTAAGACGTTGATCGTTCATGGATGGTGTCCTGTTCGGGTTGTGAGTACCCATAGGACGGAGCCAACGCAAAAAGCCTTGGCGCCAGGACGATTTTTTTTGCGGCGCGGTGGTGTTCGCGTCGGTCGGGTTTTCGGAAGCCAAGGCTTCCTGCACTGCATCAAACTCCATCAACGCAAGATTGATCGCACGCTTTTTGGCGGCGTCGTCCGGCTCCGGTTGTTTGGCAAATGCTTTGTTGATCAGGTCATCAGTCATGGTCTTGCCTCCTGCAGCTCAGCGGAGGAATTCTGGAGTAAAACTAATTGCTTGCGGATCTCGTGCAGACGCCAGGACACCGTGCTTTCTTTAACCGCTAAAATTTGCGCGGCTTCCGCATGGGTCATGCCGATGCCGTGAACCAGCAGTGCTGTTTCTTTAAAGCCTTCCGCCAGATCATCAAGAATGCTCAGCACCTGCTGTAGATAGATATTGGTTTCCGCTGGATTGTCCCGCTGGTCGGATTCTTCTTCCGGTATATCGTCCTCGCCCCAGTGGCGCGCCTGGCTGCGCTGCCAATCCTTTGCGCAGTTGATCACCAGCCGATAAAGCCAGGTGGTAAATGCCGATTCAAAGCGAAACTGCTTCAAGGTTCGTGCGAGTTTGATGCAGGCTTGCTGGGTCACGTCTTCTGCATCGGCACGGTTCCCGCACCACTTATAAGCAAAGCGGAATATCGTGTTGTAGTAGGTATTGAGCAGCGTTTCAAATGCAGCTCTATTACCCTGTTGGGCGAGACGAATCTCGTCAGCTTCAGGCATCCGTAATGCAACCAGTCAGAGTTGTGTGATGATAGGACGCCGCAAGTTGATGAATCCTTGGTGGGCGTTATGTGTTTCTCTTAAAAATAAATATCGCGCGCAACCGCAACAGGTCTGGTGTTGCGCCTGCGCGAAATGTACGCGCGCTTATACCGTCTTTCGCGACGGAAGAACAAGGCGTTTTTCAACGACTGCCCGATTTTCAAATCTTGATCACGCCCAGCCTGCTAACTCTTCGCATGTCGGTTTTTTTTACGTCATCTTCGAGTGGCGTAAGACAAGAGGGATGGACGACGCCAGCCGGCATGCCGCCGAATTCCTCGGCGGTTCGTTGTTAATGCTTCAAAAATCTATGTATTAATTGCGTCGCCAAAATTTACATCAGCGAAATTCTCCCGTTATATCGGTCGGTACTTTTTACAAGATTTTCGTTTGAAGTGTGAAATAGATAGCAATAAAGTGTTGAATTTCATGGGTTTTAGTTGGTTGGCACAGTCCATGCATTAACAAGTCTGCGCGCCATGGTAGAAGCTCAATGGTGTGAGTCAAATCAACAACGTGAACTTTTGCCGGCCGTATATCAGGTCGGATAGCTGTGACTAAAGGACGAATAATTATGAACTTTCAATGGTTTAAAAAACTGATCGCCGTATCAGCTTTGCTGTTCAGTGCCAGCGGCCATGCTGCTGTGATTACTGACGTAAAGGATGTAGATACATTTGTAAATTGGTGGGACAGCAAAAGCTGGACTCACAACATCAATGATGATGGCTTTGTTCAGGGCACAGCGGAAAGCGCTACCCTGTCCATTGAATTCTGGGACGATGGCGGTTTTCTTGACCTGGGTGAGCTGGCCACTATCGTTGTCGGCACCATCGACTTCCTGGACGGTTCATTTATCTATGTACCGACCAGTGACTGGACTGGCGGACTGGGTCTGAACTCGCTGGTATCACTCAACACCACTGGTTTGTTGACCGTAAAAGTATGGAGTGACTTTGGTGACTTCTACATTGGTAAATCTACATTGGAAGTAGTCACCGCTTCAGTTCCGGAACCCGGTTCTTTAGCGTTGCTTGCCCTCGGGCTGATCGGCTTGGGATTGCTGAGAAAGAAGAGCGCTGTTTAGCGCGGGAAGGATTATCTGTTGAACAAGGCTGTTCGCCCCGCAAAACCCGCCACCTGGCGGGTTTTTTAGTTTTAGCCTCAAGGTAATTTTTGGGGCAGACCCGCGTCCTCCTTCCTTTATAATCCCCGGCTTCACCTTGTCACGACCCGGGAGGTTCTGTGTCGACATCGCCGGCATTGGTAGACAGTCATTGTCATTTTGATTTTGCTGCGTTTGATTCTGATCGTGCCGCGGTCTGGAAAGCGGCTCAAGCGGCGGGCGTTAAGCAGCTGGTCATTCCCGGTGTGGCGCCGGATCAATGGCAGTTGGCGGCGCAGGTCAGTGCAGATCATCCGGGAATATTTTGTGCGGCGGGTATTCACCCTTGGTGGGTAAAAGATCTGGTGGGTGAGGATGTGTCCGCGGCGGTGCTGGACAAGCTCCGCGCGCGCCTGCACCAGACGCTGACCACCGGCCCTTTCGTTGCCGTGGGCGAATGCGGTCTGGATAAGATCAAAGAGGCCCATTTTCCCCAGCAACAAGCCCTCTTCGGCATGCAGGTTGAACTGGCCTGTGAACTCAATCTGCCCTTGATTATTCATTGCTGCAAAGCACACAACGAGGTGATTGCACTGTTACGTCGACATCAACCGGCGGCCGGCGGGGTGATCCACGCGTTCAGTGGCAGTACCCAGATCGCTGAGACTTATATAGAGATGGGATTTTACCTCGGTATTGGCGGCACCATCACTTACGAGCGGGCCCAGAAGACCCGGCGAACGGTGTGTGAAGTACCGCTGACGGCGCTCATGCTGGAGAGCGATGCGCCGGATATGCCGCTGTGTGGCCGGCAGGGGGAGCGCAACAGCCCCCAATATCTACCGGATATTGCCC
>CAYUVQ010000034.1:22168-28038 GCA_964448175.1 uncultured Cellvibrionaceae bacterium | reverse complement strand
GAGCAAGGTTGGCTTGAGGTCAGTGTGGCGAATCTTCGTCAAGGTTATCGTCGATTGCAGAACCTGGACATCGAGGCATTGTTGGAGCAATTTATTGCACTGTTCGAACGGCGTGAACAACAGGATATCGCACGCATTCACCAGGTCATCAGTTATGTGAACAATCCTCAATGTCTTGCGCTGCAGCTGCTGGAATATTTTGGCGAACAAGCGCACACTCCCTGCGGTACGTGCAGCCATTGCACACAGGTAGAGAGTCAAGCGCTGGCTTCTGCGGTGGATCGTCCGTTGATGGAAAAACACCACCAGATAATTTCAGCATTAAAAGAAGAGCACCACAGTGCGTTAGCGCAACCCCGTCAGTTGGCGCGCTTTTTATGTGGATTGCCCAGTCCTGCGACGGCGCGCGGGCGTTTACGCGCACATCCTGCCTATGGTGCCCTCGCGGATTATTCTTTCGGTGATGTACTGAGTGTCGTAAGCGATAACCTCGCTGGCCCTGGCGCGTTTTACCGGTAAAATGAACGGGCGCTGAAATTCTTATAACAGGTGATTTATAGCAGGCAACAAAGCGCGCCAGTAGGTTCGTGCAAGAATTATTCTGACGCAGCGTTAAGATGTGTAAATTA
This sequence comes from uncultured Cellvibrionaceae bacterium, assembly GCA_964448175.1. Lineage (GTDB taxonomy): Bacteria > Pseudomonadota > Gammaproteobacteria > Pseudomonadales > Cellvibrionaceae > Cellvibrio. The sequence continues at coordinate 27,409 of CAYUVQ010000034.1, read as the reverse complement.
CTGTTTGACTTGTCGCACCCTTATACTACATCGAATAAAGTCTGACGGACTATTCTGCCTGTTCAGGTACCTACTACAATAAATTCACATTCTAAAATCGCTTTGGAGAACGGCCATGAAAACCCTCAAAGGTCCCGCAATATTTCTCGCACAATTTTGCAGTGATGAAGCGCCATTTAACTCCCTGGATACCATAGCAGCCTGGGCGAGCAGTCTGGGTTTCAAAGGTGTACAAATTCCCACCTGGGACAGCCGGGTGTTTGATCTTGAGCGCGCGGCAAGCAGCATGGAATATTGCGAAGAATTAAAAGCGACACTTGCCAAACACGATATGGTTATTACCGAGTTATCAACACATTTGCAGGGGCAGCTGGTTGCTGTGCACCCGGCTTACGATGAAATGTTTGATGGCTTTGCACCGGCATCAGTACATGGCAATCCGGCCGAACGGCAGAAGTGGGCGGTCAATCAATTAATGTTGGCAGCCAAGGCGAGCAAGAATCTTGGCCTGACTGCACACGCGACTTTTTCCGGTGCGTTATTGTGGCCTTATCTGTATCCCTGGCCCCAGCGTCCTGCGGGTCTGGTTGATACCGGTTTCCGCGAGCTGGCAGCGCGCTGGCTGCCGATTCTCGATGCATTTGATGAAGCGGGTGTCGATGTTTGTTATGAAATCCATCCCGGAGAAGATCTTCACGATGGGGCGACGTTTGAACGTTTCCTGGCGGCAGTTGAAGACCATCCCCGCTGCAATATCCTTTTTGATCCCAGCCACTTTGTTTTACAGCAACTCGATTACCTCGCATTTGTGGATCGCTACCGCGACCGCATCAAAATGTTCCATGTGAAGGATGCGGAGTTTAACGCGACCGCACAGCAAGGTGTTTACGGCGGCTATGAAAACTGGGTGGATCGCGCCGGCCGTTTCCGTTCATTGGGCGATGGTCAGGTAGATTTCAAACAGATTTTCTCCAAGCTGGCGGCCTACGATTTCGACGGCTGGGCAGTGCTTGAATGGGAATGTTGTCTGAAGCATCCAGAAGAGGGTGCGAAAGAAGGTGCGAAATTTATTCAGGATCACATCATCCGCGTTACCGAAAGAGCCTTTGATGATTTTGCAAAAGGCGGTACCAATGAAGTGGCCAACCGTCGCATTCTCGGTTTGAAAATATAATTTGCGTATAGCCTGCATGACGTACTCACTCGCGCAGGTTTTATCCCCCAAATCACAGAAGAAGATTCACGATGACAACTCCAAAAATTCGATATGCAATGGTAGGTGGTGGTCGCGGTGCTTTTATCGGTGCGGTGCATCGTATTGCGGCGCGGATGGATGATCGGTTTGAATTAGTTGCCGGCGCACTTTCGTCCAAGCCGGACATCGCGCAGGCCTCGGCAGCTGATCTGCATATTGCGGCTGATCGCGCATACACCTCTTATGAAGACATGATCCGCGCCGAAAAGAATCGTCCTGATGGTGCCCAGGTGGTGGTCATTGTTACACCGAATCACATGCACTTCCCGGTAGCAAAGGCGTGCCTGGAAGCAGGTATGGATGTGATCTGTGACAAGCCGGTTACGCGCACGCTGGAAGAAGCCGTGGAATTGGAACAACTGGTGCAATCATCCGGTTGCTTCTTCGGTTTAACACACAACTACAGCGGTTATCCCCTGGTGCGTTATGCGCGGGAATTAGTTGCGCAGGGCAAACTGGGTAAACTGCGTGTGGTGCAGGTGGAATATCCACAAGAGTGGCTGACGGAAGCTGCTGATGACGACAATAAACAGGCCTCGTGGCGTACCGATCCGGCGCGCTCCGGTTTGGCGGGTTGTCTTGGTGACATTGGTACTCATGCATTTCAACTGGCTCGTTTTATTACGCAGAAAAAAGTGGAAGCAGTCTGTGCAGACCTCGCCAGTTTTGTTGATGGCCGCGCAGTCGATGACAACGTTCATGTATTGCTGCGTTTTGCAGACGGCGCGAAAGGCATGTTGTGGAGCAGTCAGGTTGCACCGGGGTGCGAGAACGGTTTACGCATTCGTGTCTATGGTGACAAAGCCGGGCTTGAGTGGGCGCAGGAGAGTCCTAATGAATTGTGGTTTACGGAGTTAAACAAGCCGCGTCAGCGCTTTACCCGTCGCGGTGACATCGGCAGCGACGTGGCAGCGCGCGGCATGCGTATACCTGCCGGCCACCCCGAAGGCTACCTCGAAGGCTTCGCCAATCTGTATCAGGATTTCGCGGATATTCTGCTGGCGCGTCAGGAAGGGAACACCCATGCAATGCAGGAGTGGGTACCAGGAATCGAAACCGGCGTAGAAGGTATGCGTTTTATTCAGGCTGTACTGCATTCATCCGGTACCAACAGTACCTGGACAGCAATGTAACGCCGTTGCAGTAACAATCTGGAGCAGGGCGGGGCGCCTTGTTCCAGGTGTTTGCCCTATATCAATAAACACAGAAATTTTCACAACAATAATCAGGTAAACGCTATGGGTAATACCGTTAATCCATCAAGAATTTTCAATGCGAGTTGTATTGCATTGATCGTTACGGCCATGACTTTCGCTATTCGCGCTGGCATCCTCAATGATCTTAGTCTCAGTTTTGATCTCACCAACCAGCAGCTCGGCTGGATCAATGGAATGGCATTCTTCGGCTTCCCGGTAGCGATGATGTTCGGTGGTTTGATTTATAACTATCTGGGCGCAAAAAAATTAATGTACCTGGCGTTTATCTGTCACCTGTTGGGTCTGGTAATGACCATGACTGCCGGCGGTTTCTGGACCTTGTTGTTATCCAGTTTCTTTATCGGTTTTGCCAACGGTTCTGTCGAGGCTGCGTGTAATCCGCTGATCGCTGACATGTATCACACCAAAAAAACCACCATGCTGAATAAATTCCATGTGTGGTTCCCTGGCGGTATCGTCATTGGTGCGCTAGTCTCTGCCGCGATGACCAAGATGGGATTGGGCTGGCAGCTGCAGATCGCCATCATGATTATTCCTACTATCATCTACGGCATAATGATCTTCGGTCAGCCGTTCCCTGCCAGTGCGAATATTGAGACATCTACCTCAACAAATATTCGCGCGTTGTTCTCACCGCTGTTTATCTTTATGTTCTTCTGCATGACGCTTACCGCAGCATCCGAATTCGGTACTAACCAGTGGGCTGAATTAATCTTTGGTGCTTCCGGTGCGCATCCTATGTTGTTCCTTGCATTGGTGACTGGTGTCATGGCGCTGGGCCGTTATTTTGCCGGTCCAATTGTAGAAGCGTTCAACGCGGCGGGTGTACTGTGGATGTCTGCCATTGTATCGACCATTGGCATTTTCCTGCTGAGCCACGCCTCCGGCATGATGGTCTATGTTTCGGCGGTGGTATTTGCGTTAGGCGTTACCTACTTCTGGCCGACCATGATTGGCTTTATCAGCGAATATCAACCAAAAACCGGTGCGCTGGGAATGTCGCTGCTTGGCGGAGCGGGCATGTTCTCCATGTCGATCTGGAATCCGGTGATTGGCGGCTGGCTGGATGATGCAAAAGCGGAAGCCATTGCCAGTGGTGTAACAGCCGAAGCGGTTGAAGTGGCCGCGGGTCAGGCGACGTTACAAAATCTGGCATTATTCCCCGCCTTCTTGATTGTGGCATTTGGTGTGCTGTTTTTTATGCGGCACAAGCTGGAGCGTCAGGTCTACTCCGCGGAGTAAATCTCCAGGCGCACCGATGGGTGCGACTTGATACGGAAAAAGGGCGATAGCATTTGTATGCTATCGCCCTTTTTTATGCGCTTTGGGTTTTATTGTCATTGCAGATGATGAGGTAACACGCCATAAATCTTCAGCACTCGAAAAAATGGTCGGGGGTCGTGAAAAAGAAATCGGTTCAGATGCAAACTGGTTCTAATTCTGAAAGGAATTAAGCATGCTGCGGCTTGTTTCATCCAGAAAGCTCGAACTATTCCAACAGCTGAGGCGTCAACCAAAGATTGGCAAGGACTAACCCGGAAGACTGATGATGCGACAATGGGTAACTAACACAAAGAGCTTCGTCCGAAGATGGGTCATCAAGGGCGTTGCATTAATTACCCATTACCCGGGCACCGTTGCGCTTTTTGGTTTTGTATCCGGGATAGCCAGCTTCCTGCTAGTTGAGCGTGAACAGGAAAAGTTTGCCCAGATGGTTTCGGCATTGATGCTGGTAAGTTGGGTGTGGCTCGCGCTGGAAAACTTATTGCGGCGCAGCGTTATATCATGGTTTGGTTTCAAGCTGCCGCCACCGCTATTGAGCTTTGCTACACAACTGGTGCATCAGGAAAGCCTGTTCTTTATTGTTCCGTTCTTTGTCATTACTACCGTCTGGAACGGCGGGCAGGTGGTGTTCACGTTGCTGTTGATCATCGCTGCGTTTATTTCTATCGTCGATCCAATCTATTATCGTTGGCTGGCAGCCAAACGCTGGCTGTATTTTATTTTTCACGGCGTTACGCTTTTTGCCGTTTTATTAACTGCCCTGCCGATTATTTTTCGGCTGCCTACGCCAAAAACCTACGTGCTCGCATTGGGCATAGCCATTTTTCTATCATTGCCGGGTGTGGTTCGTGCGTTACCCTTTAATTGGTGGAAGCGCAGCCTTCTCACCATCCTTGGCGTGGTGGTCGTAGCGATGATTGGACTATGGGTGCGCGCCTGGATACCCCCTGCTACCTTGCGTTTAACTGAAGTGGCGGTGACGGATCGCCTGGATGACCGAAATCGTTCTCCGGAAAATTCGTTAAAAGTTCTCACCGTTGATCAACTACGTTCAGGCCTTTATGCCTACACCGCTATTCGTGCGCCGCGCGGATTAAACGAACGCATATACCATGTCTGGCGGCGTAACGGTCGTACTGTGGATCGCATTGCACTTGATATCAGTGGTGGACGTGAAGCAGGGTATCGAGCCTGGAGCCACAAATTAAATTTTCCTCCCTATCCAAGCGGCCGCTGGCAAATTCACGTCGTCACCGAAGCGAATCAAGTCATTGGTATTTTGCGCTTTCGTGTTGTTGAAAGCGAAGATGAAAGGGACGTTGAAGATCAACCGGATCTGGTGGATGAATTGCGCAGAATATTACCGGATGGGCTTTTTCCACGGGAACATCCGGGCAAGACAGATCCTGCAGGTGGCAAGGATCAGGAGTCAGCTGATGAAAAATCGGTAGCTGAAAAAATTCTAGATGAACTCAATAAATCTGA